>NZ_LQPV01000016.1:0-160848 GCF_002101935.1 Mycobacterium sp. IEC1808 | reverse complement strand
GCGCCGACGAGGGCGCCGGGGATGCCGGAGTGGTGTTGCCGGCCGGCGCCGGCGCTGGCTTGGTGCTTGACCCCAGGCCGATAGCCAGCGCGGCGCCCACCAGCAGGAGCGCCAACAAGGCGCCGATGACCATCAACGGAGCCAACCGCCGCCAGACGGACTTCTCGAATTCCGGGAGCGCGACCGCGGCTTGCTCGGAGGCTTGCTCGGACCTCGGCGCCGGGCTCGCGGACGTGGGGCCGGCGCCGGTGGCCTCCGACCAGGCCATCGCGGGCGCCGTCCCGGGTGAGGGCGCCTCCGCCGTCGCGGTCCCAGCGCCACGACGACCCGGCCAGGCTCGCGCGGTCGCCGTGGCCGTCACCATCGCAGAAGCGGGCGCCGTTGCCGGCGCGGCCGGAATCAGCGCGGTCGCGGTGTCATCCACCGGCCCCGGCGCGACCCGCAGCGCGGCCCCGATCGCCGCGGTCAGCTGAGGCTGCGGCGTCGTGATGACCGGCACCCGGAAATGTCCCGACAGGGTCGTGGTGACCGCCGGGATGTTCGCCCCGCCGCCCACCGAAACCACCGCGGCCAGATCGCGAATCCCGTTGCGCCGCAACGCCTCGTCCAGCACCGCCACAAAGTTGGTCAGCGGCTGGCGGATGGCGTCCTCGAGTTCGTTTCTGGTGAGCCGGATGTCGCTGACGGCCAGGGAAGTCACCGTGGTCGACGAGAGCTGCTCCTTGGCGCCGCGGCACCCGCTGCGCAGCGGGCTCAGCGAGCCGACGCTCGGCGCGTCGGCCAGGACAGCGGTCAGCAGCGCCTGGTCGATAATGTCGCCCGAGAAGTCGGGATAGCGCACGGTCGGGGCGAGGGCCTGGTAGTTGCCGGCGGCGTCCATCAGCGTGACGCTGGTGCCGCTGCCACCGAAATCGCACACGGCCACGGTGCCGCGCGCGGGGATGCCCGGGTTGGCCCGCACCGCGAACAAGGTCGCCGCGGCATCGGGGATCAGCACCAGCGGCCGCGCGGGATCCTTCCATTCGGAGACGCCGCCCAGCGCGGCGCCCAGGGCGTGCACGGAGTTGTCGGACCAATGGGCGGGATAGGTCACCGCGATGTTTTCGGGCAGCGGGCGCCCGCCGGTCACCGCGTACGCCAGCGCGCGCATCGCGTCGGCGATCAACGCGTCGCCGCGGTGCACCGAGCCGTCGGCGGCCCGGATTCCCACCGGATCCGCGACCCGGTCCACGAAACCCGTGATGACCACGCCCGGCTCGTCGAGTCGAGGGTTTTCCGCGGGGACGCCCACCTCGGGCGGGCGTTCGCGATAGAGCGTGAGGACCGGCTTACGCGTGATTACGAGATTGGCGGTCGCGGCCGCGAGGTTGGTGGAACCAATTGACAGGCCCAGCGCGGGCCTCACTCTATCGACCATGTATCAATCCCCACTTCAGCAGCACGGCTAATCGTGCCGGGGGAACCTATAGCCAGTCTCTGCGCATGCTATGCGTCAGCTGTATAAGCCCGTCAGCGAATGGAGCCCGCCCCGGCGATCAGCGGAAGGTCGAGCGGGGTGACCCAGCCCGGCCGCAGGTCGTTGACCGCCGGCACGGCGTTGAGCGCCCGCATCCCGGTGGCCAGGCAGCCGGCGGTGGCCGGGTCCCGGCCCGAGCCGTCGGTGAACCGGAACGCGGTCTCCTGGAAGATGCTCGGGGTGCCCTCGATGTCCACCCGGTAGACGTCGTTGTCGTGGCCCGACGGCCAGTCGGGGGCGGCGTCGTTCCCGATCCGGTTGACGTGTTCGAGCTGGATGCGCGTCTCGCCCTTGTAGATGCCGTTGATGGTGAACCGGACGGCGGCGACGTGCCCGGGCTTGATGACGCCCTTGGCCGTCGTGCGCTCGGTGGGCGTCACCCACTTGTCCCAGGTGGTGGTGATCTCGTCGAGCATGATGCCCGCGGCGTGCGCGATCATCGGCACGGTCGCACCCCACGCGAAGATCAGCACGCTGGGGTTTTCCAGCATCGGGCTGAATTCGGGCTCGCGGCCGATGCCCATCTCGACCTCGTAGTCGCCCTCGTAGTTCGTGTAGTCCAGCAGCTCGGAGGCCCGCACACGGCGCACCTCCGAGCAGACGCCCATCAGGGTCATGGGAAACAGGTCGTTGGCGAAACCCGGGTCGATGCCGGTGGTGAAGCACGAGGATCCGCCCAGCTCACAGGCCTCGGTGATGGGCTCGATCCAGTTGGGCGGGTTGAGGTGCATGGTCGGCCAGACCCACGGCGTCATCGCGGTCGAGCAGACGTCGATGCCGGCCCGCAGGAACCGCGTGATCAGTGAGATGTTGGCGTCGGCGTGCATGGCCGTCGGGCCGTAGTGCACCAGCGCGTCGGGGCGCAGCGCGATCAGCGCGTCGACGTCGTCGGTCGCGACGATGCCGATCGGTTCCGGCAGCCCGCAGATGTCGCCCACGTCGCGGCCGATCTTGTTGGGGTTGCTGACGCCGACGCCCACCAACTCGAACAGTGGATGCTTGACGATCTCGGCGATCACCATGCTGCCGACGAATCCAGTGCCCCAGACCACCACGCGCTTTGGGTCGTGTCCCGACATACACACCTTCCTGACCATTAGCCCCCGGTTCACCCTATAGACCAGGCGATGTTCGTGGTGACACGATGTGAAACCATGACCAGTCATCTGCGCGGGCCGTCGATCCTGTTCGCGATCGGCGTCGGGCTCGCAACCGGGTGCGGCGTCGCGAACGCCGGGCCCGAAAATCCCAGGGTCACCTACGAGGTGAGCGGCCCGGCCGTCGCCGAATACATCTCGTATCAAACCGACAACGGTCAGCTGCACGCCGTGAACGCCAAGCTGCCCTGGTCGACGCAGTTCACCGGTTACGGCGGCGAGGTGTTCGTGATCAGCGCCCAGGGGCCGGGTCCCATCTCGTGCAAGATCAAGCTCGACGGCAATGTCGTCAGCGACGCGACGGCGACGACGGGAACGCCGGCCAGAACCGTGTGTACGCACTGACAGCGGCCCAACCGTGTCACTCAAGACAGGCATCGCGACTCGCGCGAACGGGGCGCCGCCGCCCGAGATCCCGCTGGCCGACATTCATCTCGAGTCGCTCGAGTTCTGGGGGTACGACGACGACTACCGCGACGGCGCCTTCGCCACGCTGCGCCGCGAGGCGCCGCTGTCGTTCTGGCCGGCGGTCGAGTACGAGGGGTTCGAGGCCGGCAACGGGTATTGGGCGCTGACCAAGCACGACGACGTGCACTACGCCAGCCGCCATCCGGACATCTTCAGCTCCGCCGGCGGCATCACGATCGGCGACCAGATGCCGGAGTTGGCCGAGTATTTCGGCTCGATGATCGTGACGGACGACCCCCGGCACCAGCGGCTGCGCTCGATCGTCAGCCGCGCGTTCACCCCGAAGGTGGTGGCCCGCATCGAGGCCTCGGTGCGCGAGCGGGCGCACCGGCTGGTGTCGTCGCTGATCGCCAATCATCCCGACGGCGAGGCCGATCTGGTCAGCGAGCTCGCCGGGCCGCTGCCGCTGCAGATCATCTGCGACATGATGGGCATCCCCGAGGAGGACCATCAGCGCGTATTCCATTGGACCAACGTCATTCTCGGGTTCGGGGACCCGGACCTGTCGACCGATTTCGGGGAGTTCACGCAGGTTTCGATGGACATCGGCGCCTATGCCGCCGCGCTGGCCGAGGATCGCCGCGTCAACCACCACGACGACCTGACGACGAGCCTGGTGGAGGCCGAGGTGGACGGCGAGCGGCTGACGTCGCAGGAGATCGCGTCGTTCTTCATCCTGCTGGTCGTCGCAGGCAACGAGACGACGCGCAACGCGATCAGCCACGGCGTGCTGGCGCTGTCGCGCTACCCCGACGAGCGCGAGAAGTGGTGGGCCAACTACGAAGGCCTGGCCCCCACCGCCGTCGAGGAGATCGTGCGGTGGGCCTCCCCGGTGGTCTACATGCGGCGCACCGTGACCCGCGACACCGAGCTGAGCGGCGTCAAGCTGGCGGCCGGCGACAAGGCCGCGCTGTGGTACAACTCGGCCAACCGCGACGAGTCAAAGTTCGCCAACCCGTGGATGTTCGACGTGGCCCGCGATCCCAACCCGCATCTCGGCTTCGGCGGCGGCGGCGCCCATTTCTGCCTGGGCGCCAACCTCGCCCGCCGCGAGATCCGGGTCGTGTTCGACGAATTGCGCCGCGAGATCCCCGACATCGTCGCGGTCGAGGAACCCTCGATGCTGCTGTCGCAATTCATCCACGGCATCAAGCGGCTGCCGGTCGCGTGGACGCCAAGGAGCTGAGCATCGCCTCGGATCTCTCTGAGAACGGGTATCACCCTTCAAAATTTGATAGCGCATGCGCTATCAAGTTTTGAGACAGCCACACCCCTTCGCAGAGCCGGGCATCCCAGAAGCACCGAACCCGGGTTTACGCTGACCAGCGTGACCGACGTGACCATTCCCGCGTTTCCCTCCCCCGACGTGCTGGCCGCCCGCGAGAAGCTCGTGCTCGACCACTTTCACGACGAGGTCCGCCAGGCCTGGGACGACGTGCTGGCGACGTTCCCACACCCGCATTACGAACTGATCCCGCAGATGATCGTCCACGACGGCGACGAGGCGGTGCGCGGCTACTACGTCTATACGAGGACCGCGTTCCCCGACCAGGACCACGAGATCATCGCGCTGCGGCACAGCGCCGACGCGGTGATCGTCGAGTTCTGGCTGATGGGCACCCACCGCGGATACCTCGGCAAGGTGCCGCCCACCGGCAGCCGCTTCCGGGTCCGGATGAACGCCTACTTCGTGTTCGACGACGCCGAAACGCTTGTCTGCGAACGCATTTACTTCGACACGCTGACCATGATCAAGCAGCTGCTGGGCGGCCTGGACATGAAGAAGCCGGCCAACTGGTTGCTCGCCGCACGCTGCGTGCGCGGCTTCCTGTCGATGTCGTCGGAAAAGCCGGACCCCGCACTGACTTCCGCATAGACCGGCCGCTAGCAGCCCAGTTGTGCTGCCAGGTCCAGGAAGTCGGACGCGTTGACGTCGAACTCGTCGGAGTAGGCCACGTCGGCGTCGCCGTCGGCCCCGAACTCCAGCGGCCGCGCGACGAAGGCCGTCGCAAAACCCAGCCCGCCCGCCGCGCGGATGTCGTACTTGTGGCTGGCCACCATCATGATCTCCGCGGGCTGCAGGCCGAGGTAGGTCGCGGCCATGCCATAGATCGCCGGGTCCGGCTTGAACACCCCGGCCATCTCCGCGGCGAAGATCGCGTCCCAGGGCAGGCCCGCGCGCTTGGAGATGTTGACCACCGCTGACACATCGGCGTTCGACAGGGTGGCCAGCGTGTACAAGCGCTTCAACCGCGTCAGCCCGGGCACCACGTCCGGCCACGGCCGCAGCCGCTGCCAGGCCAAGGTGAGCTCGTCGCGCTCGGCGTCCGAGAACCCCGCGATGCCGCCGTCGGACAGGACGGCATCCAAAGCGCGCCGATACACCGAGTGCACGGAGACCCAGCCGCTCCCCTGCGCGCCGTCCAAAGCCGCGAAGTAGCCTGCGCGCCAACGCCGCACAAAGTCGCCCCAGTCGGCCTGAGGGTGCCGGCCCGCGCTGATCCGCGCCGCCTCATCGCACACGGTCGAATGAAAATCCGTCGCCGTGCCCTGCACGTCGAACAACAGCGCCTTGACCACACGCCTCATCATGCAGGCTAAAATCTGCCACGTCGAAACGCTTGACCATCCATGCCGAGGCGGGTAGTTCGTGGCCGAACCTGACGAGCGCGAGCCCGACTACCGCTTCACCTTCGCCAACGAGCGAACCTTCCTGGCCTGGCAGCGCACCGCGCTCGGGCTGCTCGCCGCGGCGGTCGCCCTGGTTCAGCTGGTTCCGGAGCTGACCGTGCCCGGGGCGCGGCGCGCGCTCGGCATCGGGCTCGCCGTGCTGGCTACCCTCACCAGCGGAATGGGTCTGGTGCGCTGGCGGCAGGCGGATGTCGCCATGCGGCACGGCGATCCGCTGCCGCGCCATCCCACCCCGGCCTACCTCGCGGTGGGCCTCAGCGTGGTGGGGCTGGTCGCGATAGGGCTCGTGATCGCCAAGGCGGTCATGGGTTGAGCGACGCGACGCCGACAGTCCATCCGCGGGCTAACGAGCCGGCCGACCGGACGACCCTGGCGTGGACGCGAACGGCCTTCGCGTTCCTGGCCAACGGCGCGCTGCTGATGATCAGGAACCTGCACGGCCCCGTCGGGCCGTGGCAGTTGGTCCCCGCCCTTCTCGCCGCCGTCGTCGCGCTGGCCACCTACCTGATCGCGGTGCAACGCCAGCGCACGCTGCAGCGGCAGCCGCTGCCGGCGCGGGTCACCCCACGCCGGCAGGTGTACGGCATCGGGGCCGCCGTGCTGGTGCTCATCGTCGTGACGATGGTCGCTCAACTGGTCTAGCGATGAACGCCCTGCATGTCCCCTCCGGGGTTGAGAGCCGCGACGTCATCGTTCAAGGCATCCGCACCCGGGTGTTCGAGGTGGACCCCCGCAACGGCGTCACCCCGCTGATACTGCTGCACGGCGGTGGCCTCGACTCGGCGCTGGTGTCGTTTGGTTCGGCGCTGGTTGCGCTCGGCGAGCGCCGGCGCGTCATCGCCCCCGACCTCCCGGGATACGGCGAAACCGAGTTCCCGGAGTCGTCGTTTTCCATCCCGTGGTACGCCGACTGGGTCGCCCACCTGATTCGCGCCTACGGCTTCGACCGGGTCGATCTCGGGGGGCTGTCGCTCGGCGGTTGGATCACGCTCGAGATGGCCATCACCCGTCCCGAGGTGGTGCGTCGCGTCGTCGCGATCAATCCCGGCGGCATCACCGAGAAGTTCAAGTTCATGCGCACCGCCGAGTGGGTCGCCCACCATCCAGGACTGGGAAAGCGAATGAACAAGCTCGCGGTGAGCCTGGGTCGCGGGCCTGTTCGCGCGCAGTTGCGCGCCAGCCTCGGCATGACGAACGCCTCGGCGCTGTCCGACGACTTGATCGACGCGGTCATCGTCAGTGGCAAGCTCCCGCATGCGGGCGAAGCGTTCGCCGCCACGCAACGATGGGCCTTCGGCGCAGGACCGGACGGCCTGTCGCTGGTGTCCAGGCTGCCGCGAATCACGGCCAGGACGCTGATCCTGGCCGGCCGCGACGACAGGCTCGTGCCGGTGGCCGATTCGATCCGAGCCTCGCGACTCGTCCAGGACGGACAGGTGCGAGTCCTCGAGCCCTGTGGGCACTGGCTCGTACGCGATCGCCCCACCGAATGTGTCCAGGCGCTGAATCAATTCCTCGACGCCGCCTGACGACTCGCGTTACCAGAGAAGCTTCATGAAAGTTCAAGGAAATTCCCAGGTTTGGGGCCCTGCTCATCTGGGCAAGATTTTGGCATGATCGCACGTCAAATAACTCGCATCGCTGTTTCTACGGCAGCGGCGGTGTCGGGCATCGGCGCCACCGTTGTCGCGCCCGCCATCCCCCTAGCCTTCGCCCAATGTCCGGACGTCCAGGTGGTCTTTGCCCGCGGCACCGGTGAGGACCCCGGCGTCGGGCCGACCGGACAGGCATTCGTCGACAACCTGCGCTCGCGCATCGGCGGACGGTCGCTCGACGTCTATCCCGTCAACTACCCCGCCAGCAATGAGTGGGCCACCGGCCTCGACGGCATCAAGGACGCCGGCTTCCACGTCGAGGACATGGCGAAGAGCTGCCCGAACACCAAGATGGTGCTCGGCGGCTACTCGCAGGGCGCGGCCGTCATGGGGTTCGTCACCTCGGCCGCCGTCCCGGACGGGGTCGACCCCGCGACCGTGCCGAAACCCATGGACCCTTCCGTGGCCGATCACGTCTCCTCGGTCGTGCTCTTCGGCATGCCCAACGTCCGCGCGATGAACTTCCTCAACCAGCCCCCGGTCGCCATCGGCCCGCTGTATCAGGCGAAGACCATCAAGGTGTGTGTGCCGGAGGACCCGGTGTGCTCGGACGGGATGAACTTCGCGGCGCACAACACCTACGCCTCCGACGGGGAGATGATCGACAAGGGCGCGGCGTTCGCGGCCAGCCACCTCGGCGGCAACGCGGCGACGCCCGGGGCGCCCAGCGGGGGCTTCGGCACCTGAGCCGCTAGGCCGGGCCTTTGGCGTTCAGGAAGGCGACGATCCCCGCCGTGACGGCGGCGGCGTACTTCGCCTGGCCGTCGGGGGTCTGCATCCGCGCGGCCTCGTCCGGGTTCTTCATGTTGCCCAGCTCGATCAGGACGGCCGGGTACTGGGCCAGGTTGAGCCCGGCGAGGTCCGCGCGCCCGTAAAGGCCGTCCGAGCCGATATACGTGGACGGGTGAAAGCCCGCCTGCACCAGGGCATCCCGCATGGTGCGCGCGAGCTGGACGGCCGGGCCGGCCTGCACGTCGTTCAGCGGCGGGCTGGAGTAGTTCACGTGGAAGCCCGAGCCGGACGCCGGCCCGCCGTCGGCGTGGATGCTCACGATGGCGTCGGGGTGCATCGCGTTGGCCGCCGCCGCGCGAGCGTCGACGCAGGGGCCGACGGAGCTGTCGTTGTCTCGGGACAGCTGCGTGCGCACGCCCATTTGGTTGAGCGATCCATTGATCAGCCCCACCACCGCCCAGGTGAACGCGTGCTCGGGGTAGCCCCCGTCGGTGGCGGCGCCCGACGTCTGGCATTCCTTGGTGCCCCCGCGGCCGTTCGGCACCTGTTGGTTGATCGAGGCGTCGTTCACGGCGTTGTGGCCCGGGTCGAGGAAGACGCCCATGCCGGCGATGCCGGCGCCCGCGCGCGGCGCGGCGGCCAAGGCCGTCCCCAGTAATGCCGGCGCGGCGCCGGCGTACCTCAGCACGTCGCGCCGTGAAACGGGCCGCTCGCTCACCCGCGCGATGGTAACAACTGCTATGTCTCGTCGACGGCGGCCAGCAAGGCGGCGCAGACGCTCTTCAGGAAGGTGGTCGGCACGCTGTAGCCACAGGTCACCATCCGCAGCGTGCCGTCGTAGGTGGTGATCCCGGTGACGTACTCACCGTCGGTCTGGCTCTGGACCACCGGTCCCCACACGGCCGTGGGCCGCAGCGGGCCGTCGCCATCGAGGTTCTGCACGCCCAGATTGCTGATGAGCATTTCCCACGGGAACAGCTGACTGAACAGTTCCTCGGCGTGGCGGGCTTCGGCGTCGACGGGCACCGCCTCCTGAATAGCCAACGACGCCGTGCGAATCCCGCGCGCCGACCTGGCCACCTCCAGGTGGGCGGTCGTCGCGCGCGCCTGCTCCCAAAACGCAGCGCCGTCGAGTGGGGACAGCCCCGTCCACGTCGACTGGATGTAGAGCCCGCAATCCCGCTCGACTCCGATCAGCGCGCGGAAGTTGATGGGGTTCAGCACGCGCACGAAGTCTTCGCCGCACAGCGCGGCGCGTACCCGGCACATCGCCACCACCATCGCCGCGTGCACCGTGGTGCGCTCCGCCCGGCAGCGCTCGACCAACCGCGCGGTTTCCAGCGGCCCGATGGCCATCGTGTGCACATTGGTCAGGGCGCCGTCGAAGGGCCGGATGGCACTGGGCGTTCGCATCCTCGGGTCGTCGGGCAGCTCGGCGGGATCGAGCGGATCGATGTCGCCCAGGGTGCCGGCGATGATGTGCTCCTGGGATTGCGGCACAGGCAAATTCGGCAACACCTCGCCGTTGAGCGCGGCGATCACGTCCTCGAGAACCAGCACGGAGGAAATCCCGTCGGCGATGGTGTGGTCAAACGTCAGCAACAATGCGCTGCTCGCGGATCCCTGCACCAACGACGCCCGCATCAGCGGCGCGCGCGAACGGTCGAACGTCCGGCTGAGCTCCTCGGCCGCGGTGGCATGCCACGACCAGCCCACGCCGCGGCGGACGCTCAACTCGATCGGTGCGACGGTCGCCGCGCGATAAAAACCCAGGCGAATGCCTGGCCGGTCCTCGACATGCGCTGACAACAAGGGATGTCGGTGCTGGACGGCCGCCAACGCACGTTTCAGCCGGTCCGCGGTCAGCACCTCGCCGAACTCGGCGACCAACAGGAAATGGTCGGGGTTGTGTTCGCCGTAGCGGTAGAAAAGCCGTTCTAGGGCGCCGAGAGGACGAACGCTTCTGATCACCAAGTCTCCAAACATCGTTGGGCAGTGCGACACACTGCACACGGATCGTGGGGAGACTTGGTTCAGCGCGGTGTGCGAAATCACCAGGGATTAGCGCAGGTTTCGGAGTTGCTCTCCCAACTCGCGGTTTTCGATCGGAGCGCCGAGGAAGGGAGCCGCCGCGCGCGCGATCGCGGCCGCGGCGATGGGACGCGGTGGGACCTTGTAGAAGTGGTTGCCGATGACCAGCCAGCCGCCGCCGTTGACGGCGAAGCCGCCGATCAGATGTCCGACGAGACCGGGTGTCTTCCAATGGGATTCGCGGGCGATCACCGTCACGGTGTTGTCGTACGCGTTGGGCACGTACACGCGCGACCCGTCCGGGCTCACCGCGAGGTACGTCGGAGCTTTGCCGACGGGGATGATCTCACTCAAGGCGCTGGTGGTCGTGTCGATCACCGCCACCGTGTTGTCCTTGACATCGGGAAAATACATGCTGCCGTCGGGGCTGATCACTGGGTCTGCCGGGTAGTTGCCGACGGGGATGGTGACAACCACCGTATTGGTCGCGGTGTCGATCACCGTCACCGTGCCGTTGTCGATGTCGGTGACGTAGACGACGCCGCCGTCGGGCCGGACCGCAATCCCGGCAGGAGCCAGACCGACCGGGATATTGGCGATCACGGTGTTGGAGGCGGTGTCGATCACCGACACGGATCCGGCGGTGGATGGGGGGGAAGTGATGTCCGGCTGATTGGCCGTATACACGTGGGTGTCATCGGGGCTGAGGGCGATGCCGTATGGGCGTCCCATCACCCCGACCGTGGTGACGGCGTGGCTGGCCGTGTCGAGGACCGATATCGCGTCGCCGTCGGTGTTGATGAGGTAGAGGCGCGCGCCGTCGTGGCTGAACTTCCACCCGTCGGGGGTGCCGGGCGTGCTGCCGAGAGGGATCGTCCCGGTGATCGTTTTCGTAGCGATGTCGACGACTTTTATCGTGTTGTTGCCGACGCACGCCACATACAGCCGGGTGCCGTCGGGATGAATCGTCAGGTCTCGCGGTTTGTCGCCGACGGTCATGGTCTTGGTCACCGCGTTGGAGGCGGTGTCGACAACCGACAGCGTGCCGTCGCCACTGGCGAGCAGGGTCAGGACATACAGCGCAGCGCCGTCGTGGCTGAGGACGGGTGAGTCAGGAAAGTTGCCGACTGGGATGGTCGCGGTCACCGTGTTCGTCGCGGTTTGGATCACCGACACGGTGGCGCCGTCAAGATTGACGACATAGGCGTGGGCGCCGTCGGAGCTGACGACGACCCTGACCGGAAGCTGACCCACCGGAATGGTTGCGATGACCGCGAGCATGACGACCGCCTTCCACTCGATGCCGATGGCTGACTTGAAGCATCCTCGGCCGACTGCCGGACAGACACAAGCTCTTGTCAGGGCGGCCCTGACGTCGTACCGTGTCAGGAAGATCCTGACAACTGGGAGTCCCCATGAGCCCCACCAAGCAGACAGCACAGATCTGGTGTTCGTTCTGCGGCAAGTCCAACGCCGAGGTCGACAAGCTGGTCGCCGGGCCGGGCGTGCAGATCTGCAACGAATGCATCGACCTGTCCCAGGCCATCATCGACGAGTACCGCGACAAGCCCAACGAGCTACGGATGCCGATCTGGGAGTCGTGGAGCGACCAGCAGATGCTCGACCACATCCCCCGCATGGCAGTGGTGGCCCAGCAGGTCGAGGCTGACCTGCGCGCCTGGGTGCGCGAGCTGCGCCGGCGCGGCATCACCTGGGCCAAAGTCGGTCAGACGCTGGGCATTACGCGCCAGTCCGCGTGGGAGCGGTTCTCCGGCGAATAGATTCAGGCGTTGGTCAAGGCCTGCGCCGCGGTGCGGAACATGGTTTGCTTGATCGCGCCGAGTGTGCCGGGGTCCTTGCCGGACAACGGGCGCAACAGGTCGACGGCGGCGGCGGTCACCTCGCCCTCGCCCGCGGTGGCGTCGACGATGCCGAACTCGACGGCCTCGGGGCCGCCGAAGCGTCGCCCGGTGGTCATCGACGCGATCGCCGCCTGGGGGGTGAGCTTGGCCTGGATCAGCGCGGCCATGCCGTCGGTGAACGGGATCCTGATGTCGACCTCGGGGAAGCAGAAGTAGCCGCGGTCGGCGCGCATCACGCGCACGTCGTGGGCCATCGCGAGCATGGCGCCGGCGCCGAAGGCGTGCCCGGTGACGGCGGCGGCGGTCGGCGTCGGGAAGGTCAGGACGCGGGCCAGCAACGCCTGCACCCGCCCGACGTAGGACTGCGTCTGGTCGCCGTGGGCGCCAAGCCAGTCCAGGTCAAGCCCGTTGGTGTAGAACTTGCCGCGCGCGGTGGTGACCAGGCCCTGGGCACCGGCCTTTTCGATCTCGTCGAGGTGGGCGTTGATGGCGTCGAGAAACTCCGGCGAGAACCGGTTTTCGTCCTCGCCGAGGTCGACGACGGCGATCTTGTCGTCCCAGGCCAGTGTTGGTGTCATTTTGTGTTCCTTTCTGTGCTTCTGCGTCGCAACGGCGGCGGGCCGACGGCCAGCGCGGCGCGGACCGCGGCCCGCAGTCGTGCTCGGGCGTCTGGATCGTGAATTCGCTTGCGTTCCAAGAGGATTGCGTTCGGAAGGTCGACGATGCACATGGTGATGACGTCGACGGCCGTCGCGTCCTTGCGGTCCCACAGGGCGCGGGCGAGGCGAATCATCGCCTGCACCAGCAGGCGGTCCAGGTCGCGCAGCTGGGCGGCGAGCTCGGTCGGGGTGTCGGGGCCCAGCAGCTCGTCGCGGCGCACGGTGAGGATCAGCTGCGAGGAGTACGGATACTGCTCGGCGAACACCGCCACCGCCTCGGCCGCGGCCACCACCGCGTCGGCGGCGTCGCCGTCGAGCGCGGCGTCGATCAATT
Source organism: Mycobacterium sp. IEC1808 (assembly GCF_002101935.1). Taxonomy (NCBI): domain Bacteria; kingdom Bacillati; phylum Actinomycetota; class Actinomycetes; order Mycobacteriales; family Mycobacteriaceae; genus Mycobacterium; species Mycobacterium sp. IEC1808. Next base: position 147,743 of record NZ_LQPV01000016.1, on the reverse strand, counting down.
CGCCTTGCGCGCTGAGGAATCGGTGCCCGGCCCGCAGCCAGGCGCGGCCCACCAGGCCCGCGCGCGAACCGAACGAGTGGTAGAGCGCGCCGTTGGACACGCCGGTCGCGTCGCTTATCGCGCGGATCGTGACGGCGACGGGACCGGATTGCGCCGCCAACAACTCCACGGCATCAAGGATCTGATCCTGGTCGTGGACGCGAGGGCGAGGCACATGGGCAGGATAACAGAGCGTCCGCTCTGTTATCTACGGGGCTGTCTCGGTCAGGCCTGTGTCGGCGCCGACAGGTCGCACTGCCGCTGTGCCGCGCACAGAATCGAACCGGCGGTCATGTACGCGCGCTTGTTGCGGTCGGCGCAGTCGATCGGCAGGTCGGCGGCCAGGCGTAGCACCATCTGGGCGAGCGCGGCGTTGGTCGCATACGGCACCACCAGGAGGTTCGCGCACGCATCCCACCCGTTGATGGTCATCACGTGCTGTCGCTTGTGCTCCCAGCCCGGCCAATTCAGGTCGGGCGGTCGTTGCAGCGGTGACCAGTTGACGTTGATGGATTTGATGTCCCCGAGCAGCGGGGTCAGAACGGAAACCAGGGAGGGCAATTCGTTCGCGATGCGGTCCACGCGCGGCCACCACGCGCCGTCGATGTCGTGGCCCAATTCGCGTGCCACGCACACTCGTATCGGATTGGTTCCGTGTCGGCCCCGTAGGTGAGGCATCGATACTGCGATATCCACGGGCAGTTCCTTCACGGTCGGCATCGACCGCCCCGGGGCGCTGGGGCGACGGAGGAATCGCATTGCCTGTGGATGCCATCCGTGGATGAGCAGCGCTGACAACGAAACGGCTCGTTCTCAGACGTTACGCCAGTGCGGCGCCGCCGTACATCGTGGGGCCGGGTTTGAGGGGTGGGGTGGTTCCAGGAATTGATAGCGCATGCGCTATCAATTCCGCGGCTCACCTACCGTCGCCGATTCAGCCCTGCTGAATGTTGTTGTCGTAGCCCGAGTTTGTGATCTTGGGCGTGCCGGTGTGGTAGGTGATGTTGTTGCTGTACCCGGAGACGGTGATGGCGTCGACGCTGTCGACGTTGACCTTGTTGTTGTAGCTCGAGATCGCGAGACCGGCGCAGTGCCCGGTGACGTTGAATTCGTTGCCGTAGCTCGAGATCTTCAGGTTGCCGTCGTTGCAGGTGTCGACGCGGACCACGTTGCTGTACCCGGTCGATTCGATGGCGTCGGCGTTGTCGACGGTGACGTTGTTGTCGTAGCCGCCGATGGTGAGGCTGGCGCAGTGGCCGGTGACCACGTACTTGCTGTCGTACGCGGCCAGCGTGAGCTTGCCGTTGTTGCAGGAGATCGTCCTGGCCTGCGAGTTGTCGCTCACGCGCAGCTCGCCGCCCCACGGCACCGCGGTGGGACCGCTGGACGTTGTCTTGCCGGCGCCGCCTCTCGAGATCGAACTACTGAAGGACGACCTGGCGAACGTCATCACCAGGCTGATGATGATCGGCACCACGACCGCGACCAGGACAAGGACGAGGTACCAGGGGTACGACTTGCGCCGCGGTTGCGGGGCACCCCAGGGGAATGGCCCGCCACCCGTGTAGGTCGGGCCACTGCTGTAGGTCGGGGCGCTGGTGTACGTCGGGCCGCCCGTGTACGGCGGCGGGTTCTCGGTGTAGGACTCGCCTCCCGTGTACGGGGGCGGGCTCTGCGGGGGCCGCGTGACGTCGGCAAGCTCTCGTTCTAACTCGCGGATCCGCTTTTCGGGATCGTCGTCCTTCATTTGCCAAATGGTTCCACATCCGCAGCTGGGCGGACAGCCCTCAATTTGCCGCGACGCGCCATGGGCCAAGCCCCCTCCGCGGACCCGATGAATTCCTCCTGAATAGGCGGCGAAGCGGGGGTTCGCCCGGAAACCTCGGTGTAACGTCCGCACTCGCTGGTCCAGCAACACCCGCTCACTCTCGGCCCGCTCGCATGCGCGCCGACGGATCTTTGGGGGTGCCCCGTGAGCACATCCGAGACGACCGACACCGACGAGGTCGTGGTGTCGTTGCACGACGAGGCCCTGCTGGTCGGCGGTGACCCCGCCGCCGTCGAGTCGTATCTGGCGCGGCTGCGGGCTGCCGCCGGGCAGGCGATGCGGGTCGCCGGGATCGACGGCGGCTCGTTCGCGAACGCGGCGAGCGGGCTCGCCGGGCTGACCTCGCTGCTGGCCGACTCCGGCAAGTACGTGCAGCTGCACCGCGACAGCCTGAACGCGTTGAAGGACGGCAATCTAATTCCCGTGGGCGACGGCGTCTTTCGGGTGCTGACGAACGCTGAATTCCTCGCGCCCCTGCAGTGGCGACCGGCGGTGCTCGGTCCGGAAGCGATCGCGTCGGCGCAGATGATCGCGGTCCAGATGGCGTTGACGTCTGCGGTCGCCCAGGTGGAGGACGCCGTCCGGCGCGTGGAGGACAAGGTCGACTCGGTGCTCGAGGTCGCCCGGGCACAGCGCGCCGGCGACGTGCTGGGCAACAGCCTGACGATCTCGCGGATGGTTGACTCGCTGGACAAGTACGGCTCGCTCCCCGATGCCTACTGGGAGTCGGTGGCCGTCCTGGGGCCGGCGCTCAACGTCACCGTCGAGCAACTGCGCAACCACGTCCGGCGCATCCTGGCGTCGCTCGATCCCACCCTGGGCGTGCAGCACCGCGCCGAGAAGCTGCGAAACGCGGTCAGCGACAACCGCCTTGGCGAAACCCTGAGCCTGCTGGTGATCGCCGAGGGGGCGCTGCACAAATGGCAGCGGCTGAACCTCGCGCGCATCGAGGCCACGCAGCCCGAGCAGCTGCTGCGGGCGATCGACGAGGCCCGCGAGCTCGTCGACCATCATCTGCGCCAAGACGTCGACATCTACGCCAGCGCCAAGGAAATCCTCGACCGGTTCGCCAAGCCGGCGGTGCTCGACGGCTTCCGGTTCTGGGCGGTGCGAGAGTTGGCCAGGCAGCGCCGCGCGGTGCGCGACGAGCTCGATCGTTTCGCCGAGGCGCGCCACCACCAGGTCGAGACGTGGGAGGACTTCCACATTCCGAGCGTGTTCGACGCCGCCTTCGCCACCATCGGGGCGGTTGGCACCACCACGGGCCGCGCGCTGGCTGCCGTCGGCCGAGGGCTGGTTGGTTTGGGCGCACACGTCGCGAGTCCGTTCCGGGGCAATGCCACCGATGACGAGCCAGACGGCGCGGCGTCGACGCCGGCGGCGCATTGAGCCATCGCTGGCAGCGGTCGAGACCTCCTGACGATCCGGCTTTGTGAGTGCAATGCTGGTCGTGACGCGCCGGCAAGTGTGTGCAGTAAGGAGACACCAGCTATGCCTTCTGTTTCTGATCGAGTGGGCAGCCCCGAAGCCGAAGGCGTGCCCGATGCCGTTGGCGCGACTGCGCCGGGCAACTGGCTGCGCGCGCTTGAACTGCGGGCCATCCCCGAATACCTGGTGGCGCAGCTTTCCCGTGACGTGATCGCGCGTTGGCCCCGCGGCGACGGACACCCGGTGCTGGTGCTTCCGGGGTTTCTGGCCGGTGCGCGATCAACTCAGTTCCTGCGCGGCGCGCTGCGCGAGCTGGGATATCACGCTCACGACTGGCGCCTCGGTGTCAACCTGGGGTACCGGCCCAGCATGAAAGAGCAGCTGCCGGCGCGTCTTCACCAGCTGCGGTCGCGCCACGGACGGCGGGTCAGCGTCATCGGCTGGAGCGCAGGCGGCATCTATGCCCGCGAGTTGGCGCGCGCGTTCCCCGATGATGTGCGATCGGTGATCACTTTGGGTTCCCCGTTCCGCGGCGATCACCGGGCTACCCATGCCTGGCGCATGTGGCAGCTGCTCAACCGGGGTGCGAGCGCCACATCGGCCGTCTCGGAAGCCGCCCGCATCAGGCGCGAGCAGCCGTTGACGGTGCCAACCACCTGCATCTACAGCAAGACCGACGGGATCGTGTCATGGCGGTGCTGCACCAGCCTGCCCGCGCCGCGGACCGAAAACGTCGAAGTCCATAGCAGCCATTTCGGATACGGACACAACCTCGAAACCCTCTACGTGATCGCCGACCGCCTCGCGCAACCTGAAGGACGCTGGGAGCCGATGGGACGATCCGCGGATGAGGAGCCGGCATAAGCGGCTTGTCTTCGGTCGGGCTCGTTGGGCCGTGATTGACAGCGGTCGACGCCGTCTCGATACTGCCCCAGTACGACCGTCGGCCAGCACTGGCTGACTCGTTGGGGCGCAATGGAGGTCGGCCGTGACCGATTTGGGGCTGTCCGGCAAGCGCGCCGTGGTGTCGGGGGCGGGGTACATCCCGGAGCGCGCGGGCCATGGCTGGTTCACGTCGTTGGCCCTCGCCGATGCGGGCGCATCGGTGGCCTGTATCGACATCGACGAGCAGCGCGCGCATCGCATCGCCGACGAGATCGCCAGCCGGGGAGGCAAGGCCGTCCCGATCGTCGCCGACATGACCGACCCCGTACAGGTCGGTCGGGCGATCGACGACGCCGTCGCGGCGCTGGGCGGGGTCGACATCTGCGTCGACATCATCGGCGGTGCCACCTGGTCGAAGGTCGAGGAGACCAGCAACCAGTTGTGGGACGCGGCGATCCATTACAACCTGACCCAGGTGTTCTACCTCTTCCAAGCCGTCGGGAGGTACATGATCGCGCAGCGCAGCGGCGGGTCGCTGGTGGCGATCGCCTCGGTCGACGGCATCGCGGCGGCGACCTACCACGCCGCGTACGGCGCCGCCAAGGCCGGCGTCATCTCGCTCGTCAAGACCTTCGCCGACGAACTGGGGCGCTACGGCATTCGCGCCAACGCCGTCGCGCCGGGCAATGTGGGCACCGGCAACGAGGACCAGCCGCCAAACGAATACGCCGTCAACGGAATTAACCCGCTGGCGGCGCCCCGCGCGCATGACATCGCCAACGCCGCGCTGTTTCTCTCCTCCGAGCTGGCCGCCCGCATCACTGGCCAGACGCTCGTGGTCGACGGCGGTGCGACGATTCGGCAGCTGTGGGGGCTGCCGGAATCGAGGATCCCTTCAGACCCGGACCAGGCGCTGCCGGACTTCATGAGGCCCGGGCCGTCGGGCGGCTAGCGCTGGTGCACCATCGGCAGGCCCGGCACCGAGCTTCTGCCTTTGAGGACGTACGGGGTCGTGATCGAGCCGATGTAGATGTCGCGCATGTCTTGGCGGCCCCAGGCGATGCTGGTCGGGGCGCTTAGTAATGTGCCGTCTGGGTCCTCGAGTACCGTTTGCGGCCGCCCGTCCGGGCTGATCGCCACGATCCTGTTCGCCAGAACGAGTGTCACCCAGAGGTTTCCCTCGGCGTCGAACGCGCATCCGTCGGCCATCCCCCACCGGCGACTCACCTGTGGGTCGGCCAGGAACCGGCCGTGATCGGGACCGAACTCGTCGGGGCGCCGGCCCCCCAGCGGCGGGCCGAATCGCTCTGGCGACCCGAGTGTTTCGCCCCGGACCGGAAACCGCACCACGTCGGTGGCTACCGTGCGGACCACATACAGGTAGTCCTCGCTGCGATCCAGCGCCATACAGTTAGGGAAGTTCACCGCGTCGGCGACCACCTGCGCCGATTGGCGGTCCGGTGCGACCCGAAAGATGAACCCGTCGGCGGTGCCGCGCGCGATGGTGTTGACGAGGTCGTCCGCCAACGTGCTGACCGAACACCACAGCGCCCCAACGGAATCCACCAGAACGAAGTTCAGCCATCGCAGCGGGCGCCCGTCTAATTCTCCACCCAACACCGTCGTGATCGCGCCGGTCGCCGGGGCGAGATCCTGCAGCACACCCAAGCCCCAATTGGCAATCAGAAAGTCGCCGTCGCGGTCGAGCGCGATCCCGTTCGGCTCGCCGCCCGCCTTACCTATACGTCGAATGGTGTTCTCATCGATGAGTTCCGCGACCGCTGAGGCTTTGTCGGAGGCGAAAACTCGACCATCATCAGCCACCACAACGTGTTCGGGGCGATCAACACCGCGTCCGATGGCTTGGAAACCGGTCACTCGAATGGTGGTCTCGCCCGGTTCGTTCATCGATGCCCCTTGTACGCGTGTGGCAGCCCAATGTGAGGCTAGCTGAGGGCAACGATGGCTGATCGAAAGCCATCGACGCCGTCTAATGCGGCACGCCCATCAACCGGAGTGTCGCGAGAATTATTGCGCCGGCGCCTCGAATCCGTTACCGGCGATGTAAGACCTTAGTTGTACGGCAACGGAGGGTGGTAATTCGCTGTACTCGACTCCGCCTTCTGCGACAGGCTTCTTCCATTGGTGATCGAGGATGCGCTTGCCTAGTGATCCGTCTCGGAGGACGCGGGGCCCCCAGATCTGAACTTCCTTGAGAACTGGACCAGCCCACTCCGCAGTGACATACGTGGGTCGGAAGTCCTGCACGAACCCCTGACCGTTGAGGCCGCATTTCATATCGCAGAGGCTGCCGGGCGCGAGGTCGAAGCGTACGCGGTGCTTCCCGCTCACGGCGACGTCTGCGTCCGACGGCCAGCTTCTCGGGTCAATGGTGTCATTGAGTTGGACGCCAATACATTCCGTGCTATCCGTTGTTGATTCACGCTTGGGTTCCATCCCCGAAGCGGTTTGTTCTGACATGTCGATGTTCGCGACCACACTGGCGTGGTCGGAAGCCCCGGTCCTTCGAGGTTCGTGCAGGATTGCGACGTCTGCTATCCCGTGCCGCAATGCTGGTGAGACGAAGATATAGTCCAACCGAAATCCGTTGAGATCTTCAGACTTCCCCGTTGCTTTGTCTTTGCGTTTCGAGTACCAGGTGTAGTCCCGGACGTGGGTGTGAACGTGGCGCCACGTGTCGACGAACCCGATCTCGACGAGCTTTGTCATGTAGTCCGACATTTTGAACATCGTGCCCTCGGCGTCGACTCTGAAGCCGGTGTTGAAGTCGCCCATGATGATTGCTCGACGGTCCCTGTGGTCGACGGCATAGTCGATAGTGCGTTCCCAAAGCAACTCCTTGCGCTTCACACCGGAGATGCCGTAACCACCTTCGAACTTGTTGTCTGGAGTGCCTGGGATGTGCAGAACGAGCACGTCCAACTCCAGCTGAGCCAGACGAACAGCGAGCCACCGTTCGCGATCAATATTGGGCGCGTACTGCTCGGGGCCATGATCAAGCCGCCACTTCGAGGCAACCAGCAGACCATTCTGATGGCCCGCAGGAGCCGATGTCTCGATGAACGGATAACCAAGCCCCTGCAGATGGGCGCGCAACTTCGATTCGTTTCGAGTCTGAAACTCCGTGAGAGTCAATAGGTCCGGACGAACACATTCGATATGGCGGCAGATCGCTTGGACCCGCGAACCGCCGCCATGGCTGATGTTCCAGTTGAGAACGCGCACTTCCTCACCATCCGCTTCGTCATACTGCAGCTTGTGCAGCGGACTCTACCGACCTGAACCGGCGACGCGAGAACGACATTACAAACTGGCCTCTTACACGCGCGGATGTGACAAACTTCGACCGTGGATAGTCAAGTCGAACTGCACCTCCGACGCCTCATATTCGACAGATTGGCTGAACTCGTCGCTGAAAACGGCGTTGTCATGCGATCCCAACTCGAATCTCTGCGGATCGGTGACCGCACGCTTCGACTAATCGATCACAGCCGCGGCATTAGGAATCCGAAGGACATGCTTGCCACTCTGTCCGTTGTATCGAGCCCGGACGGCCCATACCCTGACATTCAAATTGCTGATGGGCTTCTTGCATATGACTACAGGAAAGGCAGCAACGACGGGGACAACCGGAAGCTGCGGCGAGCAGTCGAGCTGGGACTCCCAATCATCCTGCTGCGCAAGATCAGAGCCAACGTGTACGTTCCAGTTTTCCCGGCATATGTCATCAAGGACGACATCGCCGACCGCCGATTCTTAATCGCCTTCGACGAGAGCTTCAGGTCGGTAGCCGATCCGCTTCATCTCGAGCCGATCGAGCGTGAGTATGCGCTGCGTGCAATCAAGCAGCGGCTGCACCAGCCCGAATTTCGAGGGCGAATCATGCTTGCGTATCAGCAACAGTGCACGATATGCAAGCTCAGACACGGCAGACTGCTCGACGCCGCGCATATCGTCGGTGATGACAAACCGCACGGCATCCCGTCGGTGGAAAACGGACTCAGCCTATGCAAGATCCACCATGCGGCTTACGACGCAAACCTGCTAGGCATATCGCCTGACTACACCGTCCGAATCAATAAAGAGCTTATGAGTGAAGTTGACGGCCCGATGCTTCAGCATGGTCTCCAGGAAATGAACGAGCGCAAGATCGCACTGCCCAAGCGACGCGCTGATCGACCATCCAAAGCACGGCTCGCGGAACGTTTCGAGGAGTTTCTAGCGGCAGGTTAGAATGCAGCCGTTACATGAGCTGCCGTCATGTGGTTTGTCCGAACAGCCGTTCCCGCTCGGCGGCGACGACCTCGCGAGCCAATTCTGCTTCGGATATGTCATAGGCCTCAGGAGCGCTGTCGGCGGTCGCACTCCGACGGGCGAAGTCTTCGAATAGCTCGCGTTTGCGGGCTAAGATTTCCCGGATCCGCTGATCGACGCCTTCCTCCGACAACAGGCGATGAACCTGCACCGACTCCAGCTGGCCCATGCGGCGGGCCCGGGCCACCGCCTGCCACTCCATGGTCGGCTTGACTTGGGGTTCGCAGATCACCACCACCGAGGCGGCCTGGATGTTCAGCCCCACCCCGCCGGCCACGATCTGGGCCACTAGCACTGCCCCGTGCCCGGCGCCGGAGAACTCATCGACCATGGCCTGGCGTGTGTGCGCCGGCACCGATCCGGTCAGCGGACCGAATACCCGGCCTGGCATCTCGCGAGCTACTCGATCCAGGACGTTGCGGAAGTAGGAAAAGACGACGACCCGCCGACCGTTGTCCTCAGCTTCTTTGACAAGTTCGATGAGACGCTGCATTTTGCTCGACATGCCGCCCTGGATCATCGCAGCTTGCCGCATCGCCATAAAGTTCCCCGCCTGAACAGCGTCGCGATAGGCGGCTGCATCCTCGTTCGACATAACGAGCCACTCATCGACCTCGACTAGACCCGGCAATTCGGTCAGCACGTCTTCCTGGTTGCGGCGCAGATATGCCGGAGCGACCTGGCGCCGGAACTTGCGTGGCGCCAACTCATCTGCGTCGATCACCAACTTCGGCTGCAAGTACAGAACCAGATTGCGAAACTCCTCAATCCGGTTCTCCAGCGGGGTCCCGGTGAGCAGCACCGCCCACTCCGCCCCATCCAGGCAAACCCGCGAATTGCGGGTGCGAGCCGCCTCAGGGTTCTTAATGTAGTGCGCTTCATCGACCACCACGCAGCCGATGTCAGAAGGCACACTGCGTTGGTCGTGCAGCCAGGGCAACGTCTCGAAAGTGGTGATCGCGACTCCGCCGTTCCGGGCCCACGCCCGAACCGCCCCGCCCCGCTCGTAGCCGTGCAGGCGGTGGGGGCGCAACTTAGACTTGGAGGCAACTTCGCGCATCCAGTTGGTGACCACCGCTGCCGGACAGATCACCAAGAAATGCTGAGAACCCTTGGCTCGCAGATGCGCCAGCACCGCGATAGCCTCCACCGTCTTCCCGAGACCCATCTCGTCGCCAAGAATCACCTTGCGCTGCACCAACGCAAAGCGAGCGCCGAAGCTCTGATAGCCACGGAGCGACGCCAACAGATAGTCAGTGCGCAGGTCTTGTGCTCGCACCGCCGCGACGATCTCGTCTGGGAGGTCGCCGTGCGCCTTCGCCGCGTCCTCGGTGATGAAGCCGAGCTCGGCCAGCAGCGCAAAATAGTCGGCAGGCCGGCCCAGGAAGTCCTCCCACACATCCCCGCCCCGCGCTGCCGCGCGTGCATCGGACATCAACCGCGCCTGCTCGACGACAGCGTGAGCCAACTCCTCGAACTGAGCTACCGTGCGTCCCGCAGCGCACAACACGACAGCGCACACAACGGGCCCATATAAGGCCGTACCCAACGGGGCGAAACCTTTGGCTCGATCCAGATCGGTCGCCGTGCCGATCGACTTCCGCACCGCGTCCCACACACGCAGCTGCCGCAACAACGCGGCCGCCGAGGCGCTCCGGTTCCTGATGTCGATCCGCACCGGCATCTCCTCATAGGTGGTCTGCCACAAGGTTTGTGCCGCACCCTTGATCCGGGTGGCCGAGACTTCACCGATGCCCGGAAGATGGTGCAACGCCGGGGAGCGCAGGACATCCGCCACCGTTCTGAGACCAGCATCGGTCAGCGGCGCGGTGCGAATCCTCTCCCGGGTGGCTTCCTTGAGCCGATCCACCGGCATGCCCGCGATCAACCGCTGCGTCTCAGCCCGCCGAACCGCGGTCCCGGCCTCCATCGCGGCGTCCCGACAGCGAGCGTCCTCAGCCAGGGCGCCCTGGACCTTTGCGATCGCTTCGGGCAGCCCGGTCAAGGCCTTCGCCGCCAGCAGTTGCGGCGAGCTGCCCAGGTCGGCCAGTCGCATGCCCAGGCCCACCCGATCAGCCAGCGCATCGGTCACCGTGATCGGCCGCGGCTCAGCCGGCCTCGTCGCCACCAACTCGGCCAGGTTCTCAGCCATCCCCTGGCCCACGAAGTAGTCGCGGAATGCCGTCAGGAATTGTGCGGCTTGAGTTCCCCTGTCGCGCGCGGCTACACCACGGAGAAAGCGGGTCGCTCCGGTGAGCGCACGCACGTCGCGCAGGGCTGCGGGCACCTCGGTCGTCAGCCGCTTCAACGCTGTCAGGAAGTCGTTGCTGATCGTCGGCAGCGCGTCGTAGCCAGCCAGGTCCCGCAGCAGGGCGGTATCGCCCCCGTACAGCGGCAGGACCCGCCAGGCCCACTCGCCCTCGCGCTCCCCGACCTCGACGATCCGCCCGCGCAACGCGTCACGGGCAGCCAGCGACGCCTCGGCGACCGCGCGGCGCTGCGCGCGCACCTGCGTGCCTGATGCCGTCCAGGCGGCCACCTCGTCGGTAATCAGCCGCAGCTGTTGGCGTTCTTCGCGATTCATTGGCCTTCTGTGTCTGTGGGATCGCTGCGAAGATTAGTTGACCGTGCGGAGGACAGCCGGAAAACCAGCATTTTGTCGGAGCGATCGACTAACGTGAGTCGGCTGTCGAGGGTAGGACGATACAAATGCTGCTGGAAGAACTCAAACCCGGGCTGCGGATCGATGGATTGATTCCCGCTCAGGTCATCACGGTGATCTTTGCCCAATGGCATGGGACCGACGCCCTGGAGCTGACTTACAAAACCAATGATGGTGTCCTAGGCCAGCAGGTGATCTTCCGAACAGACCAAGACAAGCTCGTCGTGGCTCAGGCGGGAAGTCGCGCATTCGACGCCAATGCCACAGACTTCAAGCTCGTTGCCGAGGCTCAACGAATCACGCTCGCCGGCTTGTTCGACCCAATGCTCGCGGTCGCGACGAGCGATGTCCGACCGCTCCCGCACCAAATCCGCGCCGTGTACGGAGAGCTTCTCCCCCGCACCCCGCTGCGCTTTCTGCTCGCCGACGACCCCGGTGCCGGAAAGACGATTATGGCCGGTCTGTACATCAAAGAGCTGATCCTCCGCGACGACGTGAAAAGGTGCCTCATCGTCGCGCCCGGCGGGCTTGTCGAGCAGTGGCAGGACGAACTGTTCTTCAAGTTCGGACTGCGATTCGACCTGCTGACCAATCAGCTCATCGACGCCAACGTCAACCTCAACGTCTTCGAGACCAATCCGCTGCTGATCGCCCGCATGGATCAGCTGTCCCGCAACGAGGAGCTGCAAAAGCAGCTCAAGGACACAGAGTGGGATCTGGTCATCGTCGATGAGGCTCACCGGATGGGAGCCCACTACTTCGGCGCCAAGCTGGAGAAAACCAAGCGCTTCCTGCTCGGTGAGCTGCTCGGTTCGATCACCCGCCACCTGCTGTTGATGACGGCCACACCGCACTCGGGGAAAGAAGAAGACTTCCAGCTTTTCCTGACGCTGCTGGACCGTGACCGTTTCGAGGGCAAGCACAAGAAGACCGCCGACACCAGCGGCATTATGCGGCGCATGGTCAAAGAAGAGTTGCTCACCTTCGAGGGCAAGAAGCTCTTCCCGGAACGTATTGCCGAGACCGTGCCCTACGAGCTGACCGCGCTGGAATACGACCTTTACGAGCAGGTCACCTCCTATGTGCGTGAGGGCATGAACCGCGCCGACAATATCGGCGGCAAGCGCAAGAACACCGTCGGATTCGCCCTGACCGTGCTGCAACGCCGGCTGGCGTCCAGCCCGGAGGCCATCTACCGCAGCCTGCTCCGCCGCACCGAACGGCTGGAGCGCAAGAAGCAGGAAATCCTCAACGGCACCTATGTCGACAAGGAGCCCAGCATCGACGTTGGTGCGCTGGATGCAGACGAGTACAACGCCGAGGAAATAGAGGACATCGAAGAGGAACTGCTCGACGCCGCCACAGCAGCCCAGACGGTTGACGAACTCAATGCCGAGCTGCTCGAACTCGCCGAGCTGACAAAGGTTGCCAAGCAGGTCCGCGACTCAGGCACCGACCGCAAATGGACCGAGCTGAGCACGATCCTCCAGGACAACGCGCTCACCACTGACAAGGACGGGGTGCCGCGCAAGTTCATCATCTTCACCGAGCACCGCGACACCCTCGATTATCTCGCCGGCCGGATCCGGTCACTGCTCGGCAAACCCGATGCCGTGCAGGCCATTCACGGCGGCGTGCGACGACTGGAACGACGCGTGATCACCGAGGAATTCACCAAGAACCGCAGCTGCCAAATCCTGCTGGCTACAGACGCAGCCGGCGAGGGTCTCAACCTGCAGGCCGCGCACCTGATGGTCAACTACGACCTTCCGTGGAACCCGAACCGCATCGAGCAACGATTCGGCCGCATCCACCGCATCGGCCAGGAAGAGGTCTGCCGGCTGTGGAACCTGGTGGCCAGCAATACCCGCGAAGGCGCCGTGTTCGTCCGGCTCCTTATCAAGGTCGAAGAGCAGCGAAAAGCCTACGGCGGCAAGGTATTCGACGTTCTCGGCGAGGCGTTCAGCGAAACGTCACTGCGGGATCTGCTGCTGGAAGCGATCCGCTACGGTGATCAGCCCGAAGTGAAAGCCAAGATGCACGAGATCATTGACGGCCAGGTTTCCGAAGGCTTGAAGGAGCTACTCGAAGAACGCTCGCTGGCTGCAGAGCATCTCGCCGAGGCGGACCTGGCCAAGCTGCGCGCGGCGATGGACGAGGCCCGAGCCCGACGCTTGCAGCCGCACTACATCGAGTTGGCCTTCAAGGCGGCATTCACTCGGGTGGGCGGGCGCATCGCCAAACGGGAGCAAGGCCGGTACGAAATCGCCAACGTCCCGGCGCCGATTCGGGCCGGCAAGTTCGGGCCGATCGCGACCAAGTACGACCGCATCACCTTCGACCTTAGCCAGGTCCAGCCCGACGGGTTGGCCCGCGCGGACCTGCTGGCACCGGGACACCCGTTGCACGACGCCGTGATGGACGAAGCCATCCGTCGCCATGGGGGTGCACTCAACAGCGGGACCGTGTTGGTGTCCTCCACGCTCGAAGAACCACACCTGCTGGTCGGTGTCATCGAGGAGGTCGCCGACGCGACGGGCGCCACGGTATCGCGCCGATTCGGATACGCCTACGTCGACAGCTTCGGCACTGTAAGTCCCGCTGGCCCGGCGCCCTACCTTGATTGCGTGGCCGCCCCCGACGTGCCTGCCGTTGCGTCGGCCCGCCAGCTACCGTGGCTCAACGACGCGGAGGACCGGGCGATCAGCTGGATCATCACCAACCAACTGCCCGAGTATCTTGCCGAGGTCCAGCCCCGGCGTGCCGCCGAACTGGCCAAGACTCGCGAGCTGGTCACCAAACGCCTTGAGCACGAAAGGGATCGGCTGCTTCTTGATGCGGCGGTTGCCGCTGAGAAGGAGCAGGCCGGCGAAAAGCCCAAAGAGTCCGCCGAGAGCCTCAACCGTAAGGCCGTGGACCTCGACGCGCGGCTGCGCAGGCGCTTGGAGACGATTGAGCAGCAGGCGTTGATGTCGACCAAGCCGCCACGCATCCTCACAGCGGCACTCGTCCTGCCCGTTGGGATGCTCGAAGTTGATCTGCCGCCGACGGCGCCGATCCACGCGAAAGAAACTAAGGACGTAGAGCGCCGCGGCGTGGACTTAGTGCTCGCCCGCGAGCGCGCACTTGGCCGCACGCCGGTGGAACAGCCCTTCAACAACAAGGGGTTTGACATCCTGTCCTACGCTCCGAACGGCGATACCTACCGCATCGAGGTCAAGGCACGCATCGACGGCGCGACCGACTTCTTCGTCACCCACAACGAGGTGATGGTCGGCAAGAACGCGGTGCCGCGCTACCGACTCGCCCTGGTCAAGGTCCACTCGCGCGGGCCGCAGCACGACGAGGTTAGGTATCTGGACAATCCTTTCTCGACGACTGATTTGGGTGATTTCGACTCGACCGGTATCCGAGGTGACTGGACGAAGATGTGGGCAAAGGGAGTGAGTCCGTTCTGATGACTGATGGCGATGTGGCGGCGGCACCGGTCCGGAAACGCAAACTGATCGAGGTCGCGCTTCCGTTGGAGGCGATCAATCGAGAATCCGCGCGAGAGAAGTCGATTCGGCACGGCCACCCATCGACCCTGCATCTGTGGTGGGCGCGACGGCCGCTCGCCGCCGCGCGGGCCGTCCTCTTCGCCCAGCTGGTCGACGACCCATCGTCGCGTCAGGACGAATTCCCGACTGAGGAGCTACAGCGCAAGGAACGCGAACGCCTGCACGCACTGATCGAGCGACTCGTGGTCTGGGAGAACATCCGCGACGAGAAACTCCTGGCCGAGGCGCATGCCGAAATCCTCAGATCGACAGATGGGAATCCCCCGCCGATCCTCGACCCGTTCGCCGGCGGCGGCACCATCCCGCTGGAAGCGCAGCGGCTCGGGCTTGAAGCCCACGCCTCGGACCTGAATCCGGTCGCGGTGCTGATCAACAAGGCGCTCATTGAGATCCCGCCGAAGTTTCGGGACCAACCGCCAATCTTCCCCGGGCTCGCGGAATCGGAGATTCGCGCATGGAAGGGCGCTGAAGGGCTTGCCTCAGACGTGCGTGCCTACGGGGCGTGGATGCGCGACGAAGCTCGGAAACGTATCGGCCACCTGTACCCGAAGGCCGCACTGCCGGATGGATCGAAAGCGACTGTAATCGCATGGATCTGGGCACGGACGGTGACGTGTCCCAACCCCGCGTGTGGGATCGAAATGCCGCTTGTGCGCAGTTGGTGGCTGGGCAAGAGGAAAGGCAAAGAGGCATACGTGGTCCCACGGGTCGTAGCCGACGCATCACACCCATCTGGTCAACGCGTCCGGTTCGAGATTGGCCACGAGAAGACTGGCCCCGCCACCGACGGCACTATGTCCGGGCGACAGGGCGGAGTCTGTCTCGCGTGCGACGCCGTGGTCAGCAAGAACCACATCAAGAGCGAGGGTCAAACCGGCCGGATGGGCGCTGCTCTGATGGCGATAGTCGCGGAAGGCAATAGGCAGCGGCTATACCTCAGCCCCGACGCCCAGCAAGAGGCCGCCGCAAACATCGAGCGCCCCGAGGACGTTCCAGGTCAGGAACTCGGCTACGATCCCCGCAATCTATGGACGCCCCAATATGGTCTGACGAAGTTCTCAGACCTCTTCACCAACCGTCAACTGGTCGCCCTCACCACTTTTGGCGACCTGGTCGCCGAGGCGCATGGGCGTGTGGCCGGTGACGGCGGGTCGAGCGAATACGCTGATGCAGTCGCGACCTACTTGGGCTTGTGTGCGAGCAAAATGAGCGTATTTCATTCCGCCCTGTCCAGATGGCGAGCCGACGCCGATAAGACGGCTCCGGCTTTTGGACGCCAAGCGATCGCGATGGTATGGGATTTCGCGGAACCAATGCCTTTCGCTGGCGCGGGAGGAGACTGGAGTGGCGTCGTCGACGGTGCCGCCAAAGCGCTCGAAGGACTACGCCCAACAGCGGTCGGCGAAGCGCTCCAGGTGCCTGCCCAATCGATTGAGTTCCCACGTGGAACGGTCATCTCGACAGACCCGCCGTACTACGACAACATCGGCTACTCCGACCTCTCGGATTATTTCTACGTATGGCTTCGTCGCATTCTGCGTCCAATCTACCCAACACAGTTGGCGACCATGCTTGTCCCGAAGGCCGATGAGCTTGTGGCTAATCCGTACCGCCACGGCGGCGGAGAGAACGCCAAGAGATTCTTTGAGGCCGGATTTCGGGACGTCTTCTCCCGGGCCAGGACGACTGCCTCTGACGACTACCCGATCACGGTGTTCTACGCATTTAAGCAGGCCGAGGCGGACGATTTTGGCGAAGCGTCAAGCGGTTGGGAGACGCTTCTCGAGGGAATGATCCGAGGAGGATGGGAGATTACGTCCACATGGCCAATGCGGACCGAGGGAGGCACCCGCCTAATTGCCAGGGCAACCAACGCGCTTGCTTCGTCCATCGTGCTTTCCCTTCGTCCCCGCTCGCCTGAAGCCACGATCATTGATCGACGAGGTTTCATAGCGGCACTCGGGACGGAACTTCCGGGGGCGCTTCGCAAACTGGAGCAGGGGCAAATCGCGCCGGTCGATCTTCCGCAGGCGGCCATCGGTCCCGGCATGGCGGTGTTCAGTCGCTACGGAGCCATCCTCGAACCGGACGGCAGCAAGATGACGGTGCGATCGGCTCTTGCGCGAATAAACGAAATACTCGATCAGGTGGTGAATGAACAAGAGGGTGACTTCGACGCGACGTCACGATTTGCGATTGCGTGGTATCGCCAATATGGCTATGGCATTGGCAAGTTCGGTGACGCCGACAATCTTGCCCGTGCCCGGAACACCAGTGTCGATGT
Source organism: Mycobacterium sp. IEC1808 (assembly GCF_002101935.1). Lineage (NCBI taxonomy): Bacteria > Bacillati > Actinomycetota > Actinomycetes > Mycobacteriales > Mycobacteriaceae > Mycobacterium > Mycobacterium sp. IEC1808. The sequence continues at coordinate 130,722 of NZ_LQPV01000016.1, read as the reverse complement.
CATGGATCGCGATGGAATCCTAACATCGCGTGCGGGAAAGGTGCGGTTGATCAAGTCAGCGGATCTGAGTTCTGATTATGACGTGGTCGCGGATCTCCACACCAGCAACTGGGAAGCCCTACACCATCTCATCAAAGTTCTCGAACAGGACGGGATCTCAGCGGCAGGCGACTTCCTGAATACCGCACTAAGCCGGCCCGATCGGGCGGTGGATGCCGATCTTGTGAAGGAGTTGGCGCACCTCTTGTTCAGGATTGCGGAGGGCAATGGATGGACCGCGGACGCGCTGAGTTTCAACAATCTGGTGACGAGTTGGCCCGAGATATTCGACGCCGCACGTTCTGAAAAGCCGACAACCACAGCCCAGAGCTCATTCGATTTCGAGGAAGACGCTGACTGACATGGCACTCAGCAACCGTGAACGCATCGACAGAATGTTCGTCGCGATGGCACCAGCCCTTGATGACTTCATCGCATCGATTGTTGGCCAAGGGAATCCATCGCTGGGTGCGGAATGGACGAAACTCGTCCAGGGTAAGGACATCAAGAACGGTGTGCCCGCGACCAAGACCTACGAGCCGCTGGACCCGCAGGTTCAATTCCGAATGCTCACCGAGGCCAACATCACCGGCGGCTACCGCAAAGGCTGGTATCCGTTCGACGAGGCGTTGGGCAAAGCGGGCAAGTCGTATGCGATCGAGCTGCGCGAGGTCCGCAACGCTTGGGCCCATCACGGCAGCACGTTCTCCGACGATGACGCCTACCGGGCTCTGGACACGGGGGAGCGTCTGGTTAAGCTCATCGGCGCCGCTGCCGTCGCAGACGAAATCCGCGGCATTCGGTTGAACCTGCGGCGGGTCACGGCCGACAAGGATGACAAGAAGGTCCTGAAGGCCGTCGTCGATAACCCGGAATCCGCTGGCCTCAAGCCATGGCGTGAGATCCTGCCACCGCATGACGACGTGGCCACCGGTAACTTCGCCGCCTCGGAGTTTGCCGCCGACCTGTACAAGGTGGCCTTCGGCGGTGAGCAGGACGCCGACTACGCCGATCCGGTCGAGTTCTTCAGGCGCACCTATTTGACCGAAGGTCTGGTCGACCTAATCGGTCGCGCTGTGCGGCGGCTTTGCGGTGACGATAACGCACCGCCAGTCATCAACCTGCAGACCAACTTTGGAGGCGGCAAGACCCACTCGATGTTGGCGCTGTGGCACATCGCGTGTGGGCTGCCGGTCGGCAACTTTCCTCAGGACACCCAGGATCTGCTGACCGCCAACGGCTATATCGGAACCAAGGTGAACCGGGTGGCAATCGTCGGCAACCACTTCAGCCCCTCAGGGGTCGTCAAGGACGACGGGACCCGAGTGAACACGATCTGGGGCGAGCTGGCCTGGCAGCTGGGCGGACCAGAGGCGTTCGCGTTGGTCGCGCAGGCCGATGGCGACCGCACCCACCCCGGAACGACGCTGCACGAACTGCTGGCCAAATACGCGCCGGCAGTCATTTTGATCGACGAGTGGGTGGCGTACGCGCGCTCCCTAGTCGGCCGCGACGACTTGGCCGGCGGCACCTTTGATGATCAGTTCACGTTCGCGCAGTCGCTGACTGAGGCTGCGAAGGGCACGTCTGGCGTCCTGCTGGTCATCTCCATTCCCGCGTCATCGACCGGTGATGACGGCGATAAGATCGTGTCCGGCAATGCCGAAGAGGTCGGTGGCGCCCACGGCTTGGAAGCGCTGAAGCGACTGCAAAATGTTGTGCGGAGGGTCGCGGATCAATGGCGTCCAGCATCGTCGGCCGAGGCGTATCAGATTGTGAGACAACGACTTTTCACACAGCCCGACGCGGCGGCGTTAGCTGCGATCGGGGCGACCGCCCGAGCGTACGTAGAGATGTACCGCAAGTACAGCGACGATTTCCCCCGTGAGTCCCGTGAAGCAGCCTACGAGGACCGGATTAAGCGCACCTATCCGATCCACCCAGAGCTGTTCGACCGGCTCTACGAGGAGTGGTCGTCGCTAGAGCGCTTCCAGCGCACGCGTGGCGTGCTGCGCCTGATGAGCACGGTCATCCATGCGTTGTGGACGGGCGAGGACGCCAGCCCGCTGATCATGCCCGGTTCCATTCCGTTGGCCACCGCGAATGTGAATTCGGAACTGACGCAGTATCTTCAGGACTCCTGGAAGGCGATCATCGACGCTGACGTCGATGGTCCGAACTCCGAGCCCGCCCGCATCGACACGGCCAAACCGCTGTTTGGTCAGCGGTCCCTGACCAAACGCCTTGCCCGCACAGTGTTTTTTGGTGCGGCGCCGACCATCGGCTCGGCCCACAAGGGCCTGGAGCGGCAGCGGGTCTTCCTGGGCACCGCCGTCCCTGGTGATGTTCCAGGGAATTTCCACTCGGCCCTCACGCAGCTCGGCGACCGCGCAACCTACTTCTACTCCGGCTCGGGCAAATATTGGTACGACCTGCACGCCAATATCACTCGCACCGCTAAGGACCAGGCCGAGCGGCTACACAAGGAAGACGTATGGGCCGAAATCGTGCGGCGGTTGCAGGGTCAGGCCAAGAGCCGCGGCGACTTCGCCGGCGTGCACGTATGCCCGGAATCCAACGCCGACATACCCGACACGGACGAAGCACGCCTGATAATCCTGCATCCGAAGGTCGCTCACAAGCGGGGATCCGACTCACCAGCAAAGGAATTCGCCCAACAAGCCACCGAGCAGCGCGGAATCGCCAACCGGACCAACCGCAACACGCTGGTCTACCTGGCGGCCGACGAGGCGCGCCTCGATGAGCTCGACTCCGCGGTGCGCGACTATCTGGGCTGGGCACATGTCCTGGCCAACGCGACTGACCTCGACCTGACCCAGAACCAGAAGAACCAGGCAACCCAGCGTCAAACCCAGGCCGATGGCACTGTAAATTCCCGTCTGCTGCAGACGTTTACGTGGGCACTGGTACCCACGCAACCCGACCCGGGCGCCCCCTTCGTGCTGCGCGAGACGAAGGTAGAGGGCCAGTCTCCTGCGCTGGCTGAGCGGGTGTCCCGTCGGCTGGGCAACGACGGCGATCTGTCGATCCGTCAGGCTGCGGCAACCATCAAGCTCGCGATCGGCAAGGTGCCCCAGATCTGGAAGGACGGCCACGTCTCTCTCGGGGCGCTGTGGCGTCTGTACAGCCAGTACCCGTATATGCCGCGGCTGCGTGATCGGCGGGTGCTCGACGACGGCATCGTCGACATGCCGTTGATCTGGCAGACGGACGCCTTCGCGCTGGCAACGAGTTTCGATGATGCGGCTGGTCGGTACATCGGGTTGTGGACGCCAGACGACAACGGGGCCGCGCCGGCCGCAACCGACTCCCTCCTCCTGGTGCGGCCAGACATCGCCGTCAAGCAACGCGAAACCGAGGTCCCTCCCCAACCGGTGCCCACCCCCGGTGATACCGGAAAATCGGCTGGCGCGGACACTCCGAAACCGCCCATCGACGTCGCGTTCCCGCCGCGGATGACTCGCTTCTACGGCGTCAAGACTCTCAGCGCGGACAAAGTCGCTCTGGACTTCAAGAACGTCGCCGAGGAGATCATCGCCCATCTTCGCGACACAGGAACCAACCTTGTCGTGAAGATCGAAATCGAGGCGACTGATGCGGCTGGCTTCGACGAAAGCAAAATCCGCACCGTGTCCGAGAACGCTCAAACGCTGAAGTTTGATCAGTCGGGGTTTGAGGAAACGTGAGCTTCATAAGGCTCCGCCGTGCTTGTCAGGTTCATGGCCTGCAAGCGCTCGCCACGACGTGCCTCCAGGAAAAGCTCTGCCCGCATCAGGATGCGGGGTAGCGTTAAATCATGCTGACGCGGCTTGAGGTGAACGGATTCAAGAACCTATTCGATGTGACCGTCGAATTCGGCCCCTACACCTGCATCGCGGGGCCGAATGCGGTCGGCAAGTCAAATCTGTTCGATGTGATCGAGTTCCTCTCTCTAATTGCCGACCGCCCATTTATGGAAGCGGCGCAGCAAATTAGGTCAGCAGGGGATCGTGTCGGCGACCCCCGAACGCTATTCCTGGTCGATGACGCAAGGACGCCGCCTCCGATAACTCTCGCAGCAGAAATGATCGTCCCAAAGACCGTACATGACGACTTCGGCGAGGAAGCTGAGGCGACCAGCACCTTCCTTCGCTACGAACTGGTTCTCGAATATGTGCCACCTAATACCAACGGACCTGTGCAGATCGGCAGCATTCGCCTCGTTCGTGAAGACTTAAACTACATCACTCAGTCGAAAGCGTTAAGCCGTCTTCGTTGGCCAATGCGTGCGGACAGGTTCCGCCAGAAGGTAGTGAGGAACGAACGAAAAGGCACTGGCTACATCTCGACGGGCCCCGCTGGCACATTCCAGGTACACCAGGACGGCGGGAGTCGCGGCCAGCCCCGGCGTTCCGCCGCCGCGCCGCGAACCGTTCTTTCAACCATCAACACCACTAGCGACCCGACCGCGCTCGCGGCCCGCCGCGAGATGCAGCAGTGGCGAAAACTCTCCCTCGAACCCTCCGCAATGCGGGCGCCCGACACCGTGACCGGGCCGTCGACAATTGGCTCGAATGGATCACATTTAGCCGCCGCGCTCTTTCGCATGGCACGGCAGGGTGAGGACGCCGACATATACGCCTCAGTCGCGTCGACCGCGTCCGCATTGGTCGATGTGCGGGAAATCAACGTTGACTTTGACGCGAAACGAGACCTGCTGACCCTCGAAGCTCGTGTCGGCGATGCGCCTCTCCTTCCTGCCCGGGCGCTGTCGGAGGGCACCCTGCGTTTCGTAGCGCTCTCAATAATCGAAGCCGACGAGTCATTCGGCGGCGTCATCTGCATGGAGGAACCAGAGAACGGTATCCACCCCGCGAAGATCGAAGCGATGGTGAGCCTTACGCACGACCTCGCTGTCGACCCGCATCAGGTTCCCGGCCCGGACAATCCGCTGCGGCAAGTAATCACCAACACTCATTCGCCGCGCTTCGTGAAGTTCCAGCAAGATGGGGATATGTTGCTCGCTGTTCCCCGGGTGGCCAAGTTGAACGGCCAGATGCGGGAGACAGTTGCATTTGTGCCACTTTGGAACACCTGGCGGGGCGCAAGTGGCGGTGACGCCGTGTCCAAGGGCTTCATCGGCGACTATCTGACCGAACCACCCGATGCACCGCTCCAGCTCGACTTCCCCGGCCGCAAGATGGAGGGCATCGCGTAGATGCGCGATCTCCAGTTCGCCCTCGTCCGCGAGGGCAACTCGGACGATGGGCTTGTTGCCCTGATCCGGGTGCTGCTCGCTCGAACGAGTGTGCCGGGAGTTATCGGAGGACGACGCACCTACAAGGGCACAACAAAGGAAAAACTGGAGCAAGTCCTCGCCGAGGACGTCGTCCCCGATCTAATCTTCGTGCACCGCGATTCTGACGCACGGAACCCTGCCGTGCGTTACACCGAAATCCAAGGGGCCGCAGACGAATTGGATTGCACGGACAAGATAGTCGCCGTCGTGCCCGTTCAAGAGACTGAAGGATGGCTTCTCACCGACGAATCCGCGATAAGGACCGTCGTTGGGCGACCGGGCGGACGAGCCGCTCTCGGCCTTCCGCCCATTCGACAAATTGAGGCGACCGCGAACCCGAAAGAGATCCTAAAGGAAGCTTGCAAGATCGCCTCCGAGAAGAGTGGCGCTCGGCTGCAGAAAGTGGCCCATCAATTTCCCAGGCATCGGGCCACACTCCTCGAACGCCTCGACGTGGACGGTCCCGTCAACCAACTCGTCTCCTGGCGGCGGTTTGTTGAAGATCTCAGCACAGCGGCCACGAGGGCGCTGTCAGATATCTCGGGAACATAGACGGGCCGCACCGCTTATCGCACCCACAACCGGCGACCGCGAGCGTCAATGCGTCACGTGGTCGTGCCAACGTGGCCCTCTGTCCAATGGCGACCGAGCACCATTAACCCCGTTTCGGCTTCGACGGCAACGCCGACAGCCAGCCATCCGAAAGCAGTTCCAGAAACTGACCATCAGGATCGCGAATCATCGCCATCGCCTCCGTCACTGTCCCGTCGACCACCGCTCCCCCGAACTCCTCGACCTTCTCCAACGCGCCGGGAAGATCGGACACCGAGAACGAGATGTGTGTCAGCCCAATCTGATCCATGACGCGTTCAGACCCGGCGTGGACCTGACGCTTCGAGTAGTCCATGAGTTCGAGCACAAAGCCGTCGCGCACCAGGTAGGTCGCATGCACCCCGAGCGGCTCGGGAAGCTGCACGAGCTGTGCGGTGGGGCCGTCGGGCGGGTCAAGCTCCCACCAGAACTGAAAGCCGAGCACATTCTCGTAGAACCGCCGCGACCGCTCGCGATCGGAGACACACAATCCGACATGGTTGAAGGTCGTCCGGTGACTACTCATCGCGGCCTTTCTCACGGAACCGACGAGGGTAATAATGCAAAGATAGTGCAGATAGCCGAGCTCACGTCGCGGTGGAGGACTTCCAGATGACAACCCGTCCCGACGTCAGCACCGACGCCGTCGTCGACTTCGACCACCACTCCGACGAATACAACCTCAACGAACTCGCCATCAACGCCGACCTGCGGCGCAAGTGCCCGGTCGCCTGGAACCAGCACTACGACGGATTCTGGTTCCTCAGCAGCTACGCCGCGGTCAGCCAAGCGGCAAGAGACGGCGACACCTTCTCCCACAAATACGAACCAAACGCGGAAGACGGCGTCGACTACCAGGGCGAGATGGGCGTCCCGCGGCCCGAAGGCCAACCGGCCCTGGGCATCGGCGAGATCGACGGCCCCTACCATCTCGCCCTACGCCACGCCCTCGCCCCGTTCCTCTCGCCGGGCGCCGTCCAGAAACTCAAGCCGTTCATGGAGCAATCGGCGCACTGGTTCCTCGACCAAAAAATCGGCGACGGACACATGGACCTCGTCCTCGACTACGCCAGCCCCGTCCCGGCCATCCTCACCATGAAGCTGATGGGCCTGCCCTACGACAACTGGCACCTCTACGCCAACCTCTTCCACTCCGTCATGGCCATCCCCCAGGACCGCCCCGAATACCTCGACGCCATCTCCCAAGTCCCCGCCATGATGCAAGAAGTCCTCGACTACGCCGCCACCAGAAGATCCAAACCCGAAGACGACCTGACCAGCTTCCTCATCCAGTTCGAATTCGACGGGCAGCGCCTCACCGACGAACAGCTGCTCAACATCCTCTGGAACCTCATCGCCGGCGGCGTCGACACCACCACCTCGCAGACCGCGCTGACCCTGCTGCACCTCGGCACCCACCCGCAGCTGCGCCGACAACTCCTCGACCACCCGGAGCTCTACCGCACCGCCACCGACGAATTCCTGCGCTACTTCTCGGTCAACCAAACCCTGAGCCGCACGGTCACGAAAGACGTCGAGCTCAACGGCCAACACCTCCGCAAGAACGACCGCGTCGTCATCAGCTGGCTCTCCGCCAACCACGACGAAAAAGAATTCCAAAGGCCCGACGAGATCATCCTCGACCGAACACCCAACCGCCACCTCGCCTTTGGGCTCGGACCGCACCGCTGCATCGGCTCGCACCTGGCGCGCCTGATGTCCGAGGTGATGGTCAGGGCGGTCCTCGACCGCATCCCCGACTACGAAGTCGACGTGCAAAACGTCCACCAATACCTCGGCAACCCGAGCATGACCGGCCTGGGCAAGCTGCCGATCACGTTTACCCCGGGAGGCAGCAGGAGAACGCCGCGTCCATGGTAATCGCCGAGTCACCTCGCCAAGCCGCTACTTCAAGAGGTGTATCACGCGAATGGTAGCCTAAATATGTCTACGTAGTAGACTACCGACATGGCTACTTCCACGACGACCATCAGGGTTCCCGTCCAGACCCGCGACCGTCTAGCCGCTCAGGCGCGCCAACGAGGGATCTCTCTCGCCGCGCTGCTTTCGGAGCTTGCCACCCGTACCGAGCGCGAGGCGATCTTCCGTGCCGAACGTGAGGCGACTCGGATCGATGCCAACAGAGACGCCACGCGCGACGAGGACCGCGACTGGGACGACGCCAGCGGCGACGGCCTTGCATGAGCCGCGGCGCGGCGAACTTTGGCTAGTCGCTCTCGGCGCCGCGCGCACCGGCGAGCCAGGTAAACATCGCCCCGCAGTCATCGTCTCTGTTGATGAGATACTCACCGGCATCGAGGACGAACTCGTTGTCGTAGTGCCGGTATCGAGTTCGCGCGCCAGCTCGCCGTTGCGGCCTGAGGTCTCGCCCGGCGAGGGCGTAGATACCGAAAGCGTGGCCGTCTGCCGCGGCGTCCGCGCGGTCGCCCGGACCCGCTTGCTCGAACGACTGGGCGCCGTGGCGCCTGACACGATGCACAAGATCGAACATGCACTCGCGGTGCTGCTGGGCATCGACGCCTGAAGCATGACGTGGGGAAGGCCGGGCGATGTAACGCCCGGGATGACTGTGTCCCGCACGGGTGCCCGACAATGCAAACTTGGACGAAATCTCGCCCACCACAACGATATTGACGGACGCCTCGCGATACCCGTGCTAGCCGGCGCCCGCGTCGTCTCGCGGAGAGACGATGGGCAGCCGCTGCGATTCAGCCGCCTCGATCAGCCACGGATCGTATGCGCAGAAGGCAGCGCGAAGACCCCTGAGACATGACTTGCGCGTTGTCGTCATGATGACCTCGAGGCCAAATGCAAGACATCGTCGATTTCGTAACCAACGAACTGGGCTGCCCGCCCAGCCGCGTGGTCAAAATCGACGCCTTCCCGGGCAACGCAGTGTACGAAGTCGAAGAGGCCCTCATTGTGAAGACGTCGACAAACCACGCGGCGCTGCGCGCAGAGGCGTGGGCGTGCGCGCGGGCCGCGACGGCGGGCTGCGCCGCGCCGGCGATCATCGGGTTTGGCCGACTCGACACCGGAATGAGCGCGGTGATCATGAGTCGCGTCCCAGGCCGGCCCATCACCGGCGAACATCCCGCGTTCGACGAGGTCGCCGCCGACCTGCGCCGCTTGCACAGCGTGACCATGCCCGGGTTCGGCTGGCTGGCAGAAGGATCGAAGCACCCGTCATGGCTCGGCTTCCTAAGCGCCATCTGCGACGACACAAGGAAACTGGCCCCCGACGTGGCCGACGCCGCCGAAACCGCGATCGACGAGCACACCGACACGCTCGGAGCCATCGAGAACGGCGTGCTGTGTCACGGCGACCTGAAAGCCGCGCACATCTTGGTCGACGACGGGCGGCTCGCCGGCGTGATCGATTGGGGCGACGCACTGGTCGCCGACCGATGGTTCGACATCGCCCGGTTCGCGCACCGCTCCCCCGAGCGGTCGCTCGACCTCCTGCTCGAAAGCTACGGCGCCACCGCCGAAGAATGGCGACTTCCGCTGTACCAGGCGCTCTGGATGCTCGTCGACGCCTGCGTCGCGCACCGCCACGGGCATCGCGTCGACGCCACCCTGCGAGGCGCCATGAACTATCTCAGCGCGACGAACTAGCCAGCCACAGCGGATTCGTCAGCGCGACCATCGCCCCGAGCGGGCGCCGCTGCGCCTCCCGGACCTCCAGCCGCGCGAACCGCGCCGACGCGGCATCGAGTTCCCAACGCAGCATCGTCCGCGCCGGCCCGGGCACCGCGGCCCTGCCGACGCAACCCTCCGCGGTGATCAGCGAAGCGGTCGTCCCGGCGGCCCCGGTGATCATGGCGGTGACGGTGACCGGCGCCCCAGGCGGCACCGGCAGCGTCTCGCCAAGACCGGCGCCCCGGCTCGAGCACGACGCCGTGAGTTCCACTGTGACAGCGCGTGATCGGGCGATATACGACCGTCCGCGGCGCAACCCATCCAAAAGCGCCGGCGTCGACAGCTCCCGCGCGTGCACGACGGTCTGCGGCGAACCCACCGGTTGCTGATGGGCGTGGGAGTCGCTGCCGCCGACCGCCACGACGCGCCGGCCCTCGCACAGCAGCCGCTGCCAAATGCGAAGCGACACTTCGTCGTCCAGGTTCCACCGGCCGTTCCACACCTCGAGTCCGTCGACGTGGTCAAAGCCGAACTCCCAAAGCGACCCCGGCACCGGCGCGGCGGGATGGGCCGCGATCACGAGCCCGTCGGTCGAGCGGACTTCGGAAGCGAAGCGCGGGAATACCCCGTCGCGCGGCGCGTATCGCCAGTCGACCCAGCCACTCGGCGGCAGGCCGACGGCGAGCCAGTGCCCGTGCCTCGTGGTGACCTCCTCGCCCGGAATCACCAACAACCCGCTCGTCCGGCATGCCGGCCACACCCGGTTGGCCGAGTTCGTGTTGTGATCGGTGGACACGATGAAGTCCAGCCCGCTTTCGTGCGCGGCCGCCACCAGCTCCCCCGGATTGCGCTCGCCGTCGGAATGGACGGTGTGCAGATGCAGGTCCCCGCGGAACCAGCCCGCCCGGCCGACGGCCGGCGCCGGATACGCGATCAACGGGCCGCTTTCCGGGCCGGACTGCCCGCGTTCCAGCGTGACGCGCGCCTCCCAGGCCATTCCCCACGGGCTCAGGACCACCGGACCGAGGGCGACCGCCCACAGGCCCGGCTCGATGCGGCCCGCCAGGTAGCCCGGCGTCGCATGGCTGGCGGAGATCACGAAGCCGTCGCGGGCCCCTCCAGACCATCCCCGGAATCCGGCCGCATTGCCCAGCTCGTGGCCAGCCGGCCCAAACATGCCCAGATCCAACACGTTTCGGATCGGACCGCCCACCGCGAAACGGTCGTGCGACGTGCTGACCCGAATCCGCTGGACCCCCAACGGCACCTCGAACGGCAAGTAGGCCCACTGGTCGATCCCAAACCCGAAGCGACCCGAAAAAGATAGATGGATCGCCTGGCCCTCGCGCTGCCCGGTCGCGATGCTCACGGCCGTCCTCCCCTTTTCGGTACACGGCCAGCATCCCGCACGAAGGAGTAACCACCCGTTACTTCGACGCGAACGCCCGCCGTCGATTACTTGACCAGTGGTCGAGTTGGGTTCATGGTCGGGGTATGAGCATCGATGACGAACCCGTCAGGACGCTGGACGACCTCAAAAGCGATTTAGCGGGCCGGCACAAGTGGACAGCGAGCGGCGGCGCGTCCGTCGACCCCGCGATCGTCGACGCCGACATGGCCGCCCTCGACCGCGACGGCTACGTCATCTGGGAGAACCTGCTCGGCGCCGACGAGTTGCAGCAGATCCGCGACACCGTCACGCCCTGGCTCGGCCACACCGGGCGCAACTCCTTCGAAGGACGGCGCACCCAGCGCATCTACAGCGTGCTGAGCAGGACCCGTGTCTGCGACCGGCTCGTCGACCATCCGCGCGTGCTGGCGGTCCTCGATCGGCTGCTGATGCCCAACTACCTGCTTTCGGCGTTGCAGGCCATCAACATTCAGCCGGGTGAGTCGCCCCAGCTGCCTCATCACGACGACGGGTTCTACCCGATCCCTCGTCCGCGGGATCCCTTGGCCGCCGCGACGATCTGGGCGATCGACGACTTCACCACCGACAACGGCGCCACGGTGCTGCTGCCCGGCAGCCATCGCTGGGGCAGGCGCCCGCCCGGGCCGGACGATCCCGCGGTACCCGTCGTCATGCCCGCCGGCTCCTGCGTCTTTTTCGTGGGAACCCTGTGGCACGGCGGTGGCGCCAACACGACCGACCACGCGCGGCTCGCCGTCACCGCCCAATACTGCCAACCGTGGCTGCGACCGATGGAGGCCTTCACGCTGTCGATCCCGCGCGACATGGCGCGAACGCTCTCGCCAGACCTGCAACGCATGATCGGCTACAGCATCCACCCGCCGTTCGTCGGCGCGGTCGACGGCCTACACCCCATCCGGTTGCTAGACCAGACGTGAGGCGTCAGTACGCCAGTGTCGGAGTGCGGCGGATCCACTCCGGTGTCTCCAATTGGTCGAGCACGAAAGCGGCGAGGTCGGCGCGGGACAGCGTCCAGCCTCCCCGCGGATTGCGTCCGTCTTCGACGCGGTAATCCCCGCGCGCAGGGCCGTCGGTCAAGCGGGCCGCGCGGACCAGGGTCCAATGCAGGTCGCTCTCTCGCACGATGGCCTCCATGGCTTGCATGTCGGCGTACACCTCGCGCAGGAACATCGGACGAATCACTGCCCGGTAGATGACAGGCAGCGCTGGGTCGTGAAAATTGACGCCGCGCGAGGAGACGCAGATGAATCGGCTAATCTGCTGCCGCCCCAGGGAATTGACGATGTTGCGCGTGCCGGCCGAAAACAACTGATTGGCATGGCGCCCTGCGCTGGCGATGGCCGAGATGACGGCCTCTGACTCGTGGACGGCGGCGTCCACCGCGGCCGGGTCGCGCACGTCAGCGATGGCGGTGCCGAATCGCCCCGTAGCCGACCACTTCGCCGCGATGGCGCCGAGCGCCTCTGCATTCCGAGCGACGGCGATGATGTGGTGTCCACGCGTCAGTGCTTGATCGACGATGCGCGCCCCGGTTCGACCGGTGGCGCCGAATACGGCCACGGTGCTCACCGTCGCACCCTGATTCGCTCGAGGGTTCGATCGACCTGATACACAGCGAGATCCGACGTCGAATAGTGATTGGCCACATCAATGTGCTCGCGGAACCGGTCGTCGTCGAACGCCGCGGTGAAGTGATCGATCGATGCCCACTGCACCAATTCGGCGAGGAGCTGACTGTGTTCGGCGAGCAGGAAGGTAGCCGAGACGAAGCCGGGTAGGTGCTGGATGTGATCTCGCGTTTCGCTCTGGTTGTATTCGTTGATCCAGTCCTGCTTGCCCGGTTCGGGTTCGATGGTGATGATGCCGGTGACCATCTGTGTGTCCGGTCGCGGCGTCTCGATGACCGCGCGGCCTAGGCCGTCGCCGCTCACCACGGCACCGACTCGGTACAGCTCGCTGCTGACGAGGGCGAGTTCCGCACATTGCCCGGCAACCGGCTCGGCGAGCAGGCCCCCGGCGTCGACTCCGTTGTCCCATTGCAGGTATTGCACGAGACGCTCGGTGCCGGGTGTGGCCGACGACCCCGGCGCGGCCACCCTGGTCAACCAGGCCCCACCGGCGAAATCGGCTCTGCCCGCGGCAAATTCCTCCACAGCAGCACACAACGACGCCAACACCGAAGCGTGCGCCTTGGGCGCCACGTCGAACGTTGTCAGCACGCCCTGGGCCATCGGCGTGGCGGCCTCGATGATCATCGGAGTTCGCCGTGGGCCGCGTCGACGAAGACCCGCGACTGCTCCGGAGGTCCAGGGCTCATCCGCACGAGACTCCTTCCAGATGTCAGGTTCCTTACATACACGACGATAGCACACATGTAAGGTTCCTAACATGACGGAAGCAGAGCAGGGTCCGGGATACCTGATCAAACGAGTACAACAGTCCCTGCGGCGCCATTGCGATTCGGCGCTGAAGCCGACGGGACTGTCGATGGCTCAGTACTCGGTACTGCGCGCACTCGCCGCCCATCCCGAGGCGTCGGCAGCGGAACTGGCGCGTCTCTGCTTCGTCACGCGGCAGTCCCTACAGGACGTGCTGAACACACTGCGGGCCGACGGACACGTCGAGCCATCCAACGCACCGGTGCGCGGTCGGGCACGCTCACTTCATCTGACCGCACGGGGCGCACGACTCCTCGCAGGCGGGGACTCGGCGGTAAGCCAGGTCGAGTCGGTGATGGTGCAGGGAATGTCGGTCGCGACCCGCAACCGACTCGCCGAACTCTTGATGCGGTGCGCCGAGAACCTTGAAACCGCAGATGCCGACGCCGTCGAATAACGCGCCCTAGCGACCTCGCCCCTCAGGCACTACTTCTGACCGAGCACGACAAGGGTGGGCAACGCCGACGTACCGTTGCGCGCCCGCCACGCCGGCGTTATGGTCGTAGTTACTCAATCACCCTTGATCAATCTATGCTGATTGTTGAAGATGAAAGAGGCAACTTTCATGACACATCCCATCGCTGGCCTGCAGGGCAAAAGTGCACTAATTACCGGGTCAACCCGCGGCATCGGGGAGACGATCGCGCAGCGCTTCGCCGATGCCGGCGCGCAAGTGGTGATCACAGGTCGCACCGAATCGGCAGGCGTGGCAACCCAAGAACGGATCCGCGCGTCCGGCGGTGACGCGACCTTTGTCGCTATGGATGTCGGGATCGAAGAGGACGTTGCCCGCGCGGTCGAGGGCGCGGTCAGCACCTACGGACGACTTGACATTTTGGTCAACAACGCCGCCCCGACCGATGTGGTCGTCGGCGGTGACAGTGACGTCGCAACGTTGAGCACCGACAAGCTGAGCGCGATCATCACCCCGGGACTTTTCGGGCAATTCTGGGCCTGCAAGTACGCTCTGCCACATCTGACCAAGACGGGCGCGGGCGCGATCGTCAACGTCTCCGCGTCGAGTTCCCTGATCGGCGTGCCCAAATCAGCCGGATATTCCGCCATAAAGGGAGCAATGAACGCCCTGAGCCGTCAGATGGCGGTCGATTTCGCCTCGGCGGGGGTGCGGTCCAACACCATCATCACCGGGCCGATTCTCACCGACAACGCAAAGGCCCTGCTGGATGCAAACCCCGAAGCCGCAGCGGCTTTCGCATCGATGCTGCTGACGCGGCCCGGACGGCCCGTTGACATCGCCGAGGCGGCTTTGTTTTTGGCCTCCGACGCCGCTGGTTTCATCACAGGCATCGAGTTGCCGGTCAACGGAGGACTGCTGGCGACCCGCAACATCCCCGCGGTCAGTCAGTTGCAGCGGTCATCGCAGGCCTAAAAGTCGCAAAGGTGTTGGCAGGCATGCAATTCGCGTTCAAGACTCCCCCGCAGAACACGACGTGGCCCGACCTGCTCCGGTTGTGGCGGGCCGCGGACGAAATGGAGATTTTCGAGTCGGGTTGGGTTTTCGACCATTTCTACCCACTGTTCCCCGACCCCAACGGACCGTGCCTCGAAGGGTGGACCACTCTGACGGCGTTGGCACAGGCGACCACGCGACTGCGGTTGGGGGCGCTCGTCACCGGCATCCACTACCGCCACCCGGCGGTCCTTGCCAATATGGCCGCCGCACTGGACATCATCTCCGGCGGCCGACTAGAACTGGGCATCGGCGCCGGCTGGAATCAGCAGGAATCCGACGCCTACGGCATCGAACTGGGGTCGGTCACCGAACGACTGGATCGATTTGAGGAAGCATGTCAGGTGCTCATCGCCTTACTGACCCAAGAGACCACCGACTTCAACGGCAGCTTCTATCGACTCAAAGCGGCCCGCAACGAGCCCAAGGGTCCCCAGCGTCCGCACCCGCCGATCTGCATCGGCGGCGGCGGCGAAAAGCGCACGCTGCGGATCACCGCCAAGTATGCGCAGCATTGGAACTTTTCAAACGGCACACCGGATGTCTTCGCCCACAAACGCGATGTGCTGTTCTCCCATTGCGCCGACATCGGCCGTGACCCCCGGGAAATCAGGATCTCAGCACAACTCGCACTGAACGCAGAAACCGATGTCGCGCAGGTGATCGACGAATGCGCAGCCCTAGGCGAGCGCGGCCTGGACTTGGCGATCATCTATCTGCCGACCCCGTATGAACCGGCCGAACTCGAGGCGCTGGCCCATGCGATCCGGGACTCGGGGCTACTGACTACCCGGTAGCAGCGAGGGAACTAGCTCAAGCGGTTTTGATCAAGACAGCTTGGGAAACGCGTCAGCCGCGGATATCCTGCGACATGTGACTGCGGACGATACCCACCGATCAGCCGCGCGCGCCGCGCACGATTTGCGCGTGGTGTTCAGCAGGCTGCGCCGCCAACTCTTGGCGAGCGCAGACAATTCGGGACTGACTCCCCCACAGCTGGCCATACTCAGCCGGCTCGGCAAAGAGGGGCCAATGTCGGCCGCCGACCTGGCGCACGCCGAAAAGGTACGACCGCAAGCCATCACACCCACCCTGGGTGCGCTTTCCGCCAAGCGACTCATCAAACGACGGCCGGACCCGACCGACCGCAGGAGAATAGTGGTGTCGCTCAGCGCCGCCGGAGAGAACGTGGTCTCCGGGCGAAACCGGATCGCGGATGAATGGTTGACCAACGCGCTTTCTCGCCACTGCACCCAACGCGAGCGACAAACCATCATCGACGCGATGGCCGTATTGGATCGGGTGACCACCGCCGCCGCGACCGATCCGCAGAACTAAGCCGCGATTCAAACCCGTTCTACTACGGTCTAGCGCGACTCATGCGCGATATTGACAGATCAGATTGATCAAACTAGCTTGATTATACGGCAGTTTAGCCGTTCGGTGACCCTCCGCGATCATCACACAGAGGGAGATGACGAAGACATGGATCTCGGAATACATTTCATCGATTTTCTGCCGGGCGCTCCGCAGCAATTGGCACCAACCCTGGTGGCTTCGGCCCAGCGCGCCGAACAGGCGGGGGCAACCATGTTCACACTGGCCGACCACCTGTTCCAGATGGAAGGGATCGGCCAGGCGACTGATCCCTTCCTTGAGGGCTATACGTCGCTGGGATTCGTTGCCGCACGGACAGAAAAGATCTCCCTGGGCATGTTGGTGACCGGGGTGACGTATCGCTATCCCGGTGTCCTTGCCAAAACGTTCACCACATTGGACGTTCTGTCGCAGGGCCGTGCCGTGCTCGGCATCGGCGCGGCATGGTATGAGCGCGAGCACGTGGCGCTCGGTATTCCCTATCCCCCGTTGGCGCGACGGTTCGAGATGGTCGAGGAGTCAATCCAGATCTGCCGACAGATGTGGAGCGACAACGACGGGCCCTACCACGGTCGGCACTATCAGCTCGCCGAAACGATTTGCCAACCGCCGCCCATCAGGCGTCCTCCGATCCTCATTGGCGGCTCCGGGGAAAAGAAGACGCTACGGCTGGTTGCCCAATACGCCGACATATGGAACAGCAGTGTCCCGACTGCAGAGGACTTTAGGCGCAAAGTCGATGTCTTGCGGCAGCACTGCGACGTGGTCGGGCGGGACCCCGCCGAGATTCGCAAGACCCTGATGATGGGACCTCGCCTCGACCCGTTCAATGATCCGACAGCCTTCTGGCGCGCAGTGGAAGGATTCGCTCGGGCCGGCGTCGAGCTGATCAACATTGGCCCTCTGCCCGGCAATCCGGATCCGGTCGGCTATGTTGCCCGCCTGGGCGACCAGGTCGTCCCCCGACTGGCCGAGTTCGGGTGATGACTGCTCGCGTCGTCGTTGTCGGGATCGCCGGCAACGGACGTTCGGCAATCCTGACCGACAAAAGGCTGCAACCTGAGGCGATATCCTTCACCGATGCGGCGACCCGAGCCGCGCTCGAGTGGAAATCAGCCGAGCAACCCCCGCGCGAGGCCGCCGTGCTCTTCTGGCAACTGTGGCCGCTCAGCGAGGCCGCTGCGCCCGAAGATTCACCCCCGGCCACTGGCGATGGCGAAATCAGCTGGAGCATCACCTCGATCGGGCCCCACAGCTACATTCCCATGCACGCGACTTGCAGCGTGGACCACTGCCTGGTACTCAGCGGCACCGTCGCGCTCGAATCCGAGACCGGTGAGGCGTGGCTTCGAACCGGCCACGCCGTGACCATCGTGGCTGCCTCCCACGCGTGGCGCGCGGGGCAGAACGGCTGCACGATCGCCACCCTGAGCCGGCACGTCGAACAGCGCTAGGCACGGCGGTCACATGAGCGTGGGTGGCGACAACTGCCCCGGCTGAGGCCAATTGCTGAACGCCTCGGCGTAGCTGTGGCTCATCACCTCGAGCACGGTGCCCCACGGATCGGTGGTGTACGCCAGCATCCAGGGCCGTCCGGGCACAAAATGGTACGGCGCCGCCAGCAACGTGCCGCCCTGATCGACGATGCGGTCGACCAGGCCGGCGACGTCCGGGTGGGTGATGCATAAGTGCCACAGGCCGCGATCGAGCCAGGGCATCGACTCCTCCGGCGACCGCGGTCCGCGCGTGGGCGGGTCGACGAACTGGAAGAGCTCGATACCAACCGAATTCGCGCTCAGCAGATGCGCCTGCCAGGCTCGGCGGAACCGACTGCCGAAGACGCCGGCGGCCTCTGGGTGTCCGTCGGAATGAAGCTCCCGCGGGCCCATGATGCAGCGGAAGCCGAAGACCGCCCCATACCAGTCAATCGCCGCGTTGATATCGGGGACGGTCACCCCCACGTGATTGATGGCAAGGCCGGCCGTTGGTTCGAGCGACATCAGTGATTCCTTTCGCGTCAGTAGTCACCAGGGCACGTCGCCGGCGTCCCAGCGTTTTTGAACGTCGGGGTACAGCGAAGCGAGGTCGTGGGTCAGCGACGCCTTGACATGGCGGGTCCTGTCGTCGGTCAGCACCTCCTCGTCACCGTGCTGAATCGCAGCCAGCGTCTGGGCAGCGACGTCGCCGGGCGAAATCTTCGCGTCTGCCACGGTGTCCGCCATGTCGGTGTCGATCCACCCCGCGTGTACGCCGACGACGAGGGTTCCCTGCGCGCGCAGCTCGACGCGAATCGCGTTGGTCAGGGCCCACTCGGCAGATTTCGACGCCCCATAAGAACCGTTGAACGGATTGGCGAGCCAACTGGCGATCGACAGCACGTTGACCAGCGCGCCGCCGCCCTGACGGGCAAGCACGGGTGCGAATGCGCGGCACATCGCCAGTGTGCCAAAGTAATTGGTCTCCATCTCGCTGCGCGCCGCGCTCAGGTCCGGCGAGGCTAGCAGGGGACTTCGCAGCATCGCCCCGGCGTTGTTGATCAGCACTGTGACGTCTCCACACCCCGATGCCGCGCGTCGGATGTCATCCGAGTTAGTGATGTCCAGGCTGATCGGGACGACCCGGGCATCGTCGAAGTCGACCGCGCCCGGATTTCGTGCCGCCGCGTAAACGCGGGCCGCGCCCCGGTCGAGCAGCTCTCGCACGAACGCCTTGCCGAGACCCCGGTTAGCCCCGGTCACCAATGCGCGCGCCCCCGCAATGGCAACGCCACCAGGCGAATTGACTGTTTCCTCGGTCATGATTAGTTCTCCCTTCGGGTTACGAGCCGGTGGCAAGCCCGGCGCCGTGGGCCGCCATCGCGTACAGCGCGACATAGTCAGACTCGCCGTATCCGTGGCCGATGGCGGTCTGGAGCAGTTGGTGGGTGCTCGCGGCAATCGGCATCGGAACCTCCAGCGCCCGTGCCGCTGCCAGCCCAAGATCGAAGTCTTTGCGCATGCCCGCGGTGGTGAAGGTGGGTTCGTAGTCGCGGGCGCGAATCGCTTTGCCCTTGGCCGCAACCAACTTCGAGCCCAGCACCGAGCCGTCGATGAAATCGAGAAACACCGAGGGTGCCACGCCCCCCTTCTCCGTCAGAGTCGTCGCCTCGGCCAACGCTTGGGCGGTAATGCCCACCAACAAGTTATGGGCCAGCTTGACCAGTAGCGCCTCCTCGCCCGCACCGGCGTAGGTCACCCCGGATGCGATCGCCTCCAGATAGGGCCGCGCGGCATCGAAGACCTCCGCTGGGCCCGAAGCGACAATGGACCCGGATCCACTGGCAATCGCGTCCGGGTTACCGCTGACGGGTGCAGACAGAAACCCGACGTTGTGGCGTGCGGCCTCGGTTCTGACCTCGGCGGCGGCCTCGGCGGAGACTGTCGAACAATTCACGATGATGCGCGGCGCGGGCTGGCTGCTCAACAACCCGTCGGGGCCGAGTGTGACGGCCAGAAGATCTGGTGAAGACATCACGGTGACGAACACCAGGTCGCAGCGGCCCAACGCGCCCAGCGTGTCCGCGCGGGAGGCCCCCAATTTCACCAGCGGCGCGGTTTTCGATGCCGTCCGATTCCAGACGGTCACCGCGACGCCACTCGAGATCATGCGAGCCGCCAGAGCACTCCCCAGTCGGCCGGTGCCCAGCCAACCTATCCGGATGTCAGGATCCATGCTTGCCTCAACTCCTCGTCAGTTGCGATCGCGCTTGTCTGCTTTACAGTACGCTTGTGTGCAGCATAATGCACACCGGGGTCGTTGGGTGGCGCTGTACCAAACGCGACTTTCTGGTGCGTGACGGCACATTTCGTGCGGATTATGGCCGCTGTTGTGTACCCTGACCCAAAGACAGCTGTACAATATAGCGGACAATCGGAGTAATGGTGAAAGCAGACGGATCAACGCCTCACGTGGCCGAGGGCGCGACAGGCCTCGGCCCGCGGCTTCGACAGCTCCGCAATGCGCGGGGTATCTCAGTGCGGGAACTGGCGCGCCGGGCCGGCTGCTCAGCGAGCCTGATCTCGCAGGTGGAACGCGGTGTCACGACACCGTCCGCCAGCGTCGTCTACGCACTGGCCAATGAGCTTGGCATCTCGCTGGACTTCCTGTTCGGCGCCGGCGACCCACTGAATTCCCCGCACGCATCGTCAGCGCCAGGCGATGCACTCTCGGCGCCACCCTCCGCGTTCCACCAATGGGGTCGCGCCAGCGGCGCCAACGGAGCGGGGATCGTGCAACGAGCCGGCGATCGCAGCGTCATCGAACTCTCGACGGGGGTGTGCTGGGAGCGACTCACACCGACGCATGACGACCGGGTCGACTTTCTCGAGGTGATTTACACCCCCGGTGGCCAATCGAGCGACGGTGGTCAGGCCGTACGTCACGACGGCCGGGAATACCTTTACGTGCTGCAAGGAGAGCTGGAGGCCGTCATCGGCTTCGACACCCTGCGACTGCATGAGGGCGACTCGCTGGCCTTCGACCCCGCGACGCCACACCAATACCGCAATCGCACAACCGAAATCGCGCGCGTTTTGTCCGTCGTCGTGCACACTCCTACGAGGTGAGGCGTCTGCGTCTGCGCGGGTACTACCCGCCGCGCGCCTGTTGTTCGAAGGCGATCTGATCCCTAATCGTGCGTTCCGGATTCGTCGAGAAGCGTTTGCAAGGCTGTAATGAGGCTCGCTGCCTGACCGGGCGCGAGCCGGTCCATTCGTTGTTGGAGGCGCGGGCGAATCCGTGAGGCAATCTGATCAACTACGCGTTGGCCATGTTCGGTGAGAGTCACAACATTGCGTCGCGAATCGCTCAGATCGGGTCGTCGGTCGATGTAGCCCTCTCGCGCTAGTTGGGTGAGTGCGCGACTGGTAGCCGCGGGATGACTGCTCAGTGCGCGAGAAATATCTCCTGCGGTGGCTGTGCCGGAGGTGATCTCCCACAGCATGAAGAACTCGCTGATCCCCAAATCGGCGGCACCCTTTACATGTTCGCGGATGTCGTCGGCCAAAGATCGGCTGAGCCGATGCAGCAGATTCACCACATCGAGCGCTTGCGCGTACTCGTCCATTGCCATATGTTAACAATCGTTGATAGTTAACATACGTTAAAGGAGTTGAGGTGCAGCGGTTCGACGTTCACGCCCACTTCACATTGGACTCCGGCCCCGGCGCCGATCCCGAGCTCATGGCCTCGCTGATGCGCCAGGAGAGCTTTGTGGGCGGTGGGCCGCCTGCTGCGTGGAGCCCCGAGTCCGCCATCGAATTCATGGATGCCCGCGACATCACGATGCAGCTGTTGTCGCTGCCGGTACCGCTGCCCGCAGAGGCTCTGAGGCTGTCAAACCAGCAAGTGGCACACATCGTCGCCGAACATCCACGACGGTTCGGCGCCCTTGCTTCCCTGCCCATGGCCGAACCCGAACGAGCCGTCGACGAGATACGCCATGCGGTCGCTGAACTCGGCGTCGACGGATTCATTCTCCTGAGCAACTACGACGGCAACTACCTCGGCAATGAGCTCTTTGAACCGGTCTTCGCTGAACTAGACCGTCTGCATGCCAGCGTTTTCGTACACCCAACCAGTCCGGCCCCATTTTCCGAACTGGGCCTGGGACGACCCGGACCTCTTATCGAATATCCAATGGACACCGCCAGGACAATCGTTGACGCCGTTTTCGCCGGACTGTTGCTGCGGCACCCCAACATTAAATTCGTACTTGCCCACGCAGGCGGCGTATTACCTGCCCTGTTCTCGCGCATCCTCCACCTAGGCAGTCAAGACTGGGTCGACAACCCCCACCGCCTTGACCGAGACGACCTAGAACAACAACTCGCCTCGCTCTACCTCGACACCGCAATTGCCGGCACGCCCGCGGGCATTGAGCCAGCGCTATACATGTGCGGTGCCGAGCACCTCGTCTTCGGCACCGATTACACCCCGGCGGGACTAGACGTAATCGACCAAACAATCAGCGACCTGCAAAACACGCTCGACGCCCAACAGCAGCGGCAACTCGAAACAACCTTCAAAAAACTTTTCCCCGCAGCCGCAGCCCGGGCCGACACACCAACCAACTCACCCTCACGAGTGTGATGTTGTGCACAGCGACACCGGAAACGCCCAGCTGCGACCGCACAGGCGACGCGGACGCGTGTGATCTAGCCCGCGTTCAAGTTTCCGGACCCGTCGCGCCCGGTTAGTCTCTGCGAAACCTCTCGGCCGTGATCGGCCAGTGCACCGGCGCCAGCGCCGGAATCATAATTCCAATTTGTGGGAGACCCATGTCCGAAAAACGAGGCGATTTCGCGTACCGATATGACCTGACGCTCGACGAAGCGCGTCGGCGCGCGGCGGTTCTCGAGGCGATCGATGGCGACTGGGATCCCGTTGAGGTGCTCGCGGAGGAAGAGCGCGCCTGGGACCTGCTGTACAGCGGGCTGGACGACGACCAGCAGCGGATCTACGACGAGCTGGTCGACGCGGGAGTTCTCCCGGATCGGGCGGCGAACCGTGTTACCGATTGATCCCCACGCCGACCGCGGCCGACGCGCCTGGCTGCCCTGCCCGCAGTGCGATCACGCCAGGCACTGCGACGACTGCCGCGGCCCCCGCAACTGCACAAACCACTGGCAGTATCTGCTGAGCAACCGCGCCTGGGTGGTCCATCTGCAGTGCCCGACCTGCGGTCACCTCTGGTCCGCCGATACCCGGTAACCGCCCACTAGAGTGAATCGCTGTCCGGCACCTTGGAAGGTGAGGCCAGCGATGAGCGATATGACAGCGCGGTTCGCCGAAATCGTCGGCGAGCACAACCTGCTGACGGGCGACGCGATCCCCGAGGACTATTGGCACGACGAGGTGTTGACCTCGGCGCCGCAGCAGCCGGCATATGTCGCCAAACCGGCCACCGCCGAAGAGGTTTCGCGGCTACTCAAGGCCGCCAGCGAGAACAAGATCCCGGTGACTGCCCGCGGATCCGGCAGCGGGCTTTCCGGCGCGGCGATCCCGCGCGCAGACGGGCTGCTGATCTCCTTCGAGCGGATGAACGCGATCCTGGAGGTCGACACCACCAACCAGGTCGCCGTCGTCCAGCCCGGCGTCACGCTGACCGAGCTGGACACCGCGACCGTCAACTCCGGGCTGAACTACATGGTGCAGCCGGGCGAGCTGTCCTCCAGCGTCGGCGGCAACGTCGGCACCAACGCCGGCGGGATGCGCGCGGTCAAGTACGGCATCGCCCGCCACAACGTGCTCGGGCTGCAGGCGGTGCTGCCCACCGGCGAGATCATCCGCACCGGCGGCAAGATCGCCAAGGTCTCCACCGGCTACGACCTGACCCAGCTCATCGTCGGCTCCGAGGGCACTCTGGCCCTGGCCACCGAGGTGATCGTCAAGCTGCACCCGCGCCTTGACCACGCCGCCACCGTGCTCGCCCCGTTCGCCGACTTCGACCAGGTCATGGAGGCGGTGCCGCAGGTCCTCGCCAGCGGCCTGGCGCCCTACATCCTCGAATACATCGACAATATGACGATGGCCGCGCTGGTCCACACACAGAAGCTGGAGCTCGGCGTTCCCGACCAGGTGCGCGACAGCTGTCAGGCGTATCTCGTTGTGGCACTTGAGAACCGCACCGCGGAACGGCTGGATGAGGACGTCGAGCGGGCCGGCGAGCTGGTGGTCGAGCTGGGCGCCGTCGACGCCTATGTGCTGGAAGGGATTTCGGCGCGCAAGCTGATCGAGGCGCGCGAGAAGGCGTTCTGGACGGCCAAGGCGATCGGCGCCGACGACATCATCGACACCGTCGTGCCGCGCTCGGCGATGCCGAAGTTCCTCGCCGCCGCACGCGAGCTGGCGGCGACGGCCGGCGGTGCGGCGGCCGGCTGCGGGCACGCCGGTGACGGCAACGTGCACCTGGCCATCATCTGCAAGGACCCGGGGAAAAAGAAGCAGCTGATGACCGACATCCTGGCGCTGGCAATGGAATTGGGTGGGGCGATCTCCGGCGAACACGGTCTCGGCCGCGCCAAGACCCCGTACTTCCTGCAGCTCGAGGACCCGGTCAAGGTCGACCTCATGCGCCGCATCAAGCAGAGCTTCGACCCGGCGGGCATCCTCAACCCCGACGTGCTGTTCGGCGAAGCCTAAGTGGCCCTTGCGTATTGCAGCACCGGCTCCGACGAGTCGACGTGACCGTTGCTGATGATCCGAAGCCGCTCCGGGCGCACCTCATAGCGAACCCCGTTGGCCGGATTGGTGACGTCGAATCCGCCCGCGGACGGCACCGCGTCGGTCAGCTCGATGTTGGCGCCATCGCTTATGCGCTCGCCCCGGTAGTAATAACTGCCGGGCGCAGTTTGGCACACCACCGCGAGTGACTGCGCGGTTCGCACCACCGCGGCGGGAGGGTTGCCCGGCTCGCACCGCGCGGTATGGCCGACGAAGCCCAGGCCGTCGGCGCCCTGGACGGGTTGTGACAGCGACGGCGTCGTCGTCGATGGGGCCGGGGGCGCCGCCGACGCAGTTTCGGCCGACGAACCATGGCGCTCACCGCCGAAGAGCACCAGCGTCACCGCGATGACCGCCGCGACAACCAGCAGGACCGCCGCCGCCCCGCCGATCAGGACGGGAGCCCGCCCGAGAAGCGGATTGGCCGGCCGCTGGGGCACCGGCGCAGGCGGCGGATATGGGCTGTAACCGGTGTCGTCCGGGTTGGGGTAGACCGTCGAGAACGCGCGGGTGCGCTGCGGCGGGCTGGGCGGCGCCGGAGGCGGTGGCGGCAGCGGCTTCGACGGCGCCAGGCCGAATGCCGCAGTCGCCAGTTCCCCCGCGGAGGAGAACCGCGCGGCCGGGTCCTTGGCCATCCCGTGGGCGATGACGTCGTCGAGCGCCTTGTCGATGCCCCGGCGCATGATGCTCGGCCGGGGCGGCGGCATCTGCAGGTGCGCGGTGATCAGCGCCGGGATCTCCGCGCCCTCAAACGGCGCTTGGCCGGTGAGGCACTCATAAAGCACACACGCCAGCGAGTAGACGTCGGTCTGCGGTCCCACCGGGCCGCCGTCGAATCGTTCGGGCGCCATGTAGGCGCACGACCCGATCAAGGGGCCGCCCGCCGTCAGGCTGGGGTCGCCGTGCGCCTGCGCAAGGCCGAAGTCGACCAGGTACGCGAAGTTGTCGTGGGTGAGCAGCACGTTCTCCGGCTTCACGTCGCGATGGACTAGGCCCTCGGCATGGGCCGCGTCCAGCGCCGACGCCACCTGTGCCGTGATCGCAGCCGCCTGCCCGGGGTCGAGCGGGCCCCGCTCGCGAAGCAGATCTTTCAGGCTGCCGCCGTCGACCAGGCGCATGTCGATGAAAAGCACCCCGTCGATTTCGCCGAAGTCGTGCACCGGGATGACATGCGGTTCCTGCAAGCGCGCCGCCAGCTGGGACTCTCGCCGAAAGCGCCGCTGGAAACCCGGGTCAGCCGCCAGCTCGGGGCGCAACAGCTTGAGCGCGACCATCCGGCCCTTGCGCGTGTCGTAGGCCCGGTACACCTCGCCCATTCCGCCCGCGCCGATCAGCGATCGCAGCTCGTAGGGCCCGAACCGGGTGCCGACGCGCGAGCGACGATACGGGGTAAACAATCGACATCCTTTCGCTCGGCCTGCACGAGGATTCCCACATCGAGCGTGCAGATAACGGCGCCCGGCTCGAGTCACAAGAAGTCAGGGATATGCCAACGTGCCCGCCTCTTAGCGACAACCGACGGCGCCCTCGGAATTTGTCGCTCTGAGGCGGGCACAAAGGGTGCCGACTTTTCCAGGGACGCCTGTGGCCAATGTGACTCACATGCCAAAGTGCGTGCTACGCACCGCCGCAACGGCTTCCGAAGGCCCACCCACCTCGACCTGCGCTGCCGCCTGGCGCCCAAACAAGTACAGCAGCAATTCACCGGGCTCACCGCTGAGCCGCGCCAGCGGCGCGCCGGGTCGAACCGTCACCCGCTCGCCGTCGCCCGCCCACTCGACCTCCAGCCCGCACCCACGGAGCCGACGGCTCAAAAACCGCCCCCCGCGGCGCACGTTTCGCCACAGCCCAGCGTCCATCGAAGGTCCAAGGCTGCGAACCCCCAGCCCGTTGGCCCGCCGCACGTCCTCGTGGTGAACGAAGAATTCGTTGAGGTTCGCCAACGAGCGCACCCACCCGATCCGGAAGAATCCGACGGGCGGGCCGGAACGGATGCGCGCGACCAGCTCGGCAAACTCCGAGCGCCCGGCCAACGCGGCGCGACGCCGCTCGGCGAACGCGGCGAACGGACCGGGCAGGACCATGCAGGGTCCGGCGACAACATCGTGTTCGCGCAACACCAGGTGCGCGGCCAGATCGTGCGAGGTCCACCCGTCGAGCAGGGTGGGAGCCGACGGGCCAAGCTCGTCGAAAAGGTCACACAGCGAACGGCGCTCGGCAGCATCCAGCACCACAACGCCGGAGTCTACGGTCACCTCTTTACAGTGGGGCAATGCAGAAGGCTCGAGTCATGCACAACCTCCGGCAAGCAGCGTCTCTTGTGGTCACGGCGGTAACGGCCACCTCCACCCTCAACGCCTACCGCCCGCTGGCCCGCAAGGGGTACCTCTCGCTGTTCTCGTGGTTTTTCGGCCTCGTTGTCACCGAGTTGCCGCTGCAGGCGATGGCCAGCCAGCTCGGCGGGCTGGCGTTGACGGCGCGCCGGCTTAACCGGCCCGTGCGGATCCTCGCCTGGCTGACGGCGGCGGTCTCGACCGCGGGCCTGCTGAACTTCAGTCGCGCCGGCCACCAGGCCAATGTGCCGCTCTCCAAGGCACTCGACGACGGTCTGGGCCCCGAACGGCGCACCGACTCGGCCGACCTGTGGCGCCGCCCCAAAGGCCCCGGAATCGCCAAGGCGCCCGGGCTGCTGCGGATGATGCGGATCTACCGCGACTACGCCCACGACTCCAACATCAGCTACGGCGAATTCGGCAGCGCTAACCACCTGGACATCTGGCGCCGCCCCGACCTCGACCCGAATGGCAAGGCACCGGTGCTCTTCCAGATCCCCGGCGGCGCCTGGACGACGGGAAACAAACGCGGACAAGCGCATCCGCTGATGAGCCACCTCGCCGAGCTCGGCTGGATCTGCGTCGCGATCAACTATCGGCACAGCCCGCGCAACACTTGGCCCGCCCACATCGTCGACGTCAAACGCGCCCTCGCCTGGGTCAAACAACACATCGCCGAGTACGGCGGTGACCCCGAATTCATCGCCATCACCGGCGGTTCGGCCGGCGGCCACCTGTCGTCGCTGGCGGCGCTGACGCCCAATTACCCGCAGTTCCAACCGGGATTCGAGGACGCCGACACCCGGGTGCAGGCCGCCGTGCCCTTCTATGGGATCTACGACTTCACCCGCCTCGACGACTCGATGCACGCGATGATGCCGGGGCTGCTCATCAAATCGATCATCAAGCAACGGCCTTCGACGCACCTCGAGACCTTCAAGGCCGCGTCGCCGATCCATCACGTAAACGCCGACGCTCCCCCGTTTTTCGTGCTGCACGGCAAGAATGACTCGCTGGCCTTCGTCGAGCAGGCCCGCGCGTTCACCACCAGGCTGCGCGAGGTCAGCAACCAGCCCGTCGTGTACGCCGAATTGCCTTACACCCAGCACGCTTTCGACATCTTCGGCTCGGCCCGCGCGGTGC
Organism: Mycobacterium sp. IEC1808; assembly: GCF_002101935.1. Taxonomy (NCBI): domain Bacteria; kingdom Bacillati; phylum Actinomycetota; class Actinomycetes; order Mycobacteriales; family Mycobacteriaceae; genus Mycobacterium; species Mycobacterium sp. IEC1808. The sequence goes on along the minus strand of NZ_LQPV01000016.1, from coordinate 102,674 downwards.
ACGCCGCCGTCGCCGTCGAGCAGTTCCTGGCCGAGGTCTACGCAAGCACCCGGGCCACCACGTTCGCGACCATGGCCTCCGGCTCGGACTGAACCCCCACCGCGTTCAGCTCGCCGCCGATGGCGAGCGACGCGACGCCGTGCACCAGCGCCCACAGCGGCGCGGCCACCGAACGCGGGTCCTGATCGTCGACCACCCCCGTGAGCGCGTCGACTAATTCACCGAACGCCTGCTCCCCGGCGACCGCCAAACCCGGGTGTTCCGCGTTGCCGATGTCCGCGCCGAACATCACCCGGTAGTGGTCCGGATGGGCGACGGCCCAGCGCACGTAGGCGCGACCGAGCTCGACCACCCGGGCCTTCGGCTCACCCGAAGGGACCGCGAGCAGCGCGGCGTGCAGCTCCCGGAAGCCCTGCTCGGCGACCGTGGCCAACAGCGCGGCCTTGTCCGCGAAGTGCCGATACGGCGCCGCGGCGCTGACGCCCGCGCGTCGCGCCGCCTCGGTCAGCGTGAAGCCCTTCGGCCCCTTCTCGGCCACCAGCGACAGCGCTGCGCTGGTCAGCGCCCTTTTCAGGTCGCCGTGGTGGTAGCTATCGCGCCGTGCCGGCGCAACCGAACGTGCCATGTTGACGACATTAACATTCAGGGGTATGTTAATGCCATTCACATCCCACCGAAGGGACTCGGACCATGACAACCACAACCATCGCCCGCGCCGGCGACCGCGACCGGCAAAAGACCGCCACCCGACTGGGCCAGGCGCTCGCCCAGGGCTACCTGCAGCTCGACGAGTACGACCGGCGCCTCCAGGCCGCCTTCCAAACCCAGACCGCCGCGGAGCTCAAGCACCTCGTCGCCGACCTGCCGCTGGATCGCATCCGGCGCGCCGACCCGCGCCGCCGCGCCGCAGCCGCGCGAAAGGCCCGCGCAAGCGTGCGCATCCACCTCGCCGCGTTCCTTGCGATGACTACGGTCGTTCTCACCGTCTGGGCGGCGACAGCCGTGACATACTTCTGGCCGATCTGGCCCATCCTCGGCGCGGGCATCGGCCTCGTCAGCCACGCCCTGGCCGTCCGGCCGATCGCCAAAACAGTTGAATATCAAGGGGTTTAGCAATGTCGACCGCAGTGATCACCGGCGCCAGCTCCGGACTGGGCGCAATCTTCGCCGAGCAGCTCGCGCAACGCGGCCACGGCCTCGTGCTCGCCGGCCGCGACGAAACCCGCCTCAAGGCGGTGGCGCAGCGAATCAACCAGGAAGCCGAACTCGTCGTCGGCGACCTGGGCACCGACGAAGGCACCAACGACCTCATCGCCCACCTCGCCGGGAAAGACGTCGACGTCCTGGTCAACAACGCCGGGTTCGGCACCTACGGCCCGTTCGCCGAGGTCGACGCGCAGCGCGAGCACGAGCTGGTCGCCGTCAACGTCGACGTGCTGGTGCGGCTGACCCACGCCGTGCTTCCGGGCATGCTGGCCCGCGGGCGCGGCGGGATCCTGAATGTCGCGTCCACCATCGCTTTTCAGCCCGGCCCGTATCAGGCCACCTACGGCGCCTCGAAGGCGTTCGTGCTGTCGCTCAGCCAGGCGCTGTGGGCGGAGACTCGCAAAACCGGAGTCACCGTGACGGCGCTCTGCCCCGGCCCCACTCGCACCGGGTTCGTCGACGCCCTCGGCGGAGACGTCTCGCACACCGCGGTCTATCGGCGCCTCGCGCCGCCAGAACCCGTCGTCGCCGCCGGGCTGAAAGCCTTGGACAAGGGGCGCCCCGTCGTCGTGCCCGGGTTCCGCAACCGGTTCACGTCCACCTTCGCACGCCTCGGGCCCGGGTCGATCTCGGCGCGCGTCGCCGGCCGGATGCTGCAGCCCACCAAGGGCTAGCCGAATATCGGGAAGCGCCGCTTGGCGGCCAGCGCGTCCAGGCCCTTCTGCATCAGACCGCGCACCAGCGCGTCGAGGTGCTCGACGTCGGGCGAATCGCCGAACTCGGTCGCGACGTCGATCGGCTTCAACACCTCGGTGACAATCTTGGTGGGCAGCGGCACGTTGACCGGTGCCAGGACACTCAGCCCGAACGGCCACCCGAAAGTTATTGGCAGGATGTCGGTTCGGAAGTACTTGCGCTCGAAGTTGGTGAGCCGCAGCAGGCGCGACAACCAGGTGCCGCGGCTCAAGTACAGCTGGCCCTCCTGCCCGCCGATGGATACCGCCGGCACGATCGGCACCCCCGCCTCCAGGGCCGTGGTGACATAGCCGGTGCGGCCGCCGAAGTTGATGACGTTCTCGCGCATGCTAGGCCGGTAGACGTCGAAATCCCCGCCCGGAAAGACCAATACGACGGCGCCGCAAGCCAATGCCTCGGCGGCGTTTTCGCGCGTCGCGCGAATCACCCCGGTGCGGTTGAGGAATTCGCCCGCCACTCCGCCGAATAGCGTGTCAAACCCGAGCGCGTAGAGCGGGCGCTCGTAGCCGTATTTGTCGTAATAGTCGACGGCAAATACTGACAGGTCGAACGACGTCAGGCCACCGGAATGGTTCGACACCACCAGCGACGCGCCGGGCGGGATATTGTCCAGGCCGCGCACTTCCGAACGGAAATAGTGCTTGACGATCGGCCGGGTCAGCGCGACGACGTGCTCGGTCAGGCCGCGATCCCATTTGTCGACATCGGTCGAATCGGCATGGCTGACGCTCATACCCCGATCTTCAGCCGACCGCACGGCAGCGAATAGGGCATTTGGTCAACTACGGCTTGGGCCGCACCCCGGCGGCGCGATACACGAATACCGGGTCGACCCGAAAACGCAGCGACGTGGTGGGCAGCTTTTCTAGCACGTCGGCGGGGATCGTTTTCCGATAGTTCAGCTTCATCGAGCCGGAAAAGGCGGGATCGACTCCGTGCAAGTCGATTTCGATCCGCAGCCCTTTCTCGGTAATGGTCACCCGCGCCGGTCCCTTGTCGCTGTCCCAGGAGCAATCGACGGCCCGCAGGTTGGGGTCCGCGCGAACCGGGAAAAGCGCGACGATCCGCGCAACGCTGAAGCCGAACCCGCCCGCATAGCGGGCGACGCCGCTGGCCGAATAGACGCCCGGCACGTGGCCGCTGAAGTGCCGGCTCACCCCGACCCTGCCGGCGGTGAAGATGACACCCTCGGCGTCGAGTTCTTCGCGCAGCTCCGCGGGCAACTTGCCGATCTCGGCCCAATTACGAAGAAAGCCAAACACAGTCAAGACCGTAGCCCGGCGCGCACTCGTTTGCCACAGACGTTTACTGCACCGTGACGTTGGCCGTGTAGGTGCACGCCGTCTTCGAGTCCTTGCCGACGATGCTCGAGTACGCGGTGCTGATCGTCGTCTTCCCCGGCTTCAACGCCTCGAACGTCCAGACCTCCGTGCCCGGCGCCCCCAGCGCGTCGGAGGTCGGTTGCACGAACTCGTGGCTGGTTTGCTTGACGACGGTCGGATCGCCGATCTTCGTGTTGATCGTCCACCGGTACGGGGTGGTGTAGTTCGAGCCCAACCTCAGGGTCAGGGTGTTGCCGACCCCCAGCGTGACGTCCTGCGTGATGGCGTTCTGCTTCAGTACGTCGCCCATCGCGACCCCGAGGGTCTGGTTTGTCGGCGGGTTCCGGGACGCAAAATGGCAGCCCACGGCCGTCGAGCCCGCGAGCAGGGCGACTGCGAGGAGCAGTCTGGTCTTCACGAAATTCCCCCTTCGATTTCGCCTCAGCACCCTAATATCCCAGGCCCGGGTGAGCGCGAGGTGTCGCCGCAGGTGGAACCCGTCGCACGGCGTTTTGCGGCGCGCGTTTGCTGAAGCTCGGGTAGCTTCTGTGCATGTTTGGCATCATCCGGCCCTGCCGTCATCGGCTCGGCGGCGAGCTCGCGGACGCCTGGCGAGCCCAATTATGTGGATTGTGTCTGGCTCTGCGCGACGACTACGGCCAGGTCGCGCGGATCGCCACCAACTACGACGGGTTGGTGGTCTCCTTGCTGGTCGAGGCGCAGTCGGCCGCGCAGCCGACGCGCCGCAAGGCCGGCCCTTGCGCGCTGCGCGGGATGCGGCGCGCCGACGTGGCCACCGGCGACTGCGTGCGCCTGGCCGCGGTGGTCTCGCTGGCGCTGGCCGCCGCGCGGGTGCGCGACCACGTCGACGACCGCGACGGCCTGGTCGGCGTGGCCGGAGTTCGCCCGGCGGCCCGGCGCATCGCCGAGCGCTGGGTCCGCCAGGGCACCGACGCCGGCCACACCCTGGGCTTCGACACCGGCGTGCTCGTCGCCGCGATCGACCGGCAGGCCGCCCTCGAAGCCTCCGCCGGCCCGGGCAGCCCGCTGTTGACGGTGACCGAACCCACCGAGACCGCGGTCGCCGAAGCCTTCGCGCATACCGCCGTCCTGGCCGGGCGCCCCGGCAACGCCGCGCCACTGCGCGAGATCGGGCAGCTGTTCGGCCGCGTGGCCCACCTGCTCGACGCGGTCGAGGACTACCGCGACGACGTGGCGCGCGGCAAGTGGAATCCGTTGGCCGCCACCGCAACTCCCGTCGAAGACGCCCGCGCGCTGTGCGACGACGCGGCCCTGGGCATCGAGCTGGCCCTGGCCGACGTCGAGTTCACCGACGGGCGCCTGGCCCAGCGACTGCTGACCGGCGAGGTGCGCCGCGCGATCAAACGCACCTTCAGCCACGCCGGTTACACCGCGCAAAGCGGGACGCCGCGCGGCCAGCAGGAACCGATCAACTTCGGCAACCAGCCCGGCGGCCCCGGCGAGCCGACCGACGAGGGCGAAACCCCCAACCCCGGGAAACGCAAGAAGGGCGGCGACGGCACCTGCTTGTGCTGCTGCGAGGGCTGCGACTGCTGCTGCGACGACTGCTGCTGCGATTGTTAGGTGATGGCCACTTACGACACGCTCACCTTCACGCAGACCGGGCCCGTCACCCGGATCGTGCTCAACCGGCCGGACGCCGCCAACGGCATCAACGACGCGTTGGCCCGCGAGCTGGTTGACGGGCTGGTCACCGAGGTGGTGCCCGACGACGAGCTGGCCGCGCGCGCCGACGCCCTGGCCACCGAAATGGCCTCGGCCGCAAGGGCTTCCAACGCGGCGGTGAAGAAGCTGCTGATGACGACCTTCGGGAACGGCCTCGAGGAGCAGATGGAGATCGAGGGCCGGCTGATCGCGGCGTGCGCCGACGGCGCCGACGGCCGCGAGGGCATCGCCGCGTTCGTGAACAAGCGGGCGGCCAAGTTCGCCTGAACTGGGGAGCACACGACTCCCAAACTCGATAGCGCCGGCGCTATCGCATCTGAGATTCGCCTGGGCACCCCTCAAAACCCCAAACGGCGCACGTCGTACCCGTCCGGCAGGATGGGCGAGGTGTTTGGCCTCGTCCTGATCGTCGCGCTGGTCTCCACCGTCATCGTGGGGACGGTCATCGGCCGGCGCTACCGCGTGGGTCCCCCGGTGCTGCTCATCTCGCTCGGCGCGCTGCTGGGCCTCATCCCCAGTTTCGGTCACGTGCACGTCGACGGCGAGGTCGTGCTGCTGCTGTTCCTGCCCGCGATCCTCTACTGGGAGGGCATGAATACCAGCTTCCGCGAGATCCGCGCCAACGCGCGCGTCATCGTCTTGCTCAGCATCGCCCTGGTGATCGCCACCGCGGCGGCGGTGTCGTGGACGGCACGATCGCTGGGCATGGACCCCCACGCTGCGGGCGTCCTGGGCGCCGTGCTGTCCCCCACCGACGCCGCCGCCGTGGCCGGCCTGGCGAAAAAGCTGCCGCGCCGGCAGCTGACCGTGCTGAAGGCCGAGAGCCTCATCAACGACGGCACGGCGCTAGTGCTGTTCGCCGGCAGCGTCACAGTGGCCATCGGCGGATCCGCCATCACCCCGCTCGAAGTGAGCGGCCGGTTCATCCTGTCCTACCTCGGCGGCATCGCCGCCGGCCTGTTGGTCGGCGGGTTGGTGGTGCTGGCGCGCAAGCGAATCGACGCGCCGCAGGAGGAAGGGGCCATGAGCCTGCTGACGCCGTTCGCGGCGTTCCTGCTGGCCCAGGCATTCGACTGCAGCGGCGTGGTCGCGGTCATGGTGTCGGCCCTGGTCCTCGCGTACGCCGGGCCGGTGGTGATCCGAGCGCGGTCCCGCCTCGCGGCCTTCGGGTTCTGGGACATCGCGACCTTCCTGCTCAACGGCTCGCTGTGGGTGTTCGTCGGCGTACAGATCCCGGGCGCGCTACACGGCATCTCCCACGTGGACGGCGGCCTTCGCCACGCCGCCTACATCGCCCTGGCCGTCACCGGAGTGGTGATCGTCTCCCGCATCGTGTGGGGCGAAATCACCACCGGTCTGATTCGCCTCATCGATCGCCGGGAGGCCCAGCGTGAACGCCGCGCCCCCTGGCGTCAGCGTTTCGTGGTCGCCTGGGCGGGATTCCGCGGGGCCGTGTCGCTCGCCGCGGCGCTGGCCGTCCCGGCCACCACCCTGAACGGCACGCCCTTCCCCGACCGCAGCCTGCTGATCTTCATCGTGACCTTCGTCATTCTGGTCACCGTGTTGGTCCAGGGCAGCACGCTGCCCGCCGTGGTCCGCTGGGCCAACATGCCCGACGACCACGCCTACGTCCAGGAACTGGAAATGGCCCGTTGCCGGGGCATTCAAGCGGCGCTCGACGCGCTCCCAACGGTCGCCGACGAGGTCGGCATCAGCGAGGAGCTACTCGGGCGGCTACGCAAGGAATACGAAGAGAAGGCCGCACTGGTCAAGGCCACCGAAGACGGCTCCACCAACCACCGACTGGTCAAAGGCAAGGAGAAGGTGCGACGGGTGCGCCTGGGCGTGCTCGAGCACAAGCGACGCGAAATCACCGCCCTGCGCAACCAGAACCTGATCGACGACATCGTGCTGCGCGAATTGCAGAACGAGATGGACCTCGAGGAGGTCCAACTGCTCGACGCCGCCGACGACGAGTAGGGCACACCGTGTTGCAGACGGTCGCCATCCGCGGATACCGGTCGCTGCGCGAGGTGATCGTGCCGCTGGGGCGGCTGTCCGTCGTCACCGGGGCCAACGGCGCCGGGAAGTCGTCGCTGTACCGCGCGCTGCGGCTGCTGGCCGATTGCGGCCGCGGCGAGGTGATCGGCTCGCTCGCCCGCGAGGGCGGGCTGCAGTCGGTGCTGTGGGCCGGTCCCGAGCAACTCGGCGGCGCGCGGCGCACCGGCAAGGCCCAGGGTACGGTGCGCACGCGGCCGGTGTCGCTCGAAATGGGCTTCGCCGCTGACGATTTCGGCTACCTGGTGGACCTCGGCATCCCGCAGATGGCGGGGATCGCGTCGGCGTTCGGCCGGGATCCCGAGATCAAACGGGAAGCGGTGTTCGCCGGCCCGGTGCTACGGACCGGCGCGACGTTGGTGCGCCGGACCCGCGATTTCGCCGAGGTCAGCGCCGAGTCGGGCCGCGGGTTCGAAGAGCTGAGCCGGTCCCTGCCGTCGTATCGCAGCGTGCTGGCCGAGTACGCCAACCCGCACGCTCTGCCCGAACTCGCGGCCGTGCGCGAGCGGCTGCGCGGCTGGCGGTTCTACGACGGCTTCCGCGTCGACGCGGGGGCGCCCGCGCGGCACCCGCAGGTGGGCACGCGCACGCCGGTGCTCTCCGACGACGGCCACGATCTCGCCGCCGCGATCCAGACCATCATCGAGGCGGGTTTCGACGACCTCGCCCGCACCGTCGCCGACGCGTTCGACGGCGCCACCGTCTCGGTGGCCGTGCACGACGGGGTGTTCGATCTCCAGCTACGCCAGCGCGGCATGCTGCGCCCGCTGCGGGCGGCCGAATTGTCCGACGGCACACTGCGATTCCTGCTCTGGGCCGCCGCGCTGCTCAGCCCGCAGGCGCCCTCGCTGATGGTGCTCAACGAACCCGAGACCTCCCTGCACCCGGAACTGGTGCGACCGCTCGCCTCGCTGATCCGCGCCGCCGCCGCGCGGACGCAGGTCGTGGTGGTCACCCATTCGCGCGCGCTGCTGGAGGCCGCCGGCGACGAGACGGTCGAGATCGAGCTGTACAAGGAATGGGGCGAAACCCGCATCACCGGCCAGGGCCTGCTGACGACGCCGCCCTGGGAATGGGGCAAACGCTAACCTTGCCCATCAGGCAATCTTGCCCACCATGCAATTTTCCCGTACGTTGGTCCCCGTGACCGACCCGTCCCTCGGATTGCGCGAGCGCAAGAAGGCCGATACCCGGCGCGCGCTCAGCGACGCCGCGCTGAGCCTGGCGTTCGAACGCGGGCTGGAAAACGTCACGCGCGACGAGATCGCCAACCTGGCCGGGGTGTCGCTGCGCACGTTCAACAACTACTTCACCGGCAAGTACGAGGCGCTCGCCTACCGGCAGACCGAGCGAATGCGCCGCAGCGTCGCCGCGCTGCGGCAGCGCCCCGCCGGCGAGCCGCTGTGGACGTCGATCGCCCACGTCGTGCTGGAAGCCCTCGAGGCCGATTTCGGCGACGTCTACGGCGAGGAGAACCGGGTGCCCAGCCGCCAAGAGCTGGTCGAGGTCCGAAAGCTGCTGATGAATCCGCAGGTGCGTAACGCGTTGCCACAGGACCTCTTTGACGAGTGGCTGGAGGTCATCGCCGAGCGCACCGGCACCGATCCCGAGCGCGACCTGTACCCGCGGCTGGTGGTGTCCGTCGTGCGGGCCGTCGGGGACGCCGCCGCGGAGGCCTACGTGCGGGCGGACCCGCCGGTCGCGATCACCGACCTGATCCGCGACGGCTTCGCCGCCGTCACCGCGGGACTGCCCGAGCCCGCCAAATGCAAGGAGGCGCCCCTTGTCTGACGAACACGCCGACGTCGTCATCGCCGGCGCCGGCCCCAACGGGCTGATGCTGGCCTGCGAACTGGCGCTTGCGGGCATCCGGCCCGTCGTGCTCGATCCCCTGCCCGGGCCGAGCGCGGAGCCGAAGGCCAACGGCCTTATCGGGCAGGTGGTTCGGATGCTCGACATGCGCGGGCTGTATCGCGAGTTCACCGGCGACCCCAATCCGCCGCAACCGGTCTACGGCTGGATCTTCGCGGCCATGACCCTAAATTTCCTTGGTATGCCGGACAATCCGATGTACGCGCTGCCCATGCAACAGCCCCGACTGGTGCGGATGCTGGAGAAGCGGGCGCGCGACCTCGGGGTGGACCTGCGCTGGGCCCACGAGCTCACCGGGCTGCGCCAGGAGCCCGAATCCGTTGAGGTGGTGGTGAGTTCGCCCGAGCGCGAGTACCGCATCGCGTCGCGGTACCTGGTCGGCGCCGACGGCGGGCGGAGCGTGGTGCGCAAGACCGTGGGCATCGACTTCCCGGGCCACACGTCGCAGACCGTCGGCCGGCTCGCGCACGTGCAGATCCCCGACGAGCTGCGCCGCCCCGACGGCGGCATCGACATCCCCGGGTTCGGCACGCTCCGGTTCGGCCACACCCGGTTGGACACCGGCGGCGTAATCTACGCCGAGTTCGAACCGGGCCGCTCGCTGTTCGGCACCATCGAATTCTCACCGCCGGTCGAGGACAAACCGATGAGCCTGGCCGAGCTACGCGAAAGCGCCCGCCGCGTCCTCGGTGTTGACGTCGCGTTCGGCGAACCCAAAGGCCCTGGGCCGCATGCCCTTCGCCGGATCAACGGGCAGAACACCCGTCACGCCGAACGTTACCGCGACGGGCGGGTCCTGCTGCTCGGCGACGCCGCCCACGTGCACAGCGCCATGGGCGGGCCAGGCCTCAACCTCGGTCTGCAGGACACGCTGAACCTGGGCTGGAAGCTCGCCGCCCAGCTCAACGGCTGGGCGCCCGCCGGGTTGCTCGACACCTACGAGTCCGAGCGCCACCCGGTGGGCGAGCGCGTGATGATGCAGTCCATGGCCCAGACCGCGCTCATGGCGCCCGGTCCCGAAGTCGCCGCGCTGCGAACGCTTTTGGGCGAACTCTTCGCCCTGCCCGACACCGCGAGGCACATGGCGAGGCTGCTGGCCGGCAACGACGTCCGCTACGACGTCGGCGACGACCACCCGCTCTCGGGCTGGCCCGTGCCCGAGCTCACCCTCGACGACGGCCGGCGGGTCGCCGAGCTGCTGCACGACGCCCGGCCCATCCTGCTCGACCTCGACGGCGGTGCCGGCGCCGTGGCGCGCGGTTGGCTGGATCGCGTCGACGTCGTCCACTCGGCCGCTGCCGACCCGCCCGCCGCCGCGCTGCTGATCCGGCCGGACGGATACGTCGACTGGGCGGCGGATGCGTTCGGGCCGGACGAAGAGGCCGGCCTGCGCGCCGCGCTGGAGCGGTGGTTCGGGCCCGGGTCGAGCGGGTAGCCGCGCCAGCGACCAGACTGGGCTCCATGGCCCCCACAAATCCCGGCGAGCCGGTGCGCAGCGCGCAGAAGATCGTCGACGTGCTCGCGGCGCAGGGCGTCGAGTACATCTTCGGCGTGCCCGGAGCCAAGATCGACGCCGTCTACGACGCCCTGGTCGACGGCGGCCCACAACTGGTGGTGTGCCGTCACGAACAAAACGCGGCGTTCATCGCGGGGGCGATCGGCCGGCTCACCGGCAACCCGGGGGTGGTGCTGGTGACGTCGGGACCGGGCACGACCAACTTGGCGACCGGACTGCTCACCGCGACCACCGAGCAGGACCCGGTGGTCGCGCTGTGTGGCGCGGTGAGCCGCGAAGACCGGCTCAAGCGCACCCACCAGTCGATGGACGCCGCGGCAATGCTGCGGACGGTCACCAAGTTCACCGGTGAGATCAACCACCCCGACAACGCCGTCGAGGCCACCGTCGGCGCGTTCCGCGCCGCCGCCAGCGAGCCTCGCGGAGCGGCCGCCGTCGTCCTGCCCGCCGACGTCCTGGCGGCTCCCACGACGGCCGGCATCGCGGCGCGGCTGCCGATCCCACCCTTGGCGGCGGCCCCGGCGCTCGCCATCGCCGAGGCGGGCGGGCTCATCCGCGCCGCGCGACGGCCGGCGCTCCTGGTCGGGATGCGCGGCGCCGACCCGGACAGCTGCGCAGCGCTGCGCGCCCTCGTCGCGGCCACCGGGCTGCCGGTGGTGGAAACCTTTCAGGCCGCGGGGGTGATCTCCCGCGCGCTCGAGCATCACTTCCTGGGCCGGGTGGGCCTGTTCCGCAACCAACCCGGCGACGTCATCCTGGACCACGCCGACGTCCTGATCACCGTCGGCTACGACTCCGTCGAATACGACCCGGTGCTGTGGAACAACGACGCAAAGCTTCACGGGCGCACCGTCATCCACGTCGATTCGATACCCGCCGAGATCGACAACCACTATCAGCCGGCACTGGAACTGCTCGGCAACGTCGCGGCCACCCTCACCGACCTGACCGGCAACCTCGCCGGCATCACGCTCACCGACGAGTATCGGGGCCAGATCGATAGCCAGCGAAAAGCGTTGGCAGACATAGACAACGCCGCACGCAACCAAGCGCCAGGCGGCCCCGGGCTCAACCCGGTCGCGGTCACATTGCGCCTGCGCGAGGAACTCGACGACACCGCCACCGTCACCTGCGACATCGGCTCCGTCTACATCTACATGGCGCGCCACTTTCGGGTCTACGAGCCCCGGCGGCTGCTGTTTTCCAACGGGCAGCAGACCTTGGGCGTGGCCTTGCCCTGGGCGATGGCCGCCTGCCTGGTGCGGCCCGGCACACCCGTCGTGTCGGTGTCCGGCGACGGCGGATTCCTGTTCTCCGCCCAGGAACTCGAGACCGCGACCCGCCTGGGCCTGACGTTCACCCACATCATCTTTCGCGACAATACCTACGACATGGTCGGCTTCCAGGAGCAGCTGAAGTATCAGCGCAAGTCCGGCGTGCAACTCGCCGACTACGACATCGTCAGCTACGCGGGCGCTTTCGGTGCCCGCGGATACCGAGTGAATTCGCTCGACGAGTTCGGCGCCACCTTGCGCCAGGCGCTGGCCGAGGAGGGGCCGACCTTGATCGACGTCCCGGTGGACTACAGCCGAAACACCGATCTCGCCGCGCACCTGCACGACGACCCCTTCGAATGAGCCGGGACCATGAGTAACGCATACGAGCTCTTCCGCCATTGGGCTGCAACGCTTCTCGGGCATCACCACGGCGGGGAGGTATATCAGTTCTCGACGATCAGCGCCCTGCTCGACGGCGTGTACGACGGCGACGCCACCGTTGCCGATATCCTTCGGCACGGCGACTTCGGCCTAGGCACCTTCAACCATCTCGACGGCGAAATGGTGATCCTCGACGGCATCTGCTACCGACTCCGCTCGGACGGAACCGCCACCCGGGCACAGCCAACGGACCGCACACCATTCGCGGCGGTCACGCGGTTCCACACCGACTTCACGATCCCGGTCAGGATACGCACCGGGCGCGCGGAAGTGAGCGCGGCGATCGACCGCAAAATCCAAAGCCCCAACCTGATTTACGCGATCCGGATTGTCGGTGATTTCGCCGAGCTGCGCACCCGCACGGTGATGGAGCAAAAAGAGCCCTATCCCCCATTGACGGAAGCGACCGAGGACCAGGCCGAAACGGTATTCACCGACGTTTCGGGCACGGTCGTCGGGTTCCGCACACCCGATTTCGAACAGGGCATCTCCGTGGCCGGATATCACCTGCACTTCCTCAATGATGACCGGACCGGCGGCGGCCATGTCCTCAACTTCACCCTCGAGCGCGGCACGGTCTCGGTCAGCGGCGCCTCCCAGTTGCATCTGAGCCTGCCCACGTCCGGCGGGTTTCTCGGTGCGCAACTGGCCGGTGACGATCTCGCCGAGCGGATCGGGAAGGCCGAAGGGCCCAAAGGCGATGCGCGGTAAAGTCACATCCGCCACACGAGTCTCCGTCCGAGCGGGCACCCTTCGTGCCCGCCTCATAGCGACAACTGCGGGCGCACACTCGATCACGGCGAATTGTCGCTCAGAGGCGGGCACGAGGGCTCATCCTTCCCACCAGAGGCCAGCGTGACGGATGTGACAAGTCGCCTTGGCCGGTCGCCCGCTGCCTCAGCGGTAGATGTTCACGCTGTCGGGCAGCCGCAGACGCGCCGGATCGCCGCGCCCGGTGGCGGCCAGGAGAAACTCATGCACCGCCATGCCGGTTTGCCGTGGGAATTGCTCAACCGAAGCTCCCAACAGCCGCGCGACGGCCGGTTCCGCGGCGGCCGCGTCATCGCGCAGCAGGGCGCCGAGCACGAAGTCGACGCTGGCGTGCAAGCCTGGCCCGGCGTCGAAAGGCAGACCGACCGCACAGCGGATGTCGTCGCCGTGCACGTAGGCGTCGTTCAGCAGCGCGTGCACGCCCTCGCCGAGGGTCAGCCCCGGCACCGGGCTGGGTGCCAACCATGTCGCGTCGTCGATCACCGCGGCAAGGCGCGCAACGGAATCCGCCGCGGTCTGTAGCCGTTCGGCGAGCGCGGCCGGTGATTCGCCGCGCAAGGCCGCCGCTTGGTCGTCCGGTGTACGCGTGCCGATCACGCCGCTGACGGTGTCGACGGCCTGACCCACCACGTGGCCGGCCACGTCGCGCACCTGCCAGCCGACGCAACGGGCTTCGCGCATCCACTCCGATGCATCGAGTGCGCCGATGAGTTCGGCGAACGAGCGGTACTCGTCGACAAGGCCCGTGATCGTCGCGACTCGATCAGGTCCGGGCCGCACGATGGTGGTCATCGCAACGCCTCCGCCACCGTCCGCAGCTGGCGCGGCTGCTCGATGAATCCGTCCGGGCCGAGGACGGCTATTCGGCACACCAGATCCCGCGCGCCCGCGCCGATATAGCTCGCCAGCCTTGCGGTCACGGCGTCGGGCGTCCCCGCCGCGAACGTCTGGATCTGCTCGATGACATCGATGCCGAAACCGTAAGTCTGGGTGGCGAAATGATCCAAAGCCGCCCGCCCGCCGTCGGGGTCATCCGTTATCAGCACGGTCACGAACAGGGCCGGCGTCACCGCGTCGGCGGCGCGGCCTGCGCCCTCGGCCGCGGCCCGCACCTCGGCCAGGCCAGACGAATAGGCGTGCGGTGTCGGAGGATACGGGAGCCACCCGTCGTACACACGGCCGGCGCGGGCCCGCGCACCAGGCGTGTCCGCGGCCAGCCATACCGGCGGGTCGGACGCGTTGAACGGCGTGATGCCGGCCGGGATGTCGTCGAGATGGAGCACAGCCCCGTGAAAAGAGCTGGGCTCCTTGGTGTTCCACAGCTGGCGCCATAGTGCGACGGTGTCGTCGAGGCGCGCGAAGCGGCGGCGCCACGGGACCTCTGAGGCCGCGTACTCCACCTCGGACAAGCCCGGGAAACCGGCGCCGACCGCCACCGCCAACCGCCCGCCCGACAGCCGATCGATGGAGGCCAGGACCTGCGCGGTCTGCACGGGTCGCCGTAGCACCGGCTGCAGGGCGGCGGTCCCCAGGATGATCCGGTCGGTGACCGCGGCCGCCGCCGACAGAAACGTCAGCGCTTCGATGCGCGGGCGCACCAACGAGTCGTTCGCCCACAGCGAGTCGAACCCCAGATCCTCGACGGCGCGGGCGAAGTCGAGGAGGCGGCGCAGGTCGGTACCGGCCCATGGTTCGGCGGCCAGGGGCGGCATCACACCGAGGCGGAGTGGCTGATTCATACGGCGATCGTGTCGCCCGCACTGGCGCGCGGCAATTCCCTCGAGGGAATAGCGGCCAGCGCCGCGAACGGGTTGACTGTTTGCATGTCGGTTTCGGTGCAGGGCGACTTCGGCACGGCGCTGCGGGAGTGGCGTAATCGGCGACGGCTCAGCCAGATCGACCTGGCCAACGATGCCGGCACCACCCAACGGCACCTGAGCTACTTGGAGCAGGGTCGATCGGTGCCGGGGCGCGACATCGTTAGCCGGCTGGCCGATTCGCTGCAGCTGTCGCTGCGGCAACGCAACTCGCTGCTCTCGGCGGCGGGGTTCGCGCCAGCGTATCCGGAGTCGGCGCCCGACGCGCCGCTGCTGCAACCGGTGCGCGAGGCGTTGCAGCATGTGCTCGACGGCCACCTGCCCTATCCGGCAATGGTGATGGACGGCTTCGGCGAGTTGGTCGCCGCCAACGGCGCGTTCGGACTGCTGACCGACGGGGTGGCGGAGTGGCTGCTGGAGGCGCCGGTCAACGTGTTGCGCGTCGCGCTGCATCCGGAGGGCATGGCGGCGCGCATCGTGAACCTCGACGATTGGCGGCGCCACATTCTGCACGGCTTGCGCGAGCGCGGTCCGCACCCGCGCATCGACGCGCTGATCGAGGAACTCGAGGGATACGGCGTGCCGGCGCCGGGCGGGCGGCCGATCGAATCGCTCGGGTTCGCGGTGCCGCTGCACCTGCGCTGCCCCGACGGGGACGTGCGACTGATCGCGACGATCTCGACGTTCGTCACGGCGCTCGATGTCACCGTGTCGGAGCTGCGCCTCGAGGCGTTCCTGCCCGCCGACCGGGAAACCGCCGCGATTCTCGCCCGCCGTCACGGCAGGTGAGGCGAATTCACAGACTGTTCAGGCACGCGACGGTTCCACATCGATGAATGCACATACGCGCCGCGTGTCCTCACGTTATGCGCGTTGCACAGGTCGCCAACTTCTATGGCCCCCGCTCCGGCGGCCTGCGCACCGCGGTGGACCGGCTGGGCGCCGAATACTGCGCCGCCGGGCATGAGGTGTTCCTGATCGTCCCCGGCCGAAACGCCGAACGCACCGACCTGCCCACGGGCGTGGTGCGAATAACCATGCCCGCCCGGTTGATTCCCTTCACCGGCGGCTACCGCGCGGTGATGCCGGGACCCGTCAAGGCACTGCTGGCGGCGCTGAAGCCCGACGCATTGGAGGTCTCCGACCGGCTCACCCTGCGGTCGCTCGGGCCATGGGGCCGCGAATACGGCGCCAACACGGTGATGATCTCACACGAGCGCCTGGATCGCCTTGTGGGGCAAGTACTTCCGCGGCGCAGCGCGGAGAAGTTCGCCGACTTCGCCAACCGGCGCACCGCCGCCAACTACGACACAGTGGTGTGCACCACCGCGTTCGCGCGCGAAGAGTTCGACCGGATCGGCGCCACCAACACCGTCACCGTGCCCCTGGGCGTGGATCTGCAGACGTTCCACCCGCGCCGGCACTCCTATCTGGTGCGGCGGCGCTGGGCAACCCCGGAGCAGATCCTGCTGGTGCATTGCGGCCGGCTGTCGGTGGAAAAGCGCGTCGACCGCAGCATCGACGCCCTGGGCGCGCTGTGCCATGCCGGCGTCGACGCCCGGCTGGTCGTCGTGGGCGAGGGGCCGTTGCGGGCCAGGCTGGAAAGGCAGGCCTCCCGCCTTCCGATCGACTTCACCGGCTTCATCAACAACCGGCGCACCGTCGCCGAGCTGCTGGCCACGGCCGACGTGACGCTGGCGCCGGGCCCGCATGAGACGTTCGGGCTGGCCGCGCTCGAATCGCTGGCGTGCGGGACACCGGCCGTTGTGTCGCGCACGTCGGCGCTGACCGAGATCATCACCCCGGACAGCGGCGCGCTGGCCGACAACGACCCCTTCGCCATCGCATGGGCGGTCGGCGCGATCGTCGGCCGACCGGAAAACCACCGCCGTCGCTCCGCGCGGCGCCGCGCGGAGAACTTCACCTGGGAACGCGCCGCGGCCGGCATGCTGGCGTCGTTGGCGACCGGCGAAACCAAAGAAAGCGCGTAGCGCTGATAACCGCAGCTCAGGTGCGGTGCGTCAAGAAAGTTGCTTAGCGGTTATCCGCCGCTGGGCTTGCTGGGAGCGTGCTTGCCCGGGCAGTAGTCCGCGGTGGCCGCGCCGATGAACGTCTCGGCCTGCGCCTGGGTCAGCTTGTGCGACCCGGTCAGCTGGTCGATCTCGTCCTTCTGGGTGTAGCCCGCCTCGAGGTCCGCGCACATGGTGCGTGCCATGTTCACGACCTGCGACGGCGAACCCAAGTTGATGCCGTGCCCCGCCAGGTATTCCGCGAAGTCCTGGTCCGTCTGGTCGGCGTGTGCGACGGCTGCGGGCACCCACGTGAAAGCCAGGAACGCGCCGAACGCGACCGCAGAAAGCTTCTTCTTCATTTCCCCATCACTTTCGAAAACCACACGGGCCGGAAGCCCACTGTAATTAATCCTCGCGTGCGAGCGGTTCCATGGTCAATAGTCTTCTCGCGGGACCGCACGCCGAAAGCCAAACTTCAATCCGCCGTTCAGTTTTAGTTCTGGTCGAGTTTAATTCTGAACGCGCGGCCGACCTCGTCGGGGACCGCAAGTGTTCACCTTTGGTTCCGACGGCGTTTACTTCTCGGCGCGCGGCTAGGCTCGCGGGGGTGGAGGCGCGCGACCGGGTACTCATCACGGCGACCGAGCTGGCCGCGCTCATCGAAGGCGGCGACCCGCTCGCGATACTCGACGTGCGTTGGCGCCTCGACGAACCGGATGGCCGCGCGGCCTATCTCGAAGGCCACCTGCCGGGCGCCGTGTACGTGTCTCTCGAGGACGAGCTCAGCGACCACGGCCTGGCCGGCCGCGGACGCCACCCACTGCCGTCGGGACGCAGCCTGGAGGCGGCCGCGCGCCGATGGGGCATCGACCAAGACGATTTGGTCGTCGTCTACGACGACTGGAACCGCGCCGGCTCCGCGCGGGCGTGGTGGGTGCTGACGGCCGCGGGGCTCGAAAACGTCCGCATCCTGGACGGCGGCCTGGCCGCGTGGCGCGCGTCCGGGCGGGGCCTCGACGCCGGCCCGGTCGAACCGCAGCCCGGGAATGTGGTTGTGCCGCACGATGATCTGTACGCGGGCGCACGACCCACGTTGACGGCCGCCCAAGTTGGCGAGGGCGGGACCCTGCTCGATGCGCGTGCCTCCGAACGGTTCCGGGGCGACGTCGAACCCCTCGACCCCGTCGCCGGTCACATCCCCGGCGCGAAAAACATTCCCAGCGGCGCCGTCCTGGCGGGTGACGGGACGTTCGTCGGCGACTACGCGCTCGCCCAACTGCTGTCCGACCACGGCATCGATCGCGAGGTCCCGGTGGGCGTGTATTGCGGCTCGGGTGTCACCGCGGCCATCACGATCGCCGCGCTCGCCGCGGCGGGCCGAGAAGCGGCGCTGTATCCGGGATCGTGGTCGGAGTGGTGTTCGGATCCCAGCCGCCCGGTCGCCCGCGGCCCCGAGTGACTCAGACGCCGGCCCAGCTCTGCAGGAATGCCGCGGTCACCCGCGCCGCGTTTTCCGCCGCGATCTGCTTGTAGAAGAAGAACTCGAACGGGAACCCCGGCAGGCCCAGCGGGTCGCCCGCGCCGTCCGAAACCCCGCGGATGCCCAGGAACGGCACGCCGTGCGCGTCGGCGACCGCCTGCACCGCCGCCGTCTCGTTGTCCGTCGCGTCGAAGGCCGGGTTGGCCGTCGACGCGATGTTCAGGTTGCTGATCAGAGAGTTCCGCAGCCACGGCCCCGCCGCCTGAAAGAAGTTGCCGGTGTAGAAAAGCGAGCGATCGGGCGCGCTGCAGGGTTGGCAGCCGAAGACGTCGCCGCCGTTCGGTACGCACGGGAACGCGCGGCCGTTGTTGTTGTCGGAGCTGGAACCATCGCCGCCGACCACCAGCCTCGGCTGGCGCTTCAGGTTGATCAGCTTGACGCGGGGGGCGTTCTTGCACAGGCAGATCGGATTGCCAAGGTAGTTAACACTTTCCAGGTCCACGCTCAGCGCCTGGGCCGCGGCCAGCATGCCGGGATCGACGGGGTGGAACGTCGCGCCCTGATCCAGGCTCCAGCGCGCCGGCACCGCGACATCCCCGATGTTGACGCGCGCCCCGCCCCCAGCGACGCCCGAGAACACCACCGCGCCAATGGAAACCGACGACGCGCAGGTGAACCGCGTGAAGGCGGTTTGGGCGGTCTCGGTGGCGTTCACCAGGCCGATGCCGGTCATCGCCACGATCACCTTCTTGCCGCCGATCGTCCCGAGGTAATAGCGCCGGCGCTCGGACCGCACCACCGGGTGGGGATCCAGCGCGGTGAAGGACAGCACGGCATCGGCCTCGGCCGGGAAAGCGGACAGCACCAGCGTGCGCTGTTCGCAGGAATCCGTCGTCACCTCCGGCGCGCCTGCGGGCTCGGCGGCGGCCACGCCGGCGCCCACCGACAGCGCGAGCGCCACCATGGCGGCGACGCGAAAAGGCTTGAGCACGCTCCCCCTGGTTTTTTGTCGGACATGAATGCCGAGACTCGCTGCCTTATCGACGTGGCTAATGTGATGGGTTGATTTTCGCGCATCGATGGCGCCGCTGAATATTCGTTATCGTTCTTTTTGTTTAGCGATTTCGTGTCGTTATTGCCGCTAGTCTCAACGGCGTGCTTGAAGTGATCGACAAGGGACCGGACGGCGGCTCCGGCAAAACGCCCTTGTTGTTCGTCCACGGCGCCTGGCACGGCGCCTGGTGCTGGGACGAACATTTCCTGGACTTCTTCGCCGCGAAGGGCTATCGGTCGGTGGCCGTCAGCCTGCGCGGCCACGGGAAGAGCCCCGCGCCCAAACGCATGCATTTCTGTTCGATGGCGGACTTCGTCGACGACGTCGCCTCGGTCGCCGACGGCCTGCCCGAACGACCGGTCGTGATCGGCCACTCCATGGGCGGCTTCGTGGTGCAGAAGTATTTGGAGTCGCACGACGCGCCGGCCGCCGTCCTGCTCGCGTCCGTACCGCCCAGCGGCATCGCCAGATTCCTGCTGCGCAGGTTCCGGCTGCACCCCTGGCTCACCACGCGTCACCTGGCCATCGCCAAATCGAGGGGAAGCATGGGCCGCACACCCGAATTGGCCCGGGAAAGCTTCTTTTCCGACTCGACTCCCCTCGCCGACGTGGCGCGCTACGCGGCCGAGCTTGACGAGGAGTATGTGGGCAAACACGTGCTCGGCATGCTATGGCTCGATCTGCCGAAGCCCTCCCTCGTCAACACCCCGATGTTGGTCCTCGGGGCCGAAGACGACATCCTTTTCTCGACGCGGGAAGTGCGGGCGACCGCGAGGGCATATCACACCGAGGCGGAGTTCATTCCGGGAATGGCGCACGACATGATGCTCGAGCCCGGCTGGGCCGACGTGGCCGAGCGAATTCACGCCTGGCTCGAAACCCGTTGTCCGGCGGCGTCGCCGAAATGACCGCGCGGCTCGACGGCAAGGTCGCGATCATCACCGGCGCCAGCAGCGGCCTGGGGCCGGTGATGGGGTCGCTGTTCGTCGCGGAAGGCGCCCGGGTGCTGCTGGCCGCGCGGCGAGAAGAGCTGGTCCGCGACGCCGCGGCAGCGGCGGGTCCGGGCGCCGTCGCGATGCGCGCCGACGTGACCAACGAGGACGATGTCGCCGCCATGGTGACGCGGGCCGTGGACGAGTTCGGCCAGGTGGACATCCTGTGCAACAACGCCGCCGCGCCCGGCCAGGACCGCTGGATATGGGAGCAGACGTTGGACAACTGGAACGCGACCATCGCCATCGACGTCACCGCGGCGATGCTGTGCACTCGAGAGGTGCTCAACCGGTCGATGCTGCAACGCCGGCGAGGGGTCATCCTGAACTTCTCCTCGACGGCCAGCTACGGCGGAATGGTCCGCAAGACCCACTACGTCGCCGCCAAGGCGTCACTGCGCGCGTTCACCAAAGCCGTTGCGCTAGAGGTCGGTCCGTACGGCATCCGGTGCAACTGCATCGTGCCCGGCGCCATCGACACCGAACTGTTCCGCAAGTGGGTGCAACGCACCGCCGACGAGCAGGGGGTCGACTACGAAACCCAACGCGCCAGGTCACTCAAAGGGGCAGCGCTGCAAGACATTTCCTCGCCCGAGGACGTCGCCAACTTGGCGCTGTTCCTGGCAAGTGACGAGAGCCGAACCATCACCGGCCAATCCATCCCCGTCGACGCCGGAGGGTACATGCAGGGATGAGCACCGCTGCAGTCAAACTATCGGTGGCCACGCCCGTGGTGACCATGCTGCCCGGTAGCAGCGAATGGACCCGAGACGCCTCCATCGAGGACCTCGCCCAAATCGCCGAGGCCGCAGACCGACTCGGCTATCACCACCTGACCTGCAGCGAGCACATCGCGCTACCCGCCGCCGAGCGCGATCGCCGCGGTGCCCGTTACTGGGATCCGTTGGCCACGCTGGGTTACCTCGCGGCGCGCACCCGGCGGATCCGGTTGGCCACCCACGTGCTGGTGCTCGGCTACCACCATCCGCTCGAGATCGCCAAACGCTACGGCACCCTGGACAAGGTCAGCAACGGCCGGCTCGTTCTCGGGGTCGGGGTGGGCAGCCTCAAGGAGGAGTTCGAGCTCCTCGGCGCCCCCTTCGACGACCGCGGGCCACGCGGTGACGACGCGCTGCGCGCGCTTCGCGCCTCGCTGTCCGTCCCCGAACCCGCCTACCACGGCGAGTTCTATTCGTTCGGTGGGATGGTCGTCGACCCCTGCGCGGTCCAGGAACGCGTCCCCATCTGGATCGGCGGGCGCACGCTGCGATCGCTGCGCCGCGCCGCGACCCTGGCCGACGGCTGGGCCCCGTTCAACGTCAGCCCGCAGCAGGTCCGAGAATGGCTGGGCCGCTTCGAGCTTCCGCCCGGATTCGAGGTCGTGCTGCCGCCGTCGGCGCCGCTGGATCCGATCAACGAGCCGGAACGCACCCGCGACGCGCTCGGCGAGCTCGCCGCGCACGGCGCCACCATCGTCAGCGCGATCTTCAAACACGCCTCGCTGCAGCAGTATCTGGACAATCTGACGGCGCTCGCGGAACTGCAACCGTCGTAGGAAAGGGCTTCCATGTCGAAGGCGATCCCAGTGCTGGCCGTCCTCGTGTTGAGTTGTGCGGGTGTTGTGATCGTTTCCCCGCCGACGGCCACCAGCACGCCGTCGTGCGTCGGCCTCTCGATATGCCCGCCACCGCCGCCGGACGCCGAGGGCAACCCGGGGTGTTACTACTCCGACGGCTGGCAGGGCTCGGGAGCCGGCATCGAGGTGTGGTATTTCCATGAGCCGCAAAACATGTCGAAGCCTGACAAGGTCACCGCCCTGGTTCGCAAGAAGGACGGCAGCACCGAGTCCCAGGACGCCAACATCGAAGCCGGACAGCAGGTGCATCGCTTCGAGTTCGCGACCATCGACAAGTCCGCCGTCCAAGAGGTGTTGCTCACCAGCAGCAGCGGCCGGTGCTTCGTGATCGGACCGGGCACGTGAACCATGTCAAGGCAGGCTTTTTCAGCCTTACCCCTCCCGCGGCCGACGACGACGGCAGTTATCTGCGTTGGCACCTGCTGGATCACATGCCCGAGCAATACCAACTGCCAGGCATCGTCCACGGGCTGCGCTGGATCGCCGACGGCGCCTACCCCGATCACCGCCTGACGGCCGACGGGCCGCTTGCGCAGGTCGGCAACGTGGTGCACTACCTGATCGGTGACCCCGTTGAACAAACCTTTGACGACTTCGTCGCGCTCGGCCGCTCGCTGCGGGAGAACGGCCGCTTTCCCGTCACGCGCCCGTCGCTGCAGGTGGCCGGCCTGCGGCTGCTGCAGTGGCAGGCCGCGCCGCACGCCCTCGTCTCGCCCGAGGTGGTGCCCTTTCGGCCGCACCGCGGCATCGTGCTGATCGTCGAGGAACCCACCGAAGGCCGCCCCGACGCGTGGCTGCAATGGCTGCACGCCGAACATCATCCGGCGCTGCTCGCCACACCCGGCACCGCCGGCGCTTGGACTTTCGGTACGAGCACCGGGTGGAGCCACCTACCCGCGGGGTGGCTGACGGACCACCAATACATCACGGTCGTTTACCTCGACGGAGAACCGCTCACCACCGTCGACGCGCTGGCTCCGCTCATCGAGGAACGGTGGCGGTCGGGCGCGGTGCGGCCCCTCTTCGCGGGACCGTTACGAACGATGGTCAGCTGGGAAGCCTGGCCGTGAACTGCGCGGATCCGCCGTTCGGCCGGTCGCCAGAGGGATGAGACCTCGCCGCAACGCACGGCCTCTATAGTCCTTCTGAGCTCTAGCAAAGGACCTGAGATGACCAGTTCGCGACTCGTTCTCGCCGCCGCGCTCGGCGTGATCGCCGTGGCGGCCACCCTGCCGGCCTGCTCGAGCAAGAGCGGCCAGCCATCGTCTGCCACGAGCACAAGCGCGGCCCCGCCGAGCACGACCGTCATGATCGGCGGCAACAAACACACGATCATGACGAAGGTCGAATGCACCGCGACCGCGGCACAACCCAGCGCCACACCCCCGGAGTCCGGGGACCTGACCACCCGCATCAGCGTTCACGACGATTCGGCATCCGTGTCGCTGGCGCTGTCGGACGAAAAGCCACCCAGCGTCGACGGCTTTTCCCTGTCGCTCAAAGCGGGATCCGGTGAGTACCAGCTGCCCTACCAGGCGCCGCAGTCCGCGACCCAGGTGCAGGCAACGAAGGACGGCAAGAGTTACACCGTGACCGGGACGGGCCAGGGGGTGTCGCCCAATCAGGGCGACGTGCACCAGGTGACGTTCGGGATCCACGTGACCTGCCCCTGAGCGACGTCTTAAACCAACTGCCGCAGTTTGTTTTTCGGGCCTCTTCTGTCACTCTCGTCACCACAGGATGTTGGGTGGCTTGTTGCCCGCCTCACAGCGACAAGCGGTAAACGGCAACAAGTTGTCGCTATGAGGCGGGCACAGCGGCGCATCCCAATTTCCTGTGATGCCTGGGAATTATCGATGCCTGGTTGTCCACCGCGACCACCTCTGCGATGCTGTCAGCTTGGACATCTTCGCGGAGTGGCAAAGCGGCGGGACCGAGCTGCGGTGGCGGTCGACAACGGCCGCCAACGACGGGCAGGAAGTGACGGTATTCAGCCGCCGTTGCGGTACCCCCGGAGCACCCGCGCTGGTGCTGGTGCACGGCTTTCCGACGTCGAGCATCGACTACTTCGGCCTGTGCCACGAGCTGGCCTCAGAGTTCGACATGTTCGTGCTCGACTTTCCCGGCTACGGATTGTCCGACAAGCCGCCGGCCCCGTACGTCTATTCGTTGTACGACGATGCGCGCCTGCTCGTCTACGCGATCACCCAGGTGTGGAAGCTGACCCAATTCCGCATGCTCACACACGATCGCGGCAGCAGCGTCGGCATGATCGCGCTGGAAATGTTGGCGGCCCAAGACCCGCCCGTCGTACCCGTCGACCTCATCCTGACCAACGCCAACATCTATCTCCCGCTTTCGAACCTGACCGTGTTCCAGACCGCGCTGCTCGACGCCGCGACGGGGCGGGACACCGCGGCGGCGACCACGCCGGAGATGCTCGCCGCCGGCTTGGGCGTCAGCACCTTCATGCCGCGGCGGACACTGGAAGACCCGGAGATCGCCGCGCTGGCGCGGTGCTTCGCCCACAACGACGGCATCCGCGTGCTGCCGGACACCATTCAATACCTCAAGGAGCGGGCCGCCGACGAAACCGGTTGGCTGGAGGCGCTTTCCAAGAACCCCGTCAACACCACGGTGGTGTGGGGCATCCACGACAACGTCTCACCCGTGCGCGTCCCCAACTACGTCTGGCAGACGTATCTGAAGAGCAAGCCCGGCCGCAACCGCTACTGGGTGGTGCCCAGCGCCGACCACTACCTGCAGTGCGACGCGCCCGGCGAACTGGCCCAGATCGTTCGCCTCACGGCCGAGGGCGGGGACATCCCGCTGCAGACGCTCGGCAATCAGCCCGGCGGCGCCGTGCTGGTCGACGAAAGCGCCGTGTAGCCGTCTCCTCCGCCGAACGCCCGGCTGGCCGGGCAGTCGAGCCCGAGCGCCCTGCTGGCCGGGCATTGGGCGCGGGGCCGGCTATCACCCGGCGACAACGGGCAGCCGCGCCCACCCGCGCACGCTGGCGGTGTGCGCCCGCTGGGCGTTGGCGTAGTCCACTTCCCAGTCGGGCCAGCGTTTGAGGACCTCCTCGAGGGCAACCCTGGCTTCCATCCGGGCCAGGGCTGAGCCGAGGCAGAAGTGCAGGCCCTGCCCGAAGCTCAGGTGGCCGCCCTGGCGATGAATGTCGAAGCGGTCCGGATCGGGGAATCGATTCTCGTCCCGGTTGGCGGAACCGTTCAGCAGCAACATGAACGACCCTTCCGGCACCACGCGGCCGTAGTGCTCGGCATCGCGGGCGACGTAGCGGGCCTGCACCGGCGACGGTGGTTCGTAGCGCAGCGTTTCCTCGACCGCGCCGGGGATCAGCGACGGGTCGGCAACGAGCTCGCGGCGTTGATCCGGGTGATCCGACAGCAGCTGCCCCATGAAACCGATTAAGCGAGCGGTGGTTTCGTTTCCGGCGCCGGCGATCATCGCGGTGTAGGACAGCACCTCGGTCCGGGACAGGGGACGTCGGGTCCCGTCGGGTTCTTCGATCTCGGCCCGCAGCAGATCGGTCATCAGGTCGTCGGAGGGGTTGTCGGCGCGCCATTCGATGTACTCGGCGAACATCGCGATGGTGTCCGAGAACAGATTCGGGTTGACCTCACCGGGCTTGCGCCCCTCGGCCATTTCGATGAAGGCTCCGTTGCGATCCCGGATGTTCGCCTGGTCCTCCTCGGGGATGCCCAACAGATAGCCGATGGTCCGCATCGGCATCATCGCCCCGAGATCCGCGATGAAATCGAAACCGCCGGCACCGATCAGCGGGTCGAGTTCGCGGACGCAGAATCCGCGGACCATGGACTCGACGGCCAGCATGCGCCGCGGCGTGAACACACGGGAGAGCAGGCGTCGATGCAGGTCGTGCAGCGGCGGGTCCTCGAACAGCAGGATGCCCGGCGGCACTTCGATGTTGTTGAACAGGATGTCGGCGGTGGTCCCCCGGCCGGATCGGTAGGTCTCCCAGTTCGGCAGTTCGCGTGCCACGTCCTCGTACCGACTCAGCGCGTAGAAGTTGTACTTCTCGTTGTAATACAGCGGCGCCTCTTCGCGCATGCGCTTCCACACCGCGTACGGGTCGTCGTCGATGGTGACGTCGTATGGGTCGTAATACAGCTCGGCTGAACGTAACATCTTGCCTCTCAATCGTTTCGGTGCAGGAAGCCGTGCAGTATCGCCTGGACGAGCTCCTCGACGATCACTTCCCTCGGCGGCTGCTTGCGTCCGAAATAGGTCGACCGCAATGCGGCCATGCCGGCGATCATCGCCACGGTCGAATGCGCCGGCAGATCAGGGTGATCCGACCGCAACCCGCGCAGGTGCATGCCCTCGGCGCTGATCTGGCCGAGCACCGTGATGGCGCGCCGGACGTCGTCGATGCCGGCGTCGGCCTTCTCCTCGTCGCTGAGCGCCTCCGACGCCATCAGCGTCAAGAGCAGACCCTGGTGTTCCACGAACACGTCGTAGAGCTGCCCGACGAAATGACCCGCCAGATCCTCCTCCTTGGTCTCCTCGGGCACGACCGCCTGCCAGGTGCGGCCGAACTCGTCGACGAAGCTGGTGAACGGTGCGACGAGGGCCTCGCGGAACAGCGCCGCCTTCGAGCCGAAGTGGCGGAACAGCAGGTGTTCGGTTACGCCTGCGGCCTGGGCGATTTCGCGTGTGGTGGTGCCGCGGTAGTCCTGCCGCGCGAACAGCTCCCGCGCGGCGTCGAGCAGCAGTTTGCGCGGCGCGCCGCGGGGCCGGCGCGTGGCCGCGGCAACCGGGGGTCGCTGGGGCACGACTTTTAAGATAGCATGCACTATCTTGAGGATCGACCCGAAGCTGGAAGGGGTGCCGACGTGGGTGCTGTCATGATGCTGGGCACGCTGTTCGGGTTGATCGTCCTGATCTTTGGCCTGGTGCTGCGTTTCGACCCCGAGGCGCGCCGCTCCCGCGGACACGAGGGCGGTCGATGAGCAGCGGGATGACGCCCGTGATGCAGGCGGCCAGCGGCTTCGCCCTCGTCGGTGGCATCACATTCACCGCGATCGGTGTCTACCTGAGCATTCGCCAACGCCGGATACACCCGCTGCTGCTTCTGTGCATCTCGGCGATCTCGTTCTCGTGGATCGAGGCGCCCTACGACTGGGCGATGTACGCCCAGTTCCCGCCCGCCATTCCGCGGATGCCGTCATGGTGGCCGCTGAACGTCACCTGGGGTGGGTTGCCCTCGTTCGTTCCCATCGGCTACATCTCCTACTTCGTGCTCCCGGCCGTGACCGGGGCGGCGCTGGGGCGGTGGTTGAGCGCAAAGTTCCAGTGGCGCAGGCCAACCACCCTCCTCATCGTCGGGCTCGTCGTCGGCTTCTGCTGGGCGCTGCTGTTCAACGGCTTCCTGGGAGCCAAGCTCGGCGTCTTCTACTACGGACGCGTGATCCCCGGGCTCGCGATACGCGAGGGCACCATTCACCAGTACCCGCTCTACGACTCCCTCGCGATGGGCATACAGATGATGGTCTTCACCTACCTGCTCGGGCGCACCGATGCGGAGGGACGCAACGTCATCGAGATGTGGGCCGACAAGAGATCGAAGACTCGCCTGCAGTCGTCGGTGCTGTCGATCGCCGCGATCGTCGTCGTCGGAAACCTGCTCTACGGCACCGTTTTCGCGCCGCACCTGGTGACGAAGCTGGGCGGGTGGGTGACCGCGGGGCCGCCCGAACAGTTGTTCCCGGGCGTACCGAACCAGCCCGAGTAGCCGCAACCTACCCGGTGAACACCGGCAGCTTCACCCAACCCCGCACGCTGGTCGTGTGCGCCTTGGCGGCGTTGGCATAGTCGACTTCCCAGTCCGGCCAGCGCTTGATGACCTCCTCGAGCGCGACGCGGGCCTGCATGCGCGCCAAGGCCGATCCCATGCAGAAGTGCAGCCCGTGGCCGAAGCTGAGGTGGGTGTCGCCGCGGTGGATGTCGAACTTGTCGGCGTCGGGGTACCTGCGCTCGTCCCGGTTGGCGGATCCATTGACCAGCAACATGATTGAGCCCTCGGGAACAGTCGTGCCGTGGCTTGAAACCTCGCGGGCGACGTACCGCGCCTGCACCGGCGAGGGCGCCTCGTAGCGCAACGTCTCCTCGATGGCCATGGGGATCAGCGACGGATCGGCCACGATCTCCCGGCGCTGGTCGGGGTGCTCGGCGAGCAGCTGGCCCAGGAAGCCGATCAGGCGCGTCGTCGTCTCGTTACCCGCGCCGGCGATCATGCTGGTGTACTGCAGCACCTCGATCCGCGTCAGCCGCCGGGCCTCGCCGCCGTCCTCGACCTCGGCGTTGAGTAGCTGGGTCATCAGATCGTCCGACGGGTGGTCCACCCGCCAATCGATGTAGTCGGCGAACATCTCATAGCTGCGTTCGAAGAATTCTTGCGTGGCGGGCCGGAACGTCGCCTCTTTCAGGGTGAGCTGACGGCCGCCCTTGTCGCGGATCGCTTCTTGGCCCTCTTCGGGGATGCCGAGCAGGTAGCCGATCGTGCGCATCGGGACCATCGCGCCGAGATTCTCGATGAAGTCGAACGTGCCCGTACCCACCAGCGGGTCGAGCGCGCGTGCGCAAAACGCGCGGGTCAGCGGTTCGATGGCCTCCATCCGTCGCGGCGTGAAAACCTTTGAGAGCAAACGGCGATGCAGATCGTGGATCGGCGGATCCTCGAAGAGGATGATCCCGGGCGGAACCTCGATGCCGCTCTTGATGATTTCGATCGTGGTGCCGCGGCCCGACCGGTAGGTGTCGAAGTTCATCAGCTCGCGGGAGACGTCCTCGTAGCGGCTCAGCGCGTAGAAGTTGTACTTCTCGTTGTAATAGACCGGCGCCTCGTCGCGTAGCCGCTTCCAGATCGGGTACGGATCGTCGTCGATCTCGAAATCGAAGGGGTCGTAGTAAACCTTCGCCGTGCTCGCCCCGGTCATAGCGGTGTCTTCGTCTCCGCCAGCGCCTCCGGCAGCACGACCTCGCCCACGCGCTTGAGGTAGGGCCACGCGACTTCCGGTGGCAGCCCACCGCACAGCGGCGACAGGTTGAGTATCTCGCCGGCGCGGACCCGCGAAATCGCCTCCGGGACAGAGATAATCACGTGCGACGCCGGGTTGTCACGCAGCTCATCGATGGTCTTCACGTGCGAGAAGCCGGCCGTCGTCTCGTCCCCGGGATTCCATGCGGCATAGGTCCGCACGTCGTGCAGCAGGTGCTCGCCGAGCTCTTTCCACGCCTGCTCCACGTCGTCGGCGACGAATACGACCGAGGGGGTGTCGCGGCTGGGGAACATCGTCGGGCCGGGCGTGTGACCGTGTTCGCGGCAGGCCTCCTCGTAGGCCTCCCGCATACCTGGTTCGTTGGCGTTGCCGAGCATGCCCAGGCCATACCTGCCGGCCCGGCGGGCCGCCGCCACGGTCCCGCCGCCCCACATCAGACCCGGGCCGCCGGCGGTGTGCGGGCGCGGCGTGACGGTGATCCGGCGCCCGTCCTTGCTGACCGTCTCGTCGGACAGCAGCGAGCGCAGCAGCGCGAGCTTTTCGTCGGCGAGCCGCCCGCGACCGCGCATTGCCACGCCGAAGTGCTCGAACTCCTCGGGCCGGTAGCCCAGGGCCAGGATGTACGACGCCCGTCCCTTGCTGATGATGTCGAGGACCGCCATGTCCTCGGCGAGGCGCACCGGGTCGTAGAACGGGAGGATGAGGATGAGACTCAGCGCCAAGCGCTCCGTCCTCGCGGCCACGGACGACGCCAACAACAACGGCGACGGCAGGTAGCCGTCCTCGGACCCGTGATGCTCACAGAACACCGCGGCGAGGCTGCCATGATCCTCGGCCCACGCGCACATTTCGGGCACGGCGCCGTACAGCGCTACTCGCGGCGCTCCCCACGCGGGGGCGCGCATGTCGAAGCGCAGCGTGAACACTAGCGACTCCTAGCCAACCTAATATTTGTATCGCGTACGGTACGTGCCCGCCGAGAGCTGCGTCAACGGTTAGTCAAAGACGTGGCGCGGCACTGCCGATTCCAAAGCGCGCCTTCGCCACCTAGTCTGCCGGGGTGACCGCTAACCCGCTCGAGGAACTCACGCTGCAGCAACTCCGGCTGCGCACCAGCATGAAATGGCGCGCGCACGCCGACGACGTGTTGCCGCTGTGGGTCGCGGAGATGGATGTCACGCTGCCGCCGACGGTGGCCGCGGCCCTGCGCAGGGCGATCGACATCGGCGACACCGGATATCCCTGCGGCACGGCGTTTGCCGAGGCGGTCAGTGAATTCGCCTCCCAGCGCTGGCAATGGCACGACCTGCAGGTCGGCCGCACCGCGATCGTTCCCGACGTCATGCTCGGCGCCGTCGAAATGCTCCGTCTGGTCACCGACCGCGGCGACGCCGTCGTCGTCAACCCGCCCGTGTACGCGCCGTTCTACGCGTTCGTGTCGCACGACGGCCGCCGGGTGGTCGAGGCGCCGCTTAGTGTCGACGGCCGAATTGACCTGGGCGCCTTGACGGACGCATTCGCCCGGGCAAGCGCGTCGGGCGGCAGGGTCGCGTACCTGCTGTGCAATCCGCACAACCCGACCGGGTCGGTGCACACGTTCGAGGAGCTGCGCGCCGTCGCCGATCTTGCCCGCCGGTTCGGCGTCCGGGTGGTCTCGGACGAGATCCACGCTCCGGTCATCCTGCCGGGTGCGCGGTTCGTACCCTACCTAACCGTGCCCGGCGCGGAGAACGCACTCGCCCTCACGTCCGCCTCCAAGGCGTGGAACCTCTCAGGCGTGAAGGCGGCGTTGGCCATTGCCGGTCCGGAGGCGGCGGCGGACCTGCGCCGGATGCCGGAAGAGGTCAGCCACGGCCCGAGCCACCTCGGCGTCATCGCCCACGCCGAAGCGTTCCGCAGCGGCGGCGAGTGGCTCGACGCACTGCTCGACGGCCTCGACGCGAACCGGACGCTGCTGGGCAGTCTGATCGCCGAGCACCTTCCCGGCGTGAAATACCAATGGCCCCAGGGCACTTACCTCGCGTGGCTCGATTGCCGCGAGCTCGGTTTCGACGAGGAGACCGGCGACGGGCTGGCGGTGGTGGCCGACATGGCGGGGCCGGCCCGCTGGTTCCGCGACCACGCCCGCGTCGCGCTCAGCTCCGGTCACGTCTTCGGCACCGGCGGCGCCGGGCATGTCCGGTTGAACTTCGCCACTTCGAAAGCCATTCTCACCGAAGCGATATCGCGAATGGGCCGGTCCCTGAACCGGTGAGCGCAAAACCGTTGCGCGACGGGGCCAATGGGTGAGTTGTATTTTCGATATCGCCGGTGATATCGCAAAACGAAGTCGCCTTATGACCAGCTGACGATACTCACGTGACTCATGTGATTTCCGATAGCGTCGAACGACTTTCGGCTACACGGGAACGTCCTCGGCACCGCGGTCCAGGTTGCGGAAGCCCTCCGCGGGCTTCTTGATGCCCAACAGGAACGGCAATGCGCTCAGCTCCAACTTGGCCGTGGCGCCGAACCGGCCGAAACCGCTGCGCCGCGGCCGCACGACGGGCACCTCCGACGTGGCGAGGTCGATGTAATGCGTCGAGGTGTCCCCGATGCCCTCGAAGTGGTGGACCAGCGGCTTGCACAGCCCGCGCATCGGGTCGTCGAGGCATGCGGCAACCGGATCGGTCATCAACACGTACTCAACAACTGGTACCGAGTTTTTCAGCATCCGGTGCACCAGGATGACGTCCAACCCGGCGAGTTCGACGTGGCGTTTCACCTTCTGCTCCGCGACCTCGCCCTGGTGCACGACGAACTTCAGCGACAGATTGTCCAGCTGCCCGCAGCTCGCGCAGTCACAGGCGATGTCCACCTTGAACCGCTCGCGCTTTGCGAGGAAAGCCTCGCGCATCCGCGACAGCCGCTCGCATACCAGCACTTTGGCGTTGCCGTCGGGCGCCCAGAAGAACGCCGCGTCGCCCTCCAACTTGGCGAGTTTCAGCCCTTTGCCGGCGTCGATGACGGCTTCCAACAACCCGGCCACGGTTAGCTGCGCGTGCGCCAGGTGCGTCCGGTTCCAGCTCATGTAGTGGGTGTATCCGCCGATGTCGGCGATGAGCAGTACCGCTTGCCGGATGGCCATGATGGGGGCAGTTTAATTGTTGCCAGCTACCGTCTCAATGAATCTGCCACTGGACGAAATCGCGCTGCCGCGAGAGGCTTGCAGAGGTCTCACCCCCGGAGGAGCCGAATATGGATGTGCTGCGAACCCCAGACTCCCGATTCGAAAACCTGGAGGGCTATCCGTTCGTAGCGAACTACATCGACGTGACTGCAAGCGACACCCCGCCGCTGCGTATGCACTTCCTGGACGAGGGTCCGGTCGACGGCCCACCGATCGTGCTGCTGCACGGCGAGCCGACGTGGAGCTACCTGTACCGCACGATGATTCCGCCGCTGGCCGACGCCGGCAACCGAGTGCTCGCGCCCGATCTGATCGGCTTCGGCCGCTCCGACAAGCCCAGCCGGATGGAGGATTACACCTACCTGCGCCACGTCGAGTGGGTGACCTCGTGGTTCGAGCGGCTCAACCTGAAGGACGTCACCCTGTTCGTGCAGGACTGGGGATCGTTGATCGGCCTGCGCATCGCCGCCGAGCAGGGCGACCGGATCGCGCGGCTGGTGGTCGCGAACGGATTCCTGCCCACCGCCGAGCGGCCGACGCCACCGGCGTTCCGCCTGTGGCGGGCGTTCGCCCGCTACTCCCCGGTGCTGCCCGCCGGACTCATCGTCGCCTTCGGCACCGTCCGCCGGGTGCCCCCGAAGGTGCGGGCGGGCTACGACGCCCCCTACCCGGACAAGACTTATCAGGCCGGCGCCCGAGCGTTCCCTCAGCTGGTGCCGACATCACCGTATGACCCGGCGATCCCGGCCAACCGCGCAGCGTGGAAGACCCTGGGCCAGTGGGACAAGCCCTGCCTGGCCATCTTCGGCAACAGGGATCCCATCCTCGGACAAGCGGACCGCCCGTTGATCAAGCACATCCCGGGCGCAGCCGGCCAGCCGCACGCCCGCATCAAGGCCAGCCACTTCATCCAGGAAGACGCCGGACCCGAACTGGCCCGACGCGTGCTGTCCTGGCAGCAGGCGCTGCACTGAACGGCGCTAGCCGCTGTTGATCAGCCGCGTGACGCCGCGCATCAACACCCTGCTGGCCGCGTGGCGCGCCCGATCGACGGCGGACCCGGTGTCCGGCGGCTCCGCGGCCCCCAAACGCGGGAACAGCGTGAGCGCGTTGGTGCGCTCGATCGCCGTGCGGGCGTCCGCGTCGAGCCCCGGGTAGGTTTCCAGGCCCGCGGCGAACAGCTTGCCGGCCGCGACGGGAGCGAAGGGCCAGTCGGAGCCGAAGGTGACGTGTCCCGGCTTCGCGAAGGCCAGCAGGCTGGGCAGCGCAGCGGCGCTCGACGACAACGCGGTGTCGAAGTAGAAGCTTGCGAAGTCGTCCAGGCTGTCGGCGGGGCTCCGTCCGGTGTCGCTCAGGATGCCGAGCGCCATGCGGTGCGACGCGTACGGCACGAATCCGCCGGCGTGGCTGAGGATGAACCGGATGTTGGGATACTTGCGGCAAATCTCGTTGCGGACAAGCAAATACGCCGCTCGAGTGGTGTCGAGCAGGAAGTCGGCCGCGAACGGTGGGACGCCGTCCACGACGGGGCCCGGCAGGTTGGCGGGGTGGATGAACACCACCGCCGAGCGCGCATCCAGCGCCGCAAACAGATCGTTCTGTCCGTCCTGGCCCAGATAGGTTCCCGCGTTGTTGGCGAGCAGCACGACCCCGTCGGCGTGTAACTCGTCAAGGGATCTCGCGACCTCGTCGACGGACTCTCGGAGGTGCGGCATTGGGACGGTCGCGAAGAACCCGAACCGGTCGGGCTGGGCCCGGACGAGTTCGGCGAGGTAGTCGTTGATGTCGCGGGCGAGCGGGGCGGCATCCTTCGCGTCCGGCAGGAACGCGGTGCCCGGCGTGGACACCGACAGGATCGCGGTGGCGACGTTCAGTTCGCCCATGGTCTGCAGCGACTCCTCGGGGCTCCACTCCGGCAGCGCACGGCCGCTCTCCTCGTCGATCTTGGCCTTTCGCAACAGGTCTCGGTAGAAGGACGGGATGGCGTGGTGGTGGGTGTCGATCCGCAACATCGCTGCTCCCTTGTCGATCAAATGCCCGCGCCGGCCAGGTTCGGCGCGACTTCCTCGTGGTGCCCTCTGGAGTGTGCCCTCAGGATGCTAATTCCCTCGTGGGTGGTCTCGTCGACATCGCCCTCGATCTCACCCGATCGGAGTTAATGCGGTAGTCCTTGGCCGTCGCCGCCCGGGGTGCGACGATCAGCGAATGGACATGGTAACGATGGGCCTGATGGGCACGGTCGTGGGTGCGTCGGCCATGGGCATCGCGGGCGTCGCGAGGTCCGCCGCCGATAACTTGCTCCCGGGAATGGTTTCGAGCACCAACAACAAACATCAGATGAAGATGCACATCCACGCCCAGCGCTGCGACGCTATCCAACGCTGGAGGAGCGGCTTGGCGAACGCGCGGGACGCCTACCAGCAATGGGCTTGCGGCCCGCAAGCCGGTGATCCGCCCAATGTCGTCGGCGACGAATGGTTCGAGGGCTTGCGGCCGTACCTGCCGACCACCGGCGATGCGGCGGCATTGCGCACTGCCCACGAAGTGCATTGCGACAACCCGACTCTCGCGCTGCTCTCGCTGGAGATCGGGCGCATCGAACAGGAGTGGACCCAGGAGGCCAAGGGCCGTCGGCGCCGAATGACCTTTTGAGGCCGGCGTCTCGACTACTCGGCGCCTGGCGGTATCGCGGCCAGCACCGTCGCGGCCAATTCCGGTCGGCAGACCACTAGGTCGGGCAGCTTGGGGTCCGGTTGGTTATAGGCCAGGGCCGAGCCGTCGATGCGGGAGGTGTGCAGGCCGGCGGCGCGGGCCACCGCGACCGGGGCGGCCGAGTCCCATTCGAACTGGCCGCCCGCATGCACGTAGACGTCCGACAGACCCTGGACGATCGACGCCACCTTGGCTCCGGCGGAACCCATTTCGACGAGGACGCCGTCCAGCGCGTCGCGGACGGCTAGGGCGATGGCCGGCGGCCGGGTGCGCGAGACCACGATCCGCGGCTGGTCCGGTGGGACCGGGGGCGCGTCGACGAGTGGCGTCGCCAAGGTGACTCCCTGGGCCGGCAGCGCCACCGCGCCGGCGGCGAGCTCACCGTCCTGCCAGAGCGCCACGTGCACCGCCCAGTCGACGCGCCCAAGCTCGGAGAATTCCCGCGTCCCGTCCAGCGGGTCGACGATCCAGACCCGCTGCGAGCGCAACCGCACCGGATCGTCGGCGCCCTCCTCGGACAGCACCGCGTCGTCGGGCCGCTCGCGGGAGAGAGCCTCCATCAGGAAGTCGTGGGACCGCTTGTCCCCCGACGCTTTTCGCTCACCGGCGTCGGCCTCGGCGAATTGCTCGCGCACCCCGAGCAGCAGCCGTCCCGCCTCCGCGGCCAGCCGCGCCGCCAGAGCATGATCATCCATCGGCAATCCTCAATAAGTTGGTAGCGTTGACCAAATTTACCGTGCGACGATTCTTGCGGCAGCGCCCCCCGGGTCGGCCGTTTCTGCAATAACCTGGTAACCGTGAGCGGCAACGTCTCGTCATCGAGCCGGCTGCGGTTTCCGGGGGGACGCCTGGGGGTCGTGGGTGTCATCCTCGCTGTGCTGCTGATCGGTGTACTCGCCTTCGTCAGCGTGAAGCTTCTAACTGGCCACCGGAGCACTCCGGGCCAGGCCACCACCCAGCCGTCGCCACCGAGCAGCTTCGCGATCCCGGGCTGTTACAACCCGTCGGTCCCGCCGGTCGAGCGTCCGAAGAAACTGAGCATTTTGGGATGCGCCAGCGTTGCCGTTGCGCTGCAAGACATGTCGTGGACCTCGTGGGGACCGCAGGGCGCCGACGGGACCGGCACCGCGGTCTTCAAGATTTGTGACCCCAATTGCGCCGCGGGATATCAGCTCACCGATCCGGTCGTTGTGCACGCGTGGAACGCCCAGCCGCCGCGACCCGAGGCGGTCTGTCAGTCGGGGCTGAAGATCTTTGCCGATCTGATCTTGGCCTTCCCCAAGGCGGTCCCACCGCCCACCGCGCAGAAAACCAACACCCAGTACAACGGGATGCCGGCGGTGCACTACGTCAATTACTCGGTCGCCAACGCCCGCGACGCACAGTTCATCGGTTATACGTTCTGCAACTAGTCGGTCAGACCTCGATGACGACCGCGCCGCCCTGACCGCCGCCCGCGCACATCGCCGCGACACCGATGCCACCGCCGCGCCGGGCCAGCTCGTAGGCCAGCGTGGTGACCATGCGCGCGCCCGAGGCCGCGATGGGGTGTCCGAGGCTGCACCCGCTGCCGGAGAAGTTGACCTTCTCCTCTTCGATGCCGTACTCGCGGCACGCGGCGATCGGCACGGAGGCGAACGCCTCGTTGATCTCCCACAGGGCCACGTCGTCGACCGACAACCCGGCGCGCTGCAGCACCTTTCCGATCACCTTGACCGCACCCAGGCCGCAGTCCCGGGGCGGCACGCCCACGGCGGCCCACGCCCGGACCGTGCCCATCACGTTCAGCTTCTCGGCGAGCGCGTAGTCGCGGTCCACCAATGCGACCGCCGCGGCAGCGTCGTTGGTTCCGCTGCTGTTGCCCGCCGTGATCGAAAATCCCTCGATCTCGGGGTGCAGCACCTTGAGGGCGGCGAGCTTCTCGATGGTGGTGTCGCGGCGGGGATGCTCGTCGACCGAGAACTCGGTCACCGAACCGTCGGCCTGGGTGATCTTCAGCGGGACGATCTCGTCGAGGAACTTCCCGGCGTCCATGGCCGCGATGGCGCGCTCGTGTGACCGAGCCGCCCAGGCGTCCATCTCCTCGCGGCTGATGCCGACCGTCTGCGCCGTGTTCCACCCGACGGTGATCGACATGTCCTTCGTCGGCGCGTCGGGGGTCTCGACGTGCGTCGGCGGCAGCCAGCGCTCCTCGAACTTCAGCTCGGGCCCGGGAATGCGCTGGTTCATCAGCGGCGTCATGGACAGCGACTGCACTCCGCCGGCAATCAGCGCCCGCTCCATCCCGGAGCCGATCTGGGCCGCGGCGTTGCCGATCGCGGTGAGGCTGCCCGCGCAGTGCCGGTTCACCGCCTGGCCGGGAATGTCCTCCATGCCGGTCGCGGCGGCCGCGTAACGCGCCAAATCCCCACCACCGTAGTGAGATTCGGCGAAGATGATGTCGTCGATGGCCGAGGGGTCGATGCCCGACCTGCGCACCACCTCGGGAAGCACCGTGGTGATCAGCGTCTCGGGCGGCGTGTTGACGAGCGCGCCCTTGAAGGAGCGGCCGATCGCCGTCCTGGTGGCTCCGACGATCACGGGTGTGGCCATGTTTTCAACCTCGTTGCGGTGGGCGGACAGACGCCGCGAATCGTATCAAATACTGTAGGAGCAATAGTAATGAGATAAGTTTACACGAACCGCGTCAAGCGTAACGCCGCAGCGAAGGATTCCGCAGTGGTCCGCCCTGGCGTTAGGCTCCCGCAATGACCACCACACCCCTCGTGGAACGTGATACGACCCGGACGACCGCATATCGGGTTGCGGCGATGTTGATGGGCGTTGGCACCGTCCACTTCCTGGCGCCCAAACCCTTCGACGACATCGTGCCCGCCGAACTTCCCGGCGACGCCCGGTTCTATACCTACGCATCCGGTGTCGCCGAGATTGCCGTGGGTGCCCTGCTGGTGCCGCGGCGCACCCGGCGGCTGGCCGCGTTGGCCGCCGCTGTGCTGTTCGTCTGCGTGTTCCCGGCGAACGTCAACATGTGCCGCTTGTGGTGGGGCAAGCCCTGGCCGATGCGGATCGCCGCGCTGGCCCGGCTGCCGCTGCAGATTCCGATGATCACCACCGCGCTCAAGATCAGGCGCAACAGCTAGCGCGGTGCATTCACCGAGCGTGCATCCGGCTGATTTTCCGCGCTGGTTACACGCTCGGCGAAGATTGGCGGACTACCCAGGAGGTCCTCGTGGGCAGGACGGGCATCGCGGCGCTGCTCGCGATCGGCGCTGCGTTCATGATCGGCATCGGCGATGTCCTCGAGCAGCGATCCGCGCAACAGGTCACCGACAAGCCGGTCGGCACCCTCGCGCTGTTTCGCCGGCTGCTGCGCGACCGCCGATGGTGGACGGGCAGCCTGGTGGCCGCCGCGGGGTTCGGATTGCAGGCCGCGGCGCTCGGCCTGGGTTCCGTGGTGTTGGTGCAGGCGCTGTCGGTGACCTCCCTGCTGTTCGCGTTGCTCATCAGCGCGGCGGCCAACCATCGCAGAATCACTCGGTGGCAAGGGATTTGGGCCGTGCTGCTGGCCGCCGCGGTCACGGTCGTGGTCACGGTCGGCAACCCGCAGGCCGGGGTGCCGCGCGGGTCGGTTCGGACGTGGATCGTCGTGGGCTTGGTCCTGGGCCCCTGCCTGTTCCTGTGTGTGATTGGCGCCCAGATGTTTTCGGGTTGGGTCAGCGCGCTGCTGCTGGGACTGATGTCGGCATCGCTGTGGGGCGTTTTCACGGTGCTGACGAAGGGAGTCGTGGACCAGCTCGGCAACGGCGTCCCGGCGCTGCTGCGCGCACCCGAGCTGTACATCTGGGCGGTGCTGGGGCTCGCGGCGACGGCCTGGGAGCAGTCGGCGTTTCGGGCCGGCTCGCTGACCGCGTCGCTCCCCGCGGTCACCGTCGCGGAACCGATCGTGGGATCGGTGCTCGGCGTAACGGTGCTGGGTGAGACGCTTCGCACCAACAAGGTCGGCATGGTCGCGCTTGGCGTATCGGTCGCGGTGATGATCGCCGCGACGGTGGCGCTGGCGCGCAGCCAGGCGACGGAATCAGATGTTCCGCGAACCGATCCGGTGTAGGGTCCCGTCGGGATCGACATAAGCGAATTCCCTTAGCCCGTAGGGCGTTTCCTGCGGTTCGATCAGCCGGCCGGCGAGGCCTTCCAGCGCCGCCCACTCTGCGTAAACGGCGTCGGCGTCGCTAACGTACAGATACACACTGGACGCCGTACGCAGCGGATCGTGTTCGGCCGATTCGGTGAGGTGGATCGAGACACAGCCGCGGTCGACGAACCCGTAGCGCTCCGGGCCCTCGTAGGCGCGCGCGTCGAATCCGAGTTTGCGGCAGCGCTCGAGCGCGACGTCCAGATCTTGGACGGGCACGATCGGGGACACAGAGTCGAATGCGATTTCGGGCACACCCCAGTGTGGCAGCAAAAGCGCTGTCGTATGCTCCACCCGCAAATCACCTCTGAATAGCCGACGCGTGGGGGTGCGCGGAACGCTTGAGGAGCCGACTCAAGCACGAAGGGCGCTCAATCATGCGCAAGCAGATAACCGCGGTCACCGTGGCCGTCGTCGGGATACTGGCCGCAGCCTGCAGCAGCGGCGGCGGCGGCACCGCCTCGTCGTCGACGACGACCACCACCCCGTCGAAGCCGCCGCTGGCCCAGGCGGCGCTGCCGAATCTGATGTTGACCCCGGCCGAGATCGACAGCGCGGTGGGCGCCACCGGAACCACCGTCGGCGACAAGTTCGACACGCTGCCGGACGACAGCACGACCAACTACCCGCAGGGGTACAAGTTTCCAGCCGAATGCCTTTACATTCAGCATCCGGGCGAGGCCCCCGTCTATGCCGGCAGCGGGAACACGGCGGTTCACCGGGAACGCGGCACCACCCCGCTTCCGCCGAATTCGAACGATCCCGACCCCGAGGTGACCGAAGTGGTGGTGTTGTTCCCCTCCGCCAAGGAGGCGAGCGCCTTCTTCACCACCTCCACCCAGCGCTGGCCCGACTGCGCCAACCGCCAGGGCACGATTCCCGCCGACGCGGACTCCCCCGAAATCCAATGGAAGGTGGGAGCGGTCTCCAACGCCAACGGGGTTTTGAGCACCACCACGAACGTGTCCGCGACCAAGAACGGCACCACGCTGTCCCAGAGCTGCCAGCGGGCGCTGACGGTGCGCAACAACGTCGTGATCGACGTCGACGCCTGCCGCAAGGACCCCGGGGACCTGGCCGTCACCGTCGCCAACCAGATCGCCGGCAAGGTCGACAAGCAATAGCACACTCGTACAAGCGTTTTAGGAAGCTCGGGTAGGTTGCATTCCCCGATCGCAACCCGCCGTTCACCTGTTGGGTGTAGCTATCCCCCGCGGTAGCGGCGTACGCTCTGGCGGCCGAACCCGTCGAGACACGATACTTGCGCCATCACCGAACCTGGTTGTAAGCCGTACCCGCAGATGGCATCCTGCGGGCGACTGTCGCACAGCGTTGAGGAGGACAAGTGAGCGCATCAGAGACGGCCAAGCCCCGCGGGGGGCTGCCGGTGATTCACCTCTCCGAACTGCTGCGCGCGCCGGTGGTGGCCCGCGCCGGTGAGGCCGTGGGCCGCGTCGAGGACGTGATCGTGCGACTGCGGGGCGCCGACGACTATCCGGCGGTGACCGGGATCGTGGCGGGGGTCGGCGGCCGTCGGGTATTCATCGGCACCAAATCCATCGAAGAGTTCGCGCCGAAGCGAATCGTCTTGACCAAGAACA
Organism: Mycobacterium sp. IEC1808; assembly: GCF_002101935.1. Taxonomy (NCBI): domain Bacteria; kingdom Bacillati; phylum Actinomycetota; class Actinomycetes; order Mycobacteriales; family Mycobacteriaceae; genus Mycobacterium; species Mycobacterium sp. IEC1808. The sequence continues at coordinate 62,040 of NZ_LQPV01000016.1, read as the reverse complement.
AAGTTGACCTCCGCGGGTTCGAGCGCCGCGACGGTGAGGTGCTGTTGCGCGCCGACGTGTTGGGCCATCGGTTGATCGATGTGGCCGCCGCGGACTTGGTGCGCGCGTACGACGTCGAGCTCGAGGACACCGGCGACGGGTGGGTGGTTGCGCGGCTGGACACCCGCCGGCCGCCGACGTTGTTCGGCCTGATCAAGCATTCCGGCGGGCATGCGGCACGCGATTGGAAGGCATTCGAACCGCTAATCGGCCACGGTGGCTCCGACGCGGTGCGGCGGCTGTCAGACCGGTTTGGCGAGTTCAAGGCCGCCGAGATCGCCGACCTGCTCGAGGAGGCCGACAAGACCGAAGGCGGCGAAATCCTCGACCGGGTGCGCAGCGACCCGGAATTGGAAGCCGACGTCTTCGAGGAGCTGGACCCCGACAAGGCCAGCCGGCTCCTGGACGGCATGCCCGACGACGAGGTCGCCGCGCTGTTGGGCCGGATGCGCGCCGACGACGCCGCCGACGCGATCGCCGACCTGCGCCAGTCGCGGCGTCGGCGCGTGCTGGAGCTGATGCCCGCCCCGCAGCGCACCAAGGTGATCACCCTGATGGGGTTCAACCCCGAAAGCGCCGGCGGGTTGATGAACGTCGACTTCGTCTCGTGCGCCGCCACCGCCACCGCCGGCACGGCGCTGGCCCTGATCGCGGCCGCGCGCACCGTCCAGCCGGAGGCATTGATCAAGGTGCACGTCCTCGATGAAGGCGAACGGCTGGCCGGTGTGGTGTCGGTGATCACCCTGTTGCAGGCGGATCCCGTCGAAAGTGTTGGCGCGCTGATGGATTCGGACCCGGTGTGCGTCAGCGCCGACGCCGACCTGACCGACATCGCGCTGTTGATGGCCGACTTCAACCTCTACTCCATTCCCGTCGTCGACGAGGAGGACCGCGTGCTCGGCGTGGTGACCGTCGACGACGTCTTGGAAGCGACCATCCCCGAGGACTGGCGCCGACGCGAGCCCGCCCCCCGTCCGGTGCGTGAAATCACCGAACCGGCCGACAGCCACGCCCCTGGAGGCCAGGCACCGTGACGTCGGACGCGGACGAGACCAAACAGGGGCTCAGCGCGGTGCTCGACACCGCACACCTGGGCGACATCGAGGGTGCGTTCGGGCGCGTCAAGCTCAGCGAGGCCGACCACCCGCGGACGTGGAAGACCCGGCTGCTGACGCTGCTGGCGATCGTCGGCCCCGGGATCATCGTGATGGTCGGCGACAACGACGCCGGCGGGGTCGCCACCTACACGCAGGCCGGCCAGAACTACGGCTACTCCCTGTTGTGGGTGCTGCTGCTGCTCATCCCGGTGCTCATCGTCAACCAGGAGATGGTGGTCCGGCTCGGTGCGGTGACCGGCGTCGGTCACGCCCGGCTGATCAATGAACGCTTCGGCCGCGGCTGGGGCTGGTTTTCCGTCGGCGACCTGTTCCTGCTCAACTTCCTGACGATCGTCACCGAGTTCATCGGCATTACGCTGGCCGCCGACTACATCGGCATCTCCAAATACGTTGTGGTGCCCATCTCGGCGGTTGCGCTGGTCGCGATCATGGCCAGCGGCAGCTTCCGGCGCTGGGAGCGGGCGATGTTCATCTTCATCGCCGTCACCCTGCTGCAGATCCCGATGCTGTTCATGTCGCACCCGCAGTGGGCGCATGCGGCGAAGTCGTTTGTGGTGCCGAGCATCTCGGGCGGGGTCAGTTCGGATGCGGTGCTGCTGATCATCGCCATCGTCGGCACCACCGTCGCGCCCTGGCAGCTGTTCTTCCAGCAGTCCAACGTCGTCGACAAACGGATCACGCCGCGGTTCATGGCTTACGAGCGCGCCGACACCGTGATCGGGGCCTTCGTCGTGATCGTCGGCGCCGCGGCCCTGGTGATTACCGGCGATTGGGCGGCGCGCTCAACCAACACCGTGGGCGGCTTCACCGACGCCGGGGCCATCGCGCACCTGCTCGGCCAGCACAGCGGGACGCTCGGCGCGTTTTTCGCCATCGTGCTCATGGACGCCTCCATCATCGGCGCGGCCGCGGTGACGCTGGCCACCAGTTACGCCTTCGGCGACGTCTTCGGCCTCAAGCATTCGCTGCACCGCGGGTTCGCCGACGCCAAGCAGTTCTACCTGTCCTACACCGCGATGGTGGCGCTCGCCGCGGCCATCGTGCTCATCCCCGGTGCCCCGCTGGGCTTGATCACCACCGCCGTGCAGGCCCTCGCCGGCCTGCTGTTGCCCAGCGCCAGCGTGTTTTTGCTGTTGTTGTGCAACGACCGGGAAGTATTGGGGCCCTGGGTCAATCGTCGCTGGCTCAACTGGGTTGCGGGGCTGATCGTCGGCATCCTGCTGTTGCTCTCCGGCATCCTGATGGCCACCACCCTGTTCCCCCACATCGACGTGGTCGCCGTGGCCGGTTACCTTTCGCTGGCACTGGTCATACTCGCCGCCGCCGCGGTGCCGGCCCTGCGCTGGATGGCCCGCGGCCAGCCCGCCGCGCCGGCCCCCAAGGAGCCGGCACGTCCCGTCGACCGCAACACCTGGCGGATGCCGCCGCTGACGCTGCTCGAACCGGTCACCTGGTCCCCCGGCACCCGGCTCGGCATGATCGCGCTGCGCAGCTACTTGGTCGTCGGCGCGCTGCTGCTAGTGGTCAAAGCCGTCCAGCTCGGCCGCTGAGTCTCGCCCCTTATTGGGGCAGCGCCTCGCCCCGCGTCTCGGGCGCAAACGGAATGATGAAAAGCCCGATCACGAACACGGTGGCCGTCAAAGCGACCGGTAGTCCCAGGGTATGCAGGTGCAGCACCGCCGCGCCCAGCAGGAAGTTCACACCCGCGCCGACGAAACGGCCGAACGACGTGCAGAACGCGAACGCCGTTGCGCGCACACGCGTCTCGAACTGCTCGGGCAACCAGAGGCTGAAGATCGCGAAGTTGCCGCCAAAGAACCCGAGCACGAACAGCCACGCGATGAACGGTGCGAGCCCGTTGGGCAGATAGAACGCCCACCCGAAGCTGCCGACGATCGAAACGGCCATCCCCGCAAAGTAAATCGCCAGCGTCTTTCGGCGCCCGATGCGCTCGGAGAGCACCGGCACGATCAGACACCCCAGGATGGTGCCGATGGACAACAGGCCCGTGGCCCAGGACGCCGTCCTGGTCGCGCCCGCCTTATCGAAGCCCGCGTGCTGCGCCAACTGAATCACGGCGGTGGGTTCGTAGACGGCGCCGGCCCACAGGCCCACGATCGCGATCGTCAGCAGCGCGCAGGCCACCCAGGTGCGACGCCGGTAGCGCGGCCCAAGAATCTCGCGCAGCGGCTTCACGCGGGCCTTGGGCTGAGCCTCCAGCTTCTCCCACTTCTCCGTCTCCTTCACCCGCGTGAGGATCAGGATCGCGACGACGATCGGCACAGCGCCCGTCAGAAACATTGCGCGCCAACCGAAATGGACGCCGATCGTGTAGTTCAAGGCCGCCGCCAGAAAGAACCCGGCGTAGTAGCCGGTCTGCAGATAGCCCGCCCCCATCTTGCGCCGGTCCTCGGGCCAAGCTTCGGCCACGTAAGTCCCCGCCAGCGCCCATTCGCCGCCGATGCCGACGCCCGCGACGAAGCGGAAAATCGCCAGCTCCCAGACGTTTTGCGCCGCGGCCGAAAGCCCGGTGAAGATGGCGAAGGTAAAGATCGTCGCGGCCAGCACCTTGGTGCGCCCGAAGCGGTCCGCGATCGGCCCCCAGATGAACGACAGGCCCCAGCCCACCAGGAACAGGGCGAACAGGATCGATCCCGCGAGACCGACATTGGTCGACGTCGCGGCGAAACCCGAACGGGGCAACAACTCGGTCAGCGCAGGCGCGAGCACGAGCGCGTAGATGAACGAATCCATTCCGTCGAGCGTCCAGCCCGTCCATGCGCCCCAGAACCCCGCGATCTGGGAGCGATTGAGCGGTGTGCGACGCCTGGCGAGGCTTGCCGGCTCCGTCGTTGACGTCATCTCGCCTCCGTTGGCACTGGTAGAACGACTGTCGGAATTCGCATACGCGAGCCGGTCTAGCGTCGGCCGGCATCACATTGTATATAATATAGTGATGAGCGTAACAGGTCGCACTCCGTCGGACAATGTGTTGGGCGCGTTACCGACGGCGCTCTCGCTGGCGGAACGCGGCAGCACGTCGCGGTTGATCGCCAACGCGCTGCGCGCCGCGATCGTCGACGGCACCCTCGCCCCCGGGGCACCGCTGCGCCAGGACGCCATCGCGCGGCACTTCTCGGTCAGCGCCATCCCGGTTCGCGAGGCCCTGCGCCAGCTGGAGAGCGAAGGCTGGGCCAAGGTGGAGATGAACAAGGGGGCGACGGTGGCCCCGTTGGCGGCCGGCGAGGCGCGCGAGGTGTACGAGATCCGCGCCGCCCTCGAGAGCCTCGCCATCGGGCTGGCGATACCCGCTCACACGGCGGACACGCTGCGCCACTGCGAGGCGCTGTGCAAGGCGGCCGCGGCCGAAACCGAGCCGTCGCTGTACGTCGCACGCAACGAGGCCTTTCACATGAGCCTCTACGAGCCGGCCGCGCGCCCACAACTCCTGGCGCTGATCGGCATGCTGCATGAGCGCGGCGAGCGTTACCTGCGGCTCAAGTTCGGGCTGCCGTCCTACAAGGGCGAGTCCGACCGCGAACACGCGGCGCTGCTGCGGGCCGTGCGCCGGGGTGATGTCGAGCGCGCGCAGTCGCTGGTCACCCGGCACCTGCTCGGCACCGGCGAGCTGCTCCACCGCGTTCTCGGCGAAAACACCAATGTGGTCGGCTCAACCGCGGATGCCGAATCGGGACGAGAAAAGGGCGCGTAATTCAGCGCCGAAACGGACGGCGGCTCGCCGGGGCGGTGAAGCCTTCGGTGTCATCGAAGAATGCCCAGCGCCCCGCGTCGTCGACCTCCATGCGCCAGCCCAGCTCGGTGCTGCCCGCGACGGCGTCGGTGAACCACACGTATGCGGCCTCGGCGCTCTCGAAATCCTTGGTCGCCACAATCCCGCCATGTGGGTCGATGATCCGGAACTTGGCCATGCGCTGTGATTATCCCTTCCGGGGGAAATTCAATCGCAATTAGCCGACCCTGGCCACCGGAAAACGCTCAAACCGTTCGCGCCAAACGCTGCGCGAGCAGCTCGGCGAAGCGCGCCGGATCGTCGAGCGCGCCGCCTTCGGCGAGAAGCGCTGTGCCGTAGAGCAGTTCGGCGGTCTCGGCGACCGATTGGTCGTCGGCGCGGTCCTTGTGCGCGTCCCGCAGGCCGGTGACGAGCGGATGATTCGGGTTGAGCTCAAGGATCCGCTTGCCGACCGGAACGTCCTGCCCGGTGGCGCGGTAGAGGCGCGCCAGCGTCGGGGTGATCCCGAAGGCGTCGGTGATCAGGCAGGCCGGCGATTCGGTCAGGCGCGTCGACAGCCGCACGTCCTTGACGTGCTCGCTCAGGGTCTCTTTGAGCCAGGTCAGCAGGTCGGCAAACTCCTTCTCCTGCTCCTCGCGCTCGGCCTCGCTCTTGCCCTCTTCGTCGTCGAGGTCCACCTCGCCCCTGGCCACCGACTGCAGCGGTTTGCCGTCGAACTCGTCGACCACCCCCACCCACACTTCGTCGACCGGGTCGGTGAGCAGCAGGACTTCGTAGCCCTTGGCCTTGAACGCCTCGAGGTGCGGTGACTTCAGCAGCTGCTGGCGCGTCTCGCCGGTGGCGTAGAAGATCTGCTGCTGGCCCTCCTTCATCCGCTCGACGTACTCGGCCAGGGTGGTGGCCTCCTCGTCGCTGTGAGTGGAGGCGAACGACGACACCTGCAGCAGCATGTCCTTGTTGTCGGCGTCGGACAGCAGCCCTTCCTTGATGGCCCTGCCGAACTGGGTCCACAGGGTGCGGTAGTCCTCCGGCCGCTCGGACTGCAGCTCCTTGATCGTGGACAGGACCTTCTTGGTCAGGCGGCGACGGATCGCCTTGATCTGCCGGTCCTGCTGCAGGATTTCGCGAGATACGTTGAGCGACAAGTCTTGTGCGTCGACGACGCCCTTGACGAAGCGCAGATATTTCGGCAGCAGCTCGTCGCAATCGCCCATGATGAACACGCGCTTGACGTACAACTGGATCCCGACGTGGAAGTCCCGGTCGAACAGGTCGAACGGGGCGTGCGACGGGATGAACAGCAGGGCCTGGTACTCGAAGGTGCCCTCGGCCTTCATCGCGATGACCTCGAGCGGGTCGTCCCAGGCGTGGGCGATGTGCTTGTAGAACTCGTTGTACTCCTCGGCGGAGACCTCCTCCTTGGGCCTGGCCCACAGCGCCTTCATCGAGTTGAGGGTCTCGGTCTCGAGGGTGACGGTCTCCTCGCCACCGTCTTCGCCCGGTGTGCGTTTCTCGACCTCCATCCGGATGGGCCAGGAGATGAAGTCGGAGTACCGCTTGACGAGGTGCCTGATCTTCCACTCCGCGGTGTAGTCGTGCAGCTCGTCCTCGGCGTCTTCGGGCTTGAGGTGCAGCGTGACCGAGGTTCCCTGCGGTGCGTCGTCCACGGATTCGATGGTGTAGGTGCCCTCGCCGCTGGATTCCCACCTGGTGGCGGCACTCTCGCCGGCCTTGCGGGTCAGCAGCTCGACCTTGTCGGCGACCATGAAGCTCGAGTAAAACCCGATGCCGAACTGGCCGATCAGTTCCTCGGAGGCCGCCGCATTTTTGGCGTCGCGGAGCTGTTGGCGCAGCTCGGCGGTGCCGGACTTGGCCAGGGTGCCGATCAGGTCCACCACTTCCTCGCGCGTCATCCCGATGCCGTTGTCGCGGACGGTCAGCGTTCGTGCGCTTTTGTCGACGTCGATCTCGATATGTAGGTCGGAGGTGTCGACGTCGAGGTCTTTGTTGCGAAACGCTTCCAGGCGCAGCTTGTCCAGCGCATCGGAGGCGTTCGAGATCAGCTCCCGCAGAAACGAGTCCTTGTTGGAGTAGACCGAATGGACCATCAAATCCAGCAGTTGCCGGGCCTCGGCCTGAAACTCCAACTGCTCGACACGCGCGTTCATGACACTCCCTGCACTTTCCTTCCTGACACGACGGTGCAAATTTACCGAGGTGCGGTTGGTCCATGCCCGCGGGCTGGCCCTACCCTGAACCCATGTCCGTTGCTCAGCGCGAACGCGCCGCCCTCGTCGCGACCATGCGGGCCGTCGGCCCCGAGGCGCCCACCTTGTGCGAGGGCTGGAAGACGCGAGACCTGGCCGCCCACCTGGTGATCCGGGAGTACCGGCCCGACGCCGCCGCGGGCATCATGATCCCGTTCTTCGCGGCGCACACCGCCAAGGTGCAGGAAGAGGCGGCATCGAAGAACGACTGGGACGAGTTGGTGGACAAAATCGCGTCCGGCCCGCCCGTCTACTCACCGTTCATCCTGCTCGACCCGGTGGCCAACGTCGCCGAGATGTTCATCCACCACGAGGACGTGCGCCGCGCGCAGCCGGCCTGGGAGCCCCGCGTGCTGGAGCAAGGGATGTGCCGGGCGCTGCGTCGCACGCTGTCGCTGATGGCCCGGGTCACCCTCGGAAAGGTCCCGGGCCGGGTGGCGTTGCGCACGCCCGGGGGCAAGACGGTGCTGACGGCCGGCTCCGGCCCGGCGGTCGTGGTGACCGGTCCGCCCGAGGAGCTGCTGCTGTTCTCCGTCGGCCGGGAGGCTCGGGTCGAGTTCGACGGCGACCCGGCGGCGGTGCAAGCGGTCCGCGACGCGCCCAAGGGGTTGTAGCCGGACTACCAAGTCTGCAGACGACCGCTGGCGAGGGCTTCGCGCAGCTCCTTCTTGATCACCTTGCCGAACTGGTTGCGCGGCAGCGCATCGACGATCACCAGGCGCTCGGGGTGTTTGTAGCGGCTCAACCCCTGCGAATGGCAGTGCTGCACCAGGGATTCCAGCGACACGTCGTCACTCGATGCGGGTACCACCACGGCGCAGACGCGCTCGCCGGTGCGCGGGTCGGGTACTCCGACGACCGCGACGTCGGCGACAGCGGGATGGGTGGCCAGCGCGTTTTCGACTTCCTGGGCCGAGACATTCTCGGCGTTGCGGATGATCGCATCCTTGATCCGGCCCGTGACGCGGACGTTGCCATTCTCGTCGATCAGCCCGAGATCGCCTGTGCGCAACCATCCTTCGGCGTCGAACGCGTCGGCGTCGAGCGCGGCGTCGGCGTAGCCGAGGAAGCATTGGGGTCCCTTGAGCCGCAGCTCACCCTCTCGCCCGGCGGGCAGTTCAATTCCTGCGTCGACGACCCGGACGCTGACCCCGGGTCCCGGCGCGCCGACGGTGTGGTCGAGCACCTCCGGCGCCCCGGTCAGCGGCGGTGAGGTCGCGACCGGAAACTCGGTGAGGCCCCATGCGTTCGCGATGCCGGCCACACCGAAGGTTTCGCGGACCTGGTGGCCCAGTTCGGGGGTGATCGGCGCGCCGCCGGCCAGGCAGCCCCGCACGAACGGGAACAGCGGCTCGTCGCCGTGGTCGCGTTGGGCCTCGAGGAACGCCAGGAAGAACGGTGTCGCCATGCCCAGAAAAGTCGGGTTGTGGGCGGCGATGGACAGCGGCGTGGTGGCCGGGTCGAATACCTCGAACAGCGCTAACCGCATGCCGGTCATCAGCCCGACGGCCAGCATCACGGCACCGCCGATGTGGGCGAAGGGAAAGCCGATGGGATCCACGTCGCTGGCGGTGATGCCCATCTTTTCCGCCAAGCCCGCGGCGGGCGCCATCACCGACGCATCGGTATGGCGAATCCCCTTGGGGGCCGCGGTGGTTCCGGACGAGTAGTAGATCCATCGCGCGTCGCCGGTAGGTCCCCGCGGCGGGCCGAGGGCATCGGCGCTCGCGCGGGGCAGCCGAAGCTCACCGGCCGCGGGTGGCGTCGCCAGGTCGACGGTGATGACGCGGAAGCCCCGGTCCGTGGCGAGAGCCCGCGCCAGGCCACCGTAGTCGAATCGGTGCCAAAACTCAGGCACCACAAGGAATTCGGTACACAGCTGGGCGGTGATGAAGCCGACCTCGTGTTCACGCAGTATCGGGATGATCGGGTTCTGGACCGCGCCGAGTCGGGCCAGCGCCGCCATGACGACGGCGGTTTCCAGCGTCGTCGGCAGCTGCCAGGACACCACGGTTCCCGCGCCTATCCCCCGTTCGGCGAACGCGGCGGCCGTCGCGCACGCGGCGTCGCGGAACTGACGTGCGGTCAGGCTGCGCCCATACTCGTCGGCGAGCAGCGGCAGGTCCGGTCTTCGCCGCGCGGCCTCGGCGATCAATGCCCAGTAGGTGAGGTCCTTCATCCGGCCGGTGGCGCGGTGATCGGCCGAAATCCGGAGTGCGCGATGGCAACCGACACGGAACTGCCGATCGGTCCGCGGTGGTCGACGAGGACGGCCGAGCCGGTGGCGACGCCGTCGTGGCTGTAATGCGTGAGTGAGGCCAGCCCGATGTGGGGTCCTTCGGGCAGCCGGGTCAGCGTCAGGGTGTAGTCGACGTTGATGAACTGCAAACCGTTTGTGCCCCAATTGGCCAGTGAGGCCGTGATGTCCGCGCCCATGGCCGCGCGGGTGAAAGGGGTGAGCGGCTCGCCGTCGATCAGCGCACGGGTCTCGTGCAGCCAGGTGTATTTCGGTCCCGAGTCCGGCCAATCGGGATCGGGGTTCTGAATCTCGGTGCCCCAGCCGTAGGTGCGCATGAAAAGCGACGGCGCGGGGCCGTCGTCGATGGGTAGCGGCGGCATCTGCACGGTCGGTGACCACACATCCCCCTCGGGCTGCGGGCCGCGCCGCAGAAACAATGCGCTCCCCCGCGCGACAGGCGTACCGCGCTGGGTGAGGACGATCTCGACGAGCCGCAGTCGCCGGCGATCGTGGTGCACCTGCGTGTGGACCTCGATCGGTTCGAGCGCGGTGGGCGCGGGTAGGTCGACGGTCAGCCGCGCGGGTTGCAGTTGCGGATCGTCCACCGCGCGTTCGGCGGCCCACCCCAAGAGACCGCCCACGACGTGTCCACTCAGCGACGGGCCCCAACCGCCCCGCGCGATTCCGTTTGGCACAAAACGGTTTTCGTCGCGCAGAAAGTACGGCGCCTGCGCCGCGGAATCAACGTCATCCGGCGCGATATTGGTTTCGGTCAAAGCACGCTCTTTCTCGTCAGGACGGCAACAGTTGATATTACAGTTTCTGTTTCCAGTCCAGCCGAGAGGATTATGCGATCGCGGCGCCCACCAGGTGTCCGATCGCGTAGGTGACCGCCAACGCGAGCCCACCGCCGATGACGTTGCGGGCCACCGCCCGGCCCTGCGGCGCGCCGCCCAGTCCCGCCGACACCGCACCCGTCAGCACCAAGGCCAGCAGCACCGCGACGACAGTGGCAGGGATTCTCCATGCCGTCGGCGGCAAGAGAATGACGATCAACGGCAACAACGCGCCCACGGTGAACGACAGCGCCGAGGACATCGCCGCTTGCCAGGGATTGGTCAGCTCGTCGGGGTCGATACCTAGTTCGACCTCGGCGTGGGCGACGAAGGGATTGTGGTCGGTGAGTTCCTCGGCCACGGTGCGCGCCGTCGCCGGTGACAGACCCTTGGCCTCGTAAAGCTCGGCCAGTTCGTCCAATTCGGCGGCCGGGTCGTCGCGCAACTCCTGCATTTCCTTGGTCAGCAGCGCCTGCTCGGTGTCGCGTTGCGTGCTGACCGAGACGTATTCGCCCAACGCCATCGACACGGCCCCGGCGACCAGACCGGCGACGCCGGCGGTCAAGATCGGGCCGCGTTCTACCGTCGCCGCCGCGACGCCCACGACGATGCCCGCGGTGGACACGATCCCGTCGTTGGCGCCCAGCACGCCGGCGCGCAGCCAATTCAGCCTCGACGAGACCGAACCCACATGGGGTTCGGCCGGGTGGGAGGTAGTCGACACGTCCGCAACCATATACGGCGAAATGGCTTCCGACCAGCAAATATAGGCTTGCCAAAGCGAGCGCGGCCTTGCCTCATTCGCCGTTCTCGGTGACTTGTCGCCGCCCAAACGTCGCGCATGGGCCCGTCACAGCTAATCCATAGACGCGCTATCTAACGTGTGGGTTGTTGGGGGGTTCTAGGAACTCACTTATGGACAGGTGAAGGACTATGAAATTAAAGCAATTGATCGCGGGGGGAACGATCGCCGGCGCTCTCGGCGCCGCCGCGTTGGGCATGGGCGCCGGGTCGGCGTTCGCCGCTCCGGGAGCGCCTCCGCCGGCGCCCGGTAACCACGGCGGCCCGGCGCCCGGGGATCACCGCCCGGCGGGGCCGAATGACCCGGGCGGACCGGGTGGCCCGGGCGGGCCTGGTGGTCCTCCGGGTGGTCCCGGCGGACCCGATCACCGCGATGGACCGGGTGGTCCCGGCGGGCCTGGCGGCCCGGGCGGACCCGGCGGTCCCGACCATCCCGGCGGACCCGGTGGACCCGGCGGTCCGGACCATCCCGGCGGACCCGGTGGACCCGGCGGTCCGGGCGGTCCCTGGCATGGCGACCCGCAGCGCGGCTACTTCCACGGCGCCCCGTGGGGCGACGGGCCCGGACCTTGGGGATACGGTCCACCGCCGCGGCCGGCGTGGGATCGGCCGCTGCCGCCACCCGGCGGCCCGTGGGGGTATGGCCCCATCCACTACTACGGCTACGACGAGACGCCCGTCTGGGATCCCGGCTTCAACCAGTGGGGGTTCTGGTTCTTCGGGGTCTGGATTCCGCTGTAACAGGCCGACCGGCCCGATGCCCGTCTCGCCGACCGGCGGGGCGGGCATCGGCGGGATCGGTCGGGATCGGTCGAGCCTAGGCCACTTTGGGTTTGATCTCCTCGATGACCCACTGGGCGTAGTCGAGGTACTCGTCGACCCCGCGGACGGCGGGAACGGGCACCGCGCTGAAGGTCACCCCCTGCTCGGCGAGCCAATTCAGGCGGTCGACGATCTCCTGCGCGCTCATGCCGGGAGGCGCGTGTGGATCGCTGACGGCGCGATGTCCCTCGCCGACGCGGTTGGTGCCCAGCCCGTGCATCACCTCGAACGGGCGCCCGTCGTAGGCGGGTTGAACCTTGATGAACTCGAGCCGCTCGGCAATCTTTTCCGGCGGGGTCAAGAACGGCCACCACCCGGACGCGAATCGCGCCGCGCGCTTCAGCGCGGCATCGGCGTCGCCACCGATCCATACCGGAAGATGCGGTTTCTGAACGGGTTTGGGCTCGAACGCCATGTCCTGGAACGACACGTAACGGCCCTCGTAACGGGGCGAGTCGCTGGTCCACAGCTCGATGATCGCCTCGAGGTACTCGTCGGCGATGCGGCCGCGTTCGCGGAAGGGCACGCCGAGGACGTCGAATTCGCGCTCGAGCCAACCGACTCCGAAGGTCACCATCATCCGCCCACTGCTCATCCAGTCGGCGGTCGCCAGCGCCTTGGCGAGCACGATCGGGTGCTGCAGCGGCAGTATCGTGACGCACGAATTCAGCCGAATCTTCTCGGTGGCTCCCGCGATGTAGGCCTGCGCGACGGTCGCTGAAAGGTAATGCGGGCCCGACAGCTCGACGTGGTCGGTGGGGATGACGTAGTGCTCGGGGATCGCGATCATGTCGTAGCCCATCGCTTCGGCGCGCTTGGCCGTTCGGGTCTGATCGGCGCCGGTGACGCCGGCCTCCCAGGGCTGGCTGATCGCCTTGAGGCGCAGCATGTGCGGTAGCGGGAAGGCGAACTTCATTTGCGCTAGCTCTTGGTGCCGACGGTGATCAGGTCCGACACGACCCGCGTCCACAGCGGCCGTTGAATGCGGTGTTGATCGCTGATGGTAAACCCGGCGTCCTCGAACAAAGTCCGCATCTCGGCCGGCGACGCGTTGTGCTGTGGTTTCCACCGATTGGTCGCGGGAGCCTGCAACATCGGTTGCCGGGTGCTTAGGGCCGAGACGGCCACCAGCCCGCCGGAGGCCAGCACGCGATGGAATTCCCGCAGGGCCGCGGGTTGGTCGAAGAAGTGAAAGGCCGACGTCGTCACGACGGCGTCGAGGGACCCGTCGGCGAAGGGCAGCTGCTCGGCAGGGCCGCGCCGCCACTGCACCCGGTCGGACCGGGCGCGCGCCTGGGCCAGCATGCCGTCGGACATGTCGACGCCATAGATCTCGCCGGGATGCAGTTCACGCTCGATTCGATCGCTGAGAATGCCTGTGCCGCAAGCGATGTCAGCGATCTTGCGGCAGTTGTGGGCGCGCAATTGCGCGATCACCTCGTCGTGTGGCGGGCGGTACACCCACCGCTGCAGAAAAGGCAGGTCGTAGGCGGGGGCAAGGAAGCTCCACATCCGGGTGACCGCATCGTTGAGCCCGCGGCGCTGAGCTGACGTCATCCGCCCAGTATGGCCTTGGTCGCCGCGTCAGTGTGCGCTGGCGGCTTTGCGTGGGTGCCCAGGGCGAAATCTCGGCCGCTTTCCCGCCCAGGATGCACAGAGTAAGACCAGGATTCACACGCAAACGCCGGGCCGGGCTAGTGCCGGCCGGGACCGCCCGGTCCGGCGGGACTGCCCGGTAACCCAGGCCCGCCGGGGCCGCCCGGGCCACCCGGACCGCCGGGCCCGCCCGGGCCGCCGGGCCCATTTGCCGCGGGGAGCACGAACACGCATTGATTCAAGTCGACGCTCCACGCCCACCCCGGCGCGCAGGGGGGCGGATCGTCGGCCCTGCTGATCGCCGGCGCGGCGATCGCGATCGCAGGCAACCCCACCAACGCGAGCGCGAACGCGCCAATGGCGCAACGCGTTCGAAGATCCCTTGTTTTGGTCATGTCGGTCCTCCTCATGCCGTATGCCTACCGATTTAATCGCTCCGCACGGGTGTTTACCGGCATTTTTGCGATTTTCAGGTCATCCGGCGGTGGTGAAGGTGCGCCGGTAAGCGTCCGGCGTGGTGGCAAGCGTGTCCCGGAAGTGCCGTCGCAGCGTGGCGGCGCTGCCGAAGCCGCAGTCGGTTGCGATGCGCTCGATGGGTAAATCGGTAGTTTCCAGGAGCTGTTGCGCTCGGCGCACGCGTTGACCGTTCAGCCAATCGAGGGGCGTACTTCCGGTCCGCGTAACCAGTTGTCGGTGAAGGGTTCTGACGCTCACGCCGGATCGCCGGGCGAGCCCCTCGACGGTCAGGGGTTCGTCGAGATGCGTTAGCGCCCAGTCCATCGTGTCCCCGACGACGTCATTGCTGGCGGTCTCGGGTATCGGGTTCGCGTATTGACGCTGGTGTCCTTCGCGGTGCGGCGGCGACACCAGCCGTCGCGCAACCTGATTGGCAACCGTCGCGCCGTAATCCCGTCGCACCATGTGCAGACACAGGTCGGTGCCGGCGGATTTCCCCGCGGAGGTGAGCACGTCGCCTTCGTCGACGTACAGGGCCGCCGAGTCCACCCGGATCTTGGGGTAGCGCTCGGCAAGCGTGCCCGCGTGCATCCAGTGGGTCGCCGCGCGCCGGCCATCGAGGAGACCGGCCGCCGCTAGGACGAAAGCGCCGGTGCAGATGGACGCGACCCGGGCACCCCGCTGCGACGCCAGCCTGATCGCGTCCACCAGATCGCGCGGCGGCTCCAGGGCGTCGTCGTGGCAGGCGGGGACGATGACGGTGTCGGCGGCGACGAGGTCGGCGTAGGTATAGGGCGTCGTCGTGGTGAACCAGCGGTCCACGCGTGCGCCCGCGAACGGGCTGCACACCCTGAGCTCATACCAGTCCCCCGCCAGGTCCGACCGGTTGGTGCCGAAGATCGCGCACGGCGCTGCGAGCTCGAAGATCGGCACCTGGTCACTCAGTGCGATCGCCACAACATGGGCCATGACCGAAATTGTACGGTTTGTGTCATATCGGCCACTGGTGTGTCGCTGCCGTGGGCCTGATGCTGAAGGCATGACTCGGAGAACCCCCATGAAGGACTGGCTGCGGCCCGCCGCCGCCGTCGCGGCAATCGGTTGGGGCGCAAACCAATTCGCGCCCCTGATCGTGCTGTATCAGCAGCGCGGCGTCTCCGTCGCCGCGACGGAGGTGATGTTCGGGCTCTACGCGGTGGGTCTGGTCCCGGCGCTCCTGGTGGGTGGCCGGTGGTCGGACCGGGCGGGGCGCCGCGTCGTGGTGATGACGGCGTTGGTGGTGTCACTGGCCGCCTCGGCCGTCCTGATGGCGGGTTCGGCGCGGCATGGCCTCCTGTTCCCGGGGCGGCTGCTGGCCGGAATCAGCAGCGGCCTGGCGTTCGGAACCGGTGCCGCGTGGATCAAGGAGCTGTCGTCGTCGCACGCTCATCACCAGGCGGGGGCCCGGCGCGCGACGATCGCGATGACGATCGGCTTCGCCGGGGGCCCGCTGGTCGCGGGGCTTATCGCGCAACAGGTTTCGCGTCCCGAGCTGTGGCCCTACGTGCCCCAGATCGCGCTCTCGGTGCTGGCGCTCTTCGCGGTGAACCGGGCCGGCGGCGACGCATCGGGCGGTGTCGCGCCGACGGCAAGCACCCAAAGCCGTGCCGATCGCGAGGAGTCGCTGGCGAAGCATTTGCTGGCGGTGTCAGCGCCCTTCGCGCCTTGGGTATTCGGGACCGCCGCCATCGCGCTGGCGTACCTGCCGGCTCTGGTCGCAGATCGGGCGGGTTCGCAACCGTTGACCTTCGCCGCGGTCGCGACAGCCATCCCGGCGGTGGCCGGAGTGCTCGTCCAGCCGCTGGCGGCCCGCCTGCGCCCCGACGCCCGGTCCGGAATCCTCACGCCGGCCATGCTGATCGCCGTCGGCGCGTTGATCGTCGCCGTATGGGCCGCGTCCGCGTCCAGCGTGTGGGCGGTACTGATCGCCGCGGCGGTGCTGGGCGCCGCGTATGGCGTCACCCAGTTCGCGGGTCTGGCCGACATCCAACGCGTGGCCGAGCCGGCCCGGCTTGGGGTCGCGACGTCCGCCTATCAAGCGTTGAGTTACCTCGGATTTGCGGTGCCGTATCTGCTCACGCTCGGCCACGCGCACCTCGGCTGGTCTGCCATGACGGGGTTGTGTGTGGTGACTGCGGCCGCGTTCGCATCGCTGCTGTGGCTGAGCGTGGGACGCCGGTGGGGTCGCCGGCGCCGCGCGTCGAGCGGACCGAACACCGACGTGGACGGCCGAGCGCTCGCGTCCGCGCCCAGTTGAGGACTTCCTATTTGAGGACTTTCAGCAATTCCTGCGCGAGCGGCCCCGCCGAGGCGGGGTTTTGCCCGGTGTACAGGTTTCGGTCGACGACGGTGAAAGGCTTCCAGATCTCGCCGCGGACGAAGTCGACGCCCATCTTGACCAGTTCGTCCTCGGCCGTCCAGGGCGCCGTCTCACGCAAGCCGACACCGTCCTCCTCGTCGTTGGTGAAGGCGGTGACCCGGTAGCCGGCGAAGGGCGAGACGCCGTTGCGCCGGGTGGCCAGCATTGCGACCGGCGCATGGCACACGATGGCGAGGGGTTTACCCGACGCGAGGGCGGCGGTGAGCAGCCGACCCGAGTCGGCGTCCCGCCACAGGTCCTCCATCGGGCCGTGCCCGCCGGGGTAATACACCGCGTCGTAGTCATCCAGGCGCGCGTCGGCCAGTTCGATTGGCCTGCGCAACTCTTCGGCGGACCGCAGAATCTCTTCGAGCTGACGGGCGATCTCCTCGCCGCCGGCCATCGACGGACGAAGGCTCATCACGTCCACGTAGGGCACCACGCCACCGGGAGTCGCCACCACGATTTCGTGGCCGGCGCCGCTGAACGCGCTATACGGGGCCGCGAACTCCTCGGCCCAGTAACCCGTCGGGTGCCTGGTCCCGTCCTTGAGGGTCCAGAAACTTGTTGCGGTCATGACGAACAGGACTTTGGCCATCAGCCGATCCCTCCGTTTGAGCCGGCGGGCCTCTGGGAAGTCGTGCGGGCATACCGACGGCAAAAGTCTATGTGGTCCCGCAGCCGACGGCAATCGGTGCATGGCCGTTGCAGGCCCGCGCGGCGGATCGGGAATCGCTTGTGCGCCAACGCAATAAGTTCGCCATCAGGCCTAGACTCGCTGCATCTACGAACAGTGGGGCCGCACGAAGGGAGCGAGGAGTCAGGGCGGTGGATTGACACCTCAAGAATCTGGGTATGACCTGGTCATCCCATCGATTGGGTGTCGGCTTGAGAAATGAAGTGAGCACGCATGGTCGGCTGGCTGGACAGGCTGCAGCGGCGGAACCGCCCCGTCGGCGTAACCATCGCCGTCATCTATAAATACCTGGACGACCAAGGCGGCTATCTGTCGGCCTTGATCACCTATTACGGGTTCGTGTCGCTGTTCCCACTGCTGCTCCTGCTGACGACCGGGCTGGGGGTGATTCTGGCCGGACGCCCCGACCTGCAGGAGCAGGTGCTGCACAGCACGTTGAGCCAATTCCCCGTCATCGGAAGCCAATTGCATCAGCCCGAGGGGCTCAGCGGCGGGACCGTCGCTGTGGTCGTCGGCATCGCAGGCGCACTCTATGGCGGCCTGGGCGTCGGACAGGCGGTGCAGAACGCGATGGACTCCGTGTGGGCCGTGCCAAGGAACAAGCGCCCCAACCCAATACTGTCGCGCGTGCGCAGCGCGCTGTTGTTGTTGGTTCTCGGTTCGGCTGCCGTCGCGTCCACCGTCCTGTCCGCGATCGGCCAGGCCACGGGCTCCCTCGGGTTCGTGGGAAAGTTCGGCCTCACGCTCGCCGCCATAGCCATCAACGGTCTGATCTGCCTGGTGGCGTTTCGCGTGACCACCGCCCGCCAGCTCAGCTACCGCCAGGTTTGGCCGGGAGCGCTTGCGGCGGCGTTCATTTGGCAGATCCTGCAGCGGTTCGGCGCCGGTTACGTTGCGCACACGGTCAAGACGGCCAGCGCCACCAACAGCGTCTTCGCCTTGGTGCTGGGGCTGCTGGCGTTCTTGTACCTCATCGCGACGACGCTGGTCCTGTGCGCCGAGATCAACGTCGTTCTCGTGGAGCGGCTATACCCGCGCGCATTGCTCACCCCGTTCGTCGAGGACGCGGATCTCACCGAGGCCGACCGGAAGACCTACGCCAAGAGAGCAAAAGCCGAGCGCGTGAAGGGCTTTCAGCGAGTCAGCGTCAGGTTCCGCGACCTCACCCGCAAGGAAGGCGATCAGCAGACGCCGGCCGTCCGTAGCCGGCCCGCCGGCTAGTTGGCGCCCCGTCCCGTCTGTTGTTGCAATTCATCGATCAGCTCCGAGGCTTGCGCTTTCGTCATGTCGTCGGGAACGTCGCGACCCGCCTCCTGGGCCAGCGTATGTAGATAGCTGCGCTGGGGTCCCGTCATCGGCTCGTCGCCGGTTACCCACTCGGATCTGTCCTTCTCGGGAGTCTCGCGCGGGGCCTGTTGCGTGTCGTCAGTCATGCACTAGAGATAACCATCGCACGCGTGTTCGAAACGTGCCGCCGGCGAAAGTTCGCCTTCGCGCTCGGCGCCGGGTCGTAGCCGGCCGTCAGGCGTCGATCACCACCCGGTCACTTGTCGCCCGGGACACGCAGACCAGCATTTCGTCGTCGCCTTCCACGGTTCGGCCCCGGCGATCGACCTGCCCCCCAAGCACCTTGACCTTGCATGTCCCGCAGAACCCTTGCTGGCACGAATACGCGGTCGCCGGTTCGCGGTCGAGCATGACGGCGAGCGCCGACCGGTTCGCCGGCACGCTGAGCACCTGTTTGGATCGCGCCAGTTCGAGTTCGAACGGGACACCGTCGACGACCGGCGGCGGGCTGAACCGCTCGTAGTGCAGTGGCGCGTCAACGTGAGAGTCCCGGGCCGCACGAACCGCTTCGAGCACGGCGGTTGGCGCGCAGATATACACGGCCGTCGCCGGGCCCGCGCCGGCCAGGAGCTCCTCGGTGGTCGGGAAGCGGCCCCGCTCGTCGTCGGCCCAGACGGTGACCCGATCGGCGTCCACCGCCAGCACCTCGTCCAGCAGCGGCATGTGGTCGCGTCGCCTGCCGGCATAGATTGCGCGCCAGTTGATTCCGTGCTGATGAGCCAGCCGGATCATGGGCAGGATGGGCGTCACCCCGATGCCGCCGATGATGAACAAGATGTCACGTTCGTCGGTGACGAGATAGAAGGCGTTGCGCGGGCCCTCGAACTCCAACGTGTCGCCCACGTCGAACGCGTCGTGCATCTCGATGGAACCGCCGCCGCCGTCGGCGATCCGGCGCACCGCGATGCGGTAGTCGGTGCGCCGCCCGGGCGGACCGCACAGCGAATACTGCCGGCGGCGACCCGAGGGCAGCCGAACGTCGATGTGCGCGCCAGGAGTCCAGGACGGCAGCAATCCGCCTTGGGGATCGGCCAATGTCAATGCGACCACGTCGGGCGTGAGAAGCTCACGTTTGATCACCGCCGCGGTGACGGTCCGTTGCACCGGCGATATCCGCGACGGAGTCCATCGCGACGCCGACGCGAAGCCGCCGAAGAGCGAACCCACACCCCACAACGCGGTGTAGCTGCGGTCGCGCTTGCGGCGACCGTAGAGGTCGACTGGTCTGCTCGCCCAAATACTCTCTGCCACAGTCAATTTCCTATGCCTGCCGAACTCCGGAGGTCAGCTTGACCCACTCGCCCGTATACCGGGCGACGACGTCGGGATGCGAGGCGACCACCCAGTGGCCGCCCTCGATAGAGACGATCCTGCCCTCGGGCGGTATCGAGCCGGTGAACCGCTGCAGGGCAGGGCTGACGAAATAGTCTTTGCGAGCCACCAGCACCTGCACCGGGACTTCGGTCTGCGGCAGCCTTTCCGGCGGCGCCAAAATCGGCGCAGGCATGTTGGCACGGTACAGGTTGAGCCCGTTGAGGTAGTCATCGATCGAGCGGATCGACGCCGCACGCCGTTGGCCGCGGCGCCTGGAGCGGCCGATAAGCTCAACCGCCTCAAAGACTTTCACGGTCACGCGGGATCGAATCGCCACCTCGGGCGCACCCGGACACAGAAAGAACCAGATATACGACGAAGCCAGAACCTGTTTGACGACGTCGGGCACGGCGCGGGGCGTACGTGCCGACCGCAGAAACCGGCCCGCGTAGTTCAGGTGCGGCCCCGAGATCGACGTGAACGAGGCGATTTTGCCCATCACCGTCTCGTCGGTGACCGCGGCCCAACCCTGAATCGATCCCCAATCGTGGGCCAGCAGGTGGACCTCGTCGACACCTAGGCTGTCGATCACCGAGTCGATGTCATCGACCAGCTGGTTGAGGTGATAGCCCGATCGATTTGCCGGCGTTGAGGATTCGCCGGCGCCACGCACGTCGAACGCGACGAAGTTGTACCGGTCGGCGAGTCCCCAGGCGACGCCGTCCCATACGTGGTGGTTGTCCGGGTAACCGTGGATCGCCAATATGGTCGGCCGCTCGGGGTCGATTCCGGTGTGCGCGTGCACGGCGAGCGCCACCCCGTCGGAGGCGGTCACGGTGCTGGTATAGGTCATGCTCGAGTTCTCCGCGGGCTCAGTGCGACGCCCGCGCGGCGGGCGATCTGGCCAAGTAGTCGACCGCACGTCCCACCCCACCCAGTTGGGAAGGGTGAAAGCTCGGCCGGTAGTAGGCGCCGATGACGCCCAGGAACTCAAATGGGCCGGGTACCAATCCCCGTCGCGCCGCGCGGAAATAATCCCGCCAGCGCGGTTTGGTCCCCGGCGGCAGGTTCGGGTCGACGGAGTACATGAACCGGACGCCGCGGACGAACAACCACAACAGCGCCGGCGTGATCAGTAGTTGGGTCCGTACCTGCCGCCAGTAGCCCGCGCGCAGATGCTTCATGGTGTCGAACGCGACGGCCTTGTGTTCGACTTCTTCCGCGCCGTGCCAGCGCAGCAAGTCCAGCATCACCGGGTCGGTGCCCAAGGCGTCGTGTTGCGGCGTGTCGAGGATCCATTCACCCAGGATGGCGGTGTAGTGCTCGAGGGCGGCCACCATCGAAACCCGTTCGAGCAACCAGCTTTCGCGTCGTCGCCGGCTCCACTGGGGCCGGTCGCCGATGAGCCGCTGGAACAGCCAGGCCATTTGGTCGGTGAACGGTGTCACGTCGATGCCCTTGGCCGCGAAGTGCCCGAGCACCCCCGCGTGCGCCTGGGAATGCATCGCCTCCTGGCTGATGAACCCCTGAACGTCCAACCGCAGCTGATCGTCCTTGATCAGCGGCAGGGTGCTCTTGAACGCCTCGACGATGAACTCCTCGCCCGCGGGCAGCAGCAGGTGTAGGACGTTGCAGAAATGGGTGGTGAAGGGCTCGTTGGGCACGTAGTAGAACGGCAGCGCCGCCCAGTCGAAGTCAACGTCACGCGCCTGCAGAACGATCCGCTCGTGATCGAGGGATGCGTCGTGTGGACCCGTCGCCTGGTCATCGACCTTGAACATGGTGGACCCCCCAACGTCGCTAGGCACTGCGTTGCGCCTCCCCCTCAGCCTCGGTGATCAGGCCCTCCTGACGCAAGAACCGCACGAGATTCTCGACCGTCTTCGTCAGGGCCGGCTCCCGCAGATGAACCTTGGCCAGCGTGCGAGCGTGCCGGTATTGGGTGTTGTCGTAACGCTTTTCCCGCATCGCCGCGATCTTGTCCGCCGACCGGGTGAGGAAATCGACCAGCGGATAGAGCTGATCGCGCGGCGTGCACCGGCGGTTCAGCTGCTCGGTGAAGGACGGGATGTCGTGGTACTCGAAGCGGTAGCCGTAGCGTTCCGACAGGATCCGCGTGATGTCGGTCAGGTTGTAGTAGTCATCCGCGGTCATGTTAAAGACGCTGCCGGCCTCGGGGGGGAGGTCCATCAGCGCGACAATGTGATCGGCGATCAGGTCCGCCGGCAGCATGCTGAGTTGGTTGAGCGCGTTGACGGCCACCCCGTGCTCGATCATGAACGCGGTCAGGCGCACCAGGATGTCGTCCTCGCTGCCGAAACCCGCGCGGGTGGGCGAGATCAGCGAGGGCCGGAAGATGCGCACGTCGAGCCCTTGCCGCTGCGCTGCCAGGACCAACTGCTCGGCGACCCATTTGGTCTGCGAGTAGCCGAAGTCCAGACCGCTCATCTTGGTGTTGGCATCCCATTCCCCGACCACCGGCTCGGTGCTCCAGCCGTAGATGAACGTGCTGGAAATCAGGTGGAAGGTCTTGCGGTGAGCGGTCATCGCCAGGCGCAAAAGCTCATGTGTGCCAATCACATTGGCCGCGCGCAGCGCGTCGTAGGTCCTGACGTAGTTGACCAAGGCGCCGTTGTGGACGATCGCGTCGACGCTTTCGGCCAGTCGCAGGAACGCCGCCTCACCGATGCCCAGGTGGGGCTCGGCGAGGTCACCGCAGATCACTCGCACCCGCGCCCGAACCTCGGCTTCCAGAGCCGGGGACCACAGCTGGGCGCGGCGCAGCGAGGCGACGATCCGGTCCAGCCCGTGGGCCGCGTCCGTGGCGCGGACCAACGCGTGGATCGTGTAGGAAGTCTGGCCCAGCAGGCTGTTCACCAAGAACGGCCCCAGGAATCCGGTCGCCCCGGTGAGCAGGATGTCGCTCGCCGGGCCCGATTGCGCGATCGGCAGCGCCGGCAGGGGCAGCCGCGCATCGGCGCGCATCTGCTCGATCTCCTGCGCCTCGTACCTGGCGGAGATCTGGTCCAGCGCCTGCCGCAGTGCCTCCACGGGCTGCCCGGACCGATCACCGAATTGCCGCATGAGCCGGAAGAACTCGGCGACGGTCAGGCGCTGAAGCAGGCGCGTGTTGACCTCTTCGGCCAACTCCCCCGCCCCGTGCTCTTCCAGCAGCGCCTGTAGGTCCGCGCGCAGCTCCGCCAGAGCCAGCGAGTCGATCCCGAGATCGGCGAAGGAGCAATCTTCGTAGCCGGTGAGGTCGTAGCTCTCGATGAGGTTTTGGAAGCGTGCGAGGGGGCCCGCGCCGGCGTCCGGCCCGTTGTGGGTGTGGTGGGCCGTCTGGTTAACCCAGCTCGCCAGCGCGGGCAGCTTGCCGTCCAGCCATAGCTGGCGGGTCTGTGAACGCCTGATCTTTCCCGAGGTGGTCTTCGGGATGCTGCGCGGCGGCGCGAACACGATCGTGTGCGGATCGATGTGGCCGTGCCTGCGGATCGCTCGCGCCAGGGCCTTGCCGTCCGGGAGGTCGTTTCCGTCGCGCACCTCGGCGACCACGACCAACGCTTCCTCCGCCTCGGACTCCTCGCGTTCGACCGCGAACGCGGCGACGCAGCCATGCCGGACTTGCGGGGCGGACCGTTCCACGACGGCTTCGATGTCCGACGGGTAGCAGTTGACGCCGCGGACGATGATCAGGTCCTTGGTCCGGCCGCAGACGAACAGCTCGCCCTCGTAGAGGAAGCCGAGATCGCCCGTCCGCAAATAGGTGTGCTCATCATCGCCGGCGATGCGAGCGCCGAAGGTTTCCGCGCTGGCCTCGGGGCGATGCCAGTAGCCGCCCCCCTTGGACGGTCCGTCCAGCCAGATCTCGCCGACCTTGCCCTGGCCCAGCGCCTGCCGGGATTCGGGGTCGACGATGCGAACGACATTCCCTTCGGCGGGCTTGCCGCTGCTCACCAGGGGGGTCTGGTTGTTGTTCTCCGGCAGGGCCTTTTCAACTCGAACCACGTTCTGCTGCAGGGCCCGCTTGTTCACGGCCAGCGTCTGGCGGCCCCGCACGGACACGATCAGGGTGTTCTCGGCCAGGCCGTAGGCGCCGGTGACGGCGTCGGGCCGCAGTCCATAGGGGGCGAAGCGCTCCCGGAAGCGGGTAAACGTCTTGGCCCGCAACGGCTCTGCCCCGATGAGCATCGACTCGAGGCTGCTCAAATCGATGCCGTCGAGATGCGACGCCGGAAGCTTGTCCTCACGCAGGCAGTACTCGAGCGCGAAGTTCGGCGCGGGCGTGCGGGTGGCGCGCACCTCGCTGATGAGCCGCAGCCAGGATGCGGGCCGCTTCAGGAAGTCCTCCGGTGACATCGCGTGCGTGCTGCCACCGATCACCACGATGAACAGGTAGGCAGAGATCAAGCCCATGTCGTGGTGCTGCGGCAGCCAGCTGACCACCACCTCGCTGTCGGGGAAGGCCGACGCGTTGGCGATGACGTTGGCGTGGGTCACCACCACACCCTTGGGATCGTTGGTGGAACCGGATGTGTACTGCAGGAAGAGCACTCGGCCGGGCTTGTCGGCGACGGGAGCACCGCCGAAGTTGCGCGTCCCGTCGGTCGCGACCCACGGGAGCTCCGGAAGCCTCTCGGCGTCGGGCCAAGGCATCGCGCCCTGCCGGTGGTCGAGCAGCTGACGGAAGTCGGACTCGAGTTGCTTGGTCGACAGCACCGCCTTGGCTTGGCAGTCCCGGGCGATGAAGCTGAGCTTCGCCAGCCCCGACTCGAAAGCCATGGGCAGCGGGGGGCTTACCGGGACGGCGATGACTCCGAGGCGCGCGCAGGCGTAGAACGCGGCCACCATCTCCAGACCGGGCGTGTAGACCAGTAGTGCCCGATCTCCCGGCCGGAGCCCGGCTTCGGTGGACAGGTAGGCGGCCAGCTCGCGCGTCCGCTCCGCGAAGCTTCGGAATGTGTAATGCTCGAGCTCGTGGCCGTCGGCATCGACGAACCGGAAGAGGGTCTGGTCCGGTTTCCGCGCTTCCCACATCTGCAGGTAGTCGATCAGGGTCTCCGTCACGGAGTCACTCCCCTTCCAGGTTGGTGGCCCGATTTAGCCGAAATCAAAAGAAGAACTGGTTACGTCGTAATTCACTCACGGTAGCGCCGTTAATCGGTGTCTCGCAAAGCCATTTCGATGCCACACACGGATTTCACAGGTGCGCGTGACGCATCCCACAGCGCGGGCAATTTCGGGGTAGCCAGGAATTGTTTATGTGGATACTGGTTTCAGTAGTTCAGTGCGCCCTGGCTCCGTGATAAACCCTGGTGGGGCAACGATACGCGGATACTGACCTACGGACATACGACGTTCCGTACGCAACGACGCAGCCCGGGCGCGGCCGGCCAATGACGCCGTTCTGATAAGCCGGCCAGAAAGGGCCCCTTTGCAAATTCGCCGCTATTGCGGAGTTGCTTTTCCAACACGCCCAAGGCCGGCCGAATGACGACCGCAATTCGAGGCGTGAGCTAGATGGGCGCAGCGGCGACGCGACCGGGGCAGGACTCAGAACCTACGGATATACTGAAACTGACTTACTGATCAATCGCCTACCGGCTACGACGAGAGAGTCACCCATGAGCACTCCGGACCGCATGGCCGCGGCGCCGACCGATCGCTTCGCGGTCGGGCGCACACGTAATCCCCGCACCCGACGAACGGTTGACCTTACGCCCGCCCAGCATCGAGCTCTCGACATTTGGCAGCGAGAGGCCGCCGACCGCCTCGGCGTCGCCCGCGTCACTGGGCAAGAGGTGCTCGCCACGCTCGTCGACCAACTGCTTACCGACCCCAAACTCGCGGCCCAGATCACGCGCAGCATCCAGGCCAAGCGGTAGCGCCCGTCGTCAGGATTCCAAACGCCGCGAATCGATTCCGCGGGCCACTGCGTCACGCAGCGGCGTCGCGTCGAGCGCGGCCGGTAGTTGGCGACCGACCTGTGCGATGCGGATTCGGGGTCCGGCGCGGGCGACGAGCCGGACGATGCCGTCGAAACGCTCGCCGTCGATGATGGGCGACAGCGGCTCCTCCTCGGACTCGATGATCATCTCTTCGCCGTTGACATCCCGCACCCGATCACCGGGAAGCGTTCCGTTGCGGAGCGCCGCGGGCAGGTGCGCGATGATCCTCGACGGCCTCAGGTACCCGGCTTGGAAGTGCAGCGCGCCAGGTTCAGCCGCTTTCGGGAAGAGCCGGAAACCTGCGCCGATGTGCAGGTCGATCGCGCCGGCGTGCAGCAATGTGTGTGTCCGCGTAGGGACCTCGACGCCGTCGATCAGGACACGCGCGCGCGTCGGCGCGAACAGGCGGGTCGCATAGTTGGACTTGTTCGAGTGTCCGGGGACCACCTTGTTGGTCACGTAGTCGCCGAACGAACGGGCCATTACCCGAACAACGTCCGCCCGGCCATGGGTGTGGTTGTCGTAGTACTTGTCGTAGAACCGGTTGCCGACGCCCCCGGCGGCCAGGCCAAAGCAGAGCCGGTAAAACTCTGCGCCGTCCGCGGTTTCGCCGTCGAGCTCCAGGGTGTCCAGAAACGTTTCCGGCGGAGGCTGATTCGCCTCGGCCGCGGCGACCAGGGCACGCAAAACCGCTTCGGGCCGGCCTCGTACCCGCGCCTTGCGCGCGACGGCGTTGACGCTGCCGCCATTGCTCGGCACGAACGCCGGCCAGCGGTCCGGATCGTCGACGCAGTGCCGGGTTTCGTTGATCAACCAGTTCAGCGACCCGTCGCCGCCGTCGCTGATCAGGTGGCTGACCCGCGGGTATAGGTGCCCGACGGCGTTGCGCAGCTCCGCCACCGAGGTGGTTTCGTACACCTCGCCCCACGGGCCGACGATGCGGCGCATGTCGGCGGCGACATCGTGGCGCGCGGCACGGTTCTTGCGCGCAAGCGGATTGACGATGACCCCTAGATGCATCTGGGGCTCCCCGACTCACGCCGGCCGCAACGCGGACGTGGGATTTCGCTGGCCATCTCCGCGACGATACCCGCGATGGCGATGTGGGCGAGCCGACGCGAATCTCCGCACGGTCGCGGTGGAGCAAAAGCATTGCCCGGGACGGCCCCTGCCGCTTCGCGGCTAGGGTGGCTGCCATGTCAGGTTGGACCGCGGCGGACCTGCCGTCGTTTTCGGGACGGACCGCCATCGTCACCGGTGCCAGCGGCGGGCTGGGCGAAGTGACCGCGCGGGAGTTGGCGCGGGTCGGCGCCCACGTCATCCTGGCGGTGCGCAACACCGACAAGGGCGACGCCGCGGCCGCGCGAATGACCGGCCAAGTCGAGGTGTGCCGGCTCGACCTGCAAGACCTCTCGTCGGTGCGACACTTCGCCGACCAGGTCGACAGAGTCGACGTACTCGTCAACAACGCCGGCATCATGGCGACCAAGCGCGCGTTCACCGTCGACGGGTTCGAGGGCCAGATCGGCACCAATCACCTCGGTCATTTCGCGTTGACCAACCTGTTGCTGCCCAGGCTGACCGATCGCGTTGTGACGGTGTCTTCGCTGCTACACCACATCGGCTACATCAGCCGCAAAGACCTGAACTGGCAGTCCCGGCCGTACTCGGCGTGGCTGGCCTACGGCCAGTCGAAGCTGGCCAACCTGCTGTTCACTAGCGAGCTGCAGCGGCGCCTGGATGCGGTCGGTTCTCCGCTGCGCGCGCTGGCGGCGCACCCCGGTTGGTCGCACACGAACCTGCAGGGCAACTCGGGTCGCAAATTCGGCGACGCGGCGGTGTTGGCGGTCGACCGCCTCGTGTCCACCGACGCCGACTTCGGTGCCCGGCAAACGTTGTATGCCGCATCGCAAGACCTGGCGGGCGATACGTTCGTCGGCCCTCGGTTCGGCCTGTACGGCCGCAGCCAGCCGACCTGGCGAAATTGGCCGGCCAGGCGCGCAACCACTGCCGCTGCGCTCTGGGAGCTGTCCGAACAGCTCACCGGCACGAAATTCCCGCTCTGAGGCTGACCGCGAAGCCGTCGACGCGCCCCTCCCACGAGTCGCGGTTAGATTTGTGGGTAGCCAGTCAGCAGCTTGCTGCGCGGGTCCGCTACGGCGAGCCAGCTAACAGCGAACGAGTTCGGGTGAGGAGGTTATGCCATGTCGGATACGAACCTGGCGGTTCTGCTCGCCCTGTGCGCCGCGCTGGCATCCGCGATTGGCAATGTGATTCGGCAGCGCTCCGCGCAGGAGGTCACCGAAAAACAGGTCGGTCATCTGACACTGTTCGGCATGTTGCTGCGCGACAAGCGTTGGTGGCTAGGCGGTTTGGGCGACATCTCGAGTTACCTTCTGCTGGCCTGGGCCCTCGACGAGGGATCGGTGCTGTTGGTGATGTCGCTTCAGGTGACGGCGCTGCTGTTCGCACTGCCGATCTACGCGCGGGTGACCCGTCATCGGGTGAGCCGCGGCGAATGGTTGTGGGCGATAGTGCTGGCCGCGGCATTGGCGGTCATGATCGCGGTCGGGCAACCGGCGGGTGGCCAGGAGCGCGGCACGCTCGCAGCCTGGCTGGTGGTGGCGATCGTGATGGGCCCGCCGCTGCTGCTGTTCTTGCTGGGCGCCCGGATCTGGTCGAACCGTCCGGCCGCGGCATTGCTGTTGGCGGCGGTGGCCGGTTCGTTGCTGGCGGTGTTCTCGGTGCTGATGAAGGGCGTTGTCGACGTCATCGAACACCACGCGGGAGACCTGTGGCACACGCCCGAGCTGTATGCCTGGCTGTTCACCGGAGTCGCCGGGATGATCATCCATCAATCGGCCTATCGCGCCGGAGCGCTCACCGCGTCGCTGCCGACGATCATCGTCGCCAAACCCGTCGTCGCCGGGGTGCTCGGAATCACCGTGCTTTCCGAGACTTTGAACGCCGACGGCAAAGGTTGGTTCCTGCTGGCGGTGGCCGCAGTGGTGGTGATCGTTGCGACCATCGGCCTGGCTCGGGGCGAGGCCGCGACGATGGCGGCCGGCGCCGGGCGCGACGTGAAGCTCACCGACCGGCCAAAAGCGGCCTCCCAAGCCTGAAGCTGTTCAGGTTTCACCCATTTCGAAGGTGAATTCGTGGCCGCAGATGCTAATGCGGTCGCCGCCGGCCAGCGTCGCGCTGGTGCGGACTCGTCGATCCGCGACGTCGACGCCGTTGGCGGACTGCAGGTCGGTGATAACGAAACTGTTCCCGGTGTCGACGATCACGGCGTGGTGGCGGCTGACCGTGTCGTCGTCGATGACGATGTCATTGTCGGAGAGGCGGCCGATCCTGGTCGTCGCTCCGCGCAGCGGATGACGACCGCCGGCGGCATCGCGCAGGTACGCCACGACGGAGTCACGTGAGTCCTCGGTAGGCCTACGCAGAGTCGCGACAACACGTTTCGCCGTCGCGCGGGCCACCTGTTTGACGTCGAGCGGCTCCTGGCGAAGGATCCGCTGGTGCAGGGCCCGCAAAGTGGGACCGGGGTCGATGCCCAACTCGTCGGCGAGCGTCGTCTTCAGCCGGCCGTACGCGTCGAGCGCGTCGTATTGGCGCTCGCTCAGGTAGTAGGCCGTTATCAGCTGTGCCCACAACGGTTCTCGGTAAGGGTGCTCGGAAACCAGCGCTTCGAGCTCGCCGATAACCGAATGGACTCGCCCGCAAGCGATCTCGGCTTCCGCGCGCGCGGTCAGCGCCACCAGCTTGTCCTCCCCCAATCCGGCGGCGAAGGCCTCCACGAATTCGAAGTCGCGCAAGTCCTCCAGCACCGGGCCCCGCCACTCGGCCAATGCGGTCGACAGGTGGTGGCTGGCCTGATCGAACCGGCCGGCCGCGGCCGCCTCGATTCCGGCCTTTTGCTCGACGGCGAAGCGCCCGACGTCACATGCCTCGTCGGGCACGTTGAGCCGATATCCCGGCTGGGCGCTGACCAGAACGGCGGCGCTGCCCATCAGTCGACGAAGCCGAGACACGTGCGCGTGCAGGCTCGCCCGCGCCTCGGGCGGCGGCTGCTGTTGCCACGCCGCGTCGATCAGCGAGTCGATCGAAACGGTGCGATTTCGATTGATCAGCAGGGCGGCCAGCACGGCTCGCTGCTTCGCCGGGCCCAGCGCAATCTCGGTGCCGTTGGCGCACAACTGCAACGGTCCCAACACCCCGAACCGGAGAGCGTCATCGGCCATCGCGCGTCCCTTCGCCGTCACCAGAGGTACACGCGGGCGCTGCTGCCCCCGACGCAGGTAATCCAGCTGTCACCCGGGTGCTGCTGGCAGTGCATGAGGAAGTTCGAGCCGTTGCACAGGGCGCCGGGAACGGTCTTGCAGTCGACGGCGCCCGGTGCCGAGACGGCCCGAGGCAGCGGGCTGGCGTTGCCGTATTCAGCCCAATAGGACGTCAGGACGCTGTTGGCGAAAAGGCATGACGTTTCCGGAGTCCCGCGTCCGGCGTGGGTGCCGAACCCGGTGGCCGTCGGCAGGGAGAAGCCTTGGTCGCAGGACTGATGCAGGACGCTCAGATCCGGTCCTGTTATCAGCGGGGGCACCGCGGCGCGCGGTGGCGAGGTCTGCGGCTGTCCGCTCGGCCAATGGGCGACGAGCGCGATGGCCACACCGATGCCCGCGAGAATCAGGGCGGCCGAGACCCCAATCACGGTCGGCAGCAGCCATTTCCGCTTGCGTCCGCTCGAACCGCGCTTCGGGAGTTCGCCCGTGGCGATCTCGTCCGTCGCGCCGCCTGACGCCAGGCCGACGGTCGTAAACGGGCGGGTGCCGTCGCCGTCGGTCGACGAGCTGCCCAGCGCGCGCTGCGCCGCGCGGGCGAGGGCACCCGCCGTTCCGTAGCGCTCGTCGGGGTCTTTGGCCATGCCGCGGGCGACGACTTCGTCGAGCGCCGCTGGAACGCGCCGATTCACCACGCTCGGTCGCGGGGGCGGCAACACGAGGTGGCCCGCTACCAGGTGCTCGAGGCTGTCGCCGGCGAACGGGGCGTCTCCGGTCAGCGCCTCGTACAACACGCACGCGAGGGAGTAGACGTCCACGGCGGGGGTCGTCGCCCTGTCGTTAAACCGTTCGGGCGCCATGTAATTCAACGTGCCGATCTGAGTCCCGACGGTCGTCAGCCGGGGGTCGCCCTTGGTCTGGGCGATGCCGAAGTCGACCAGATACACGAAATCGGCCGGGGTGACGATGATGTTCTGCGGTTTGACGTCGCGATGAATCAATCCCTCGGCGTGCGCCGCGTCCAGAGCGGCGGCGACCTGCCCGATGATGGCCACCGCCCGGGCGGGCGCGAGCGGGCCCTGAGCGATCAGGTCGAGCAGCGTCTGGCCCTGCACCAGGCGCATGTCGATGTAGAGGCTGCCGTCGATCTCGCCCCAGTCGTGGATCGGAATGACGTGCGGCTCCTGCAGCATCGCCGCCGCCTGGGACTCGCGCTGGAACCTGGCCCGAAACGTGTCGCTGGTCGAGAGCTCGTCGGCGAGGATTTTCAGCGCGACGGTCCGGCCTTTGCCGGTGTCGTACGCCTCGTACACCACCCCGCCGCCGCCCTTGCCGAGCAGACGCGTGAGGTTGTACTTGCCGAACGTCGTACCGACGCGCGAGTCCACCACCACCGCCTCGATTCCTCGGGTACCGAGGCAGTATCTCCCGAGGCGGCCGGGCGGTGCAGCTCTTTGCTGCGCGCGCCGTCACCGGCGGCTTGTCGGCCGTGCACAAGGTTGGCGCAAGAAACGCGCAAGGTCGGCGCCGCAGCCTCTACGTGACCGGGCAGAAGACCCGGACACGTACTTCAGGAGCCCGATATGACCACCACGTCCCGCGCGACGTTCGCGCTGATGGCAATGGCCACGGCCGCGACGATCACCCTGGCACCGGCCGCGCACGCCGAACCCGAAAACTCCCAGCCGATGGCCGCCCACGGCGTCGAAGCCCCGCTCGGGGCCGTCCCCTGGTCGCAGGTCGGTCCTGGCTGGATGCTCGCCGTCTGGAGCCCGGTTCCCGGCTTGCATACGGGCGAGACGCCGCCGCCCGGCGCACCGACCTGGGAGACGGCAACGACGACGCTGTACCTGGTCGACCCTGCCGGTGGCCGCTACCCGATCACCACCTTCCCACCGCCGGGCAAGGGTCAAAGCCCGAAGCTGGTCGACTGGTCGGGCGACGGGAGCCGCGCACTGTTCTCCATGGACGAGAAGGACCGCACGGTCCTCACCGAGGTCGACCTTCGCAGCGGCGCGAAGACGACGTTCACCGTCGACCGCACCGGCGTCAACCCGCGCTACACCCGCCCCGACGGCAAGGCGGTGCTGCTGTACAAGTGGAAGGACTCGAAGCCCGGGTCGCTCGAACGAGTCGACCTTGCCGGCAACCATCAGCTGACCTATCCGGTCGGTCAGGATTTCGACGGGTATCTGTCCACACCGGACGGCACGCAGCTGGTGCTGGGCACCGCCTCCGGCCTGGCTCTCATGGGCAACGACGGTGCGGTTGGCAAAGCGCTGCCGGTCGCTGGGGAGCGGGAGTGCACACCGACCCGGTTCTGGGACGCCGACTCGACGATCGCCGTCACGCGCTGCAGTGGCTCCGCCGGATCGCAGCTGTGGCTGGTGCCCATCGACGGTGGCACACCAACCGCGCTCACCGCGCCGAACAACGGCCAGAAGGGGCCCGACTACGGCGACTTGAACGCGTGGCAGGTCCCCGCCGGCAGGTACGTTCAGGCCGCGGGCGCGTGCGGCGTCATCTTCCTCGCCAAGGTCAACGACGACGGCACCACATCGAAGGTCTCGGTGCCCGAGGCGAAAAGCGACAGCGTCACCGTGCTCGGCGTCAACGACGGCCACCTCGAGCTCAGGGCCAGGGCCGGGTGCGGGGGCGGTCAGGCACTGATCGACTTCAACCCCGCCGCAGGCACCTCTACCGTGTTGCTCGGGCCGCCGGTCAACGGCGGCGGTGTCATCACAGCGGTGCCCTACCCGGGCCAGCGGTAGAGAGGGCGACCGACGTGACCAAAACCGCACGCCGCCAACGACTTAGAAAACGTCTGCTGATAGCGGCGCTGACCATCGCGACTGCCACGTTCGGCGCCGCATGCTCAACGAGCACCCCCAACGCGGCGTCGACCAGCTCGCCCAGTGGACGGACGCCCGCGCCCCGACAGACCGTGCTGCCGTTCACCGGCCTCGAAAGTCCGCACAGTCTGGCGGTGGACACCGCGGGCAACGTGTACGTCACCGACCTTCATCACTCCAAGGGCGAAACGGGACTGCCCTCCGTGACCACCCGCGTGATCGAGCTGCCGGCAGGGTCGACCACCCAAACGGTGTTGCCGCAGTTCGTTAATGCCGACCTGATGGCGGACTCCGCGGGCGGCGTGTGGGTCATCGACGCGGGACACGAACAGTTGGTGAAGCTGGCGGCGGGGTCGAGCCCCCAGACTGTGCTGCCACTGCCCGATCTCGGCTTGCGCAGCGAACTTCTCGCAGTGGATTCCGCCGGCGGCGCCTACGGCACCGACGGAGGCGGGGTGTACCCCGACGGCGGGTGCTGCAGGCGTGTCAACGTGGTGAAGGCCGAGGCAGGGTCGCACACCCCGAAAGTGTTGCCGTTCACACACATCCTCGGCCTCGGCGGAATGGCGGTGGACGCCGCCGGAAATGTGTACGCGGGCGAGTTCAAACAAGTGCTGAAGCTGGCGGCGGGCACGGACACCCAAACGGTGCTGCCGCTCGACCTTGGCGGTGTCGGAGGCATGGCGGTGGACTCCACCGGAGGCGTGTACGTGGTCGACGCCGAACGCAAGCAGGTGCTGAAGTTGGCGGCCGGGGCGGACAAGCCGATCGTGCTGCCGTTCAGTGGCCTCAATCAACCGGTAACGGTCGCGGTGGACGCCACGGGCAGCGTCTACGTCACCGACATCGGCAACCACAACGTGGTCAAACTTGATCCAGGAGACCAGAAATGAAGCCGAAGCTGTCGGGCCTGGTTGCCATCGCGATGGCGTCGTTCGGTGTCGTCATCGCGCCGCCCGCGATCGCCGACGCCGGGTGCGGACCGGGCGGGCCGCCGCCCGGTGCGGCGAGCAGGGACGTCAGCGACGTCTACGGCCAGCCGGCCACGCTGTGGATCAACGACATGGCCGTCGGCATCACGACCGCCCAGGGCTACGGCGAGGCAAAGGTATTGAGCGCCAGCCCCATCCGGCGCTCGGCGTTGCTGATCGACGCCCAGCAAGACGGCAATCACCAGATCATCGTCGACACCGGCCGGGAGGCGATTTTATACACGGTGTCTGGCTGCACCATCACGCCGGTTGTCGACCCGCAGGGCACGGAATTCCGATTCGACCGCGGCCACCGGAGGGGCAACGGCGACGGCATTGGCTGCAGCGACCTCGGCGACGGCCGCCGCCTGGTCGGATTGCTCCAGCTGCGGGACGAACACGGAACGCCCCTGTTTTCCGTGCGCCGCACCGAGATCGACCTCGATGGCGCGACGGCGACGATCGGCCGCTCGGACACCGTCACCGCGACGTCGGCTCAAGACCCGGCGTGGACCTCGGCGGCGAACATCAGCTGCGGCGACCTCACGATGACGAGCGACGGAGCTCAGGCCGTCAACTGACGCAAGGCTCACGCAAGAATCGCGCAAGGCCTCCCCCGCAGCCTTATACGCATGAAGAGATTGCTCATCCGAGCCCTGGCGGTTGGGCTCGCCGCGGCGGCGATGTCAACGGCGGGCTGCTCCACGACCAGCGGCACAGCGACGGCCCCGTCCACGACGGCGACCGCATCGGCCGCGGCGCAAGGACAATCGGCGTGCACCGATCTCGGCGGAACCATTGGACCCAAAGGGATCTGCCAGGTCCGAAGCGCGACCCCCAGCTACACGATCGACATGAGCTTTCCCCTCGACTACCCGGAAATGCCGGCGGTCGCCGCATTCCTGAAAAAGAATCGCGACGACTTCGTCGACTGGGTCGTAAAGATCGGGCCGCACGGTGGGCGCAACCGGCCGTATCAGTACTCCGTCACCGCAAAGACCTATCGTTCCGGAAAACCGGACGCCCGCACCCAAAGCCTTCTCCTCAAGATCGACAACGATACCGGTTTCGCCCACGAAGGTCACCCGAACACCACGTTCCAGGCGTTCAACTTCGACCTCGCCAAACGTGTCCCCATCACGTTCGACACGTTGTTCAAGCCGGGGAGCAAACCACTGGAGCTGCTCAACCCGATCGTGCGGGCCGAATTAGACGCGCCTGCTGCCGATCTCGACGCGACGACGTACCAAAACTTCGGGATAACCGACGACGCGGTGATCTTCTTCTTCGGCCAAGACCAAGTGGTGCATGACAACGCGGGACCACACAAAGTCGCGGTGCCCCGCATCGAACTCGCATCAATCCTGAGCTGATCCGGGAAAGGAACGAATCAACATGAAACACAGAGGTATTCGAGGACGAGCCGCCGCATGGCGCGCTCGTGTCGGCGTCGCCGCGCTGGCGGCGGTGCTGGCCGCCGGGTGCGCGCCGTCGAGCGGAATCCCTGCGGCGCATGGCCCGTCGGGCGCGCCGGCGGCCGAAACACAACCGGCGGCCCACGGTGTCGAGGCCGCGATCCAGACCATTCCGTGGTCGCAGGTCGGCCCGGGCTGGATGCTCGCCTTGTGGAGCCCGGCCATCAGCCACCGGCCCGGAGAGAAACGCGACCCGAACGAGCCCGACGCGAACAAGGTCACCACGACGCTGTACCTGGTGGACCCGGCCGGCGGGCGCTACCCGATCACCACGTTCCAGCCCGGATCCACCGCCCGGTTGCTCGACTGGTCAGGGGACCGGACCCACGCGCTTATGTACACGACCAAACCCGGGTCCTTGTACGACGAATCGGCCATCGCAGTCGACCTTCGCAACGGCAACCAGACCACATTCCCCATCGCCGATGGCGGCCCCATCGGCTACGCGCGCCCCGACGGCACCGCCATGCTAATCAGCAGGGGGCACTACCCGGATAGGCCCACCCTCCATCGGGTCGACCTCTCCGGCAAGGAGGAGCTGACGTATCCGCTGGGCCCGGAGTACACGGGCGGCGCTCTGCCAGCACCCGACGGCACGCAGCTGGTCCTTGGCGCCGTCGACGGCCTTGCTCTGATGGGCAGCGACGGGACGCCCGGCAAGCAACTGCCGGTGCCCGGGAACCTCACCGTGTGCTCACCGGTTCGGTGGTGGACCTCGACCGTGGTCCTCGCCAACTGCACGGACACCGGCCGCTTTTCCCACACCGGCCAGCTGTGGCAAGTGCCCGTCGACGGCACGACGCCGACCGCGCTGACCGCGGTCAACTCGGGAAATGGCCGCGATCCCGGATTCAGCGGCGACCTTGGTGACACGGACGCATGGCAGTTGCCGAGCGGCACATTCCTGCAGTCGATCGGCGGGTGCGGCACCGTGTTCCTGTCCCGCCTGACTTCCGACGGGCACGCCACCCGAGTGAAGGTGCCCGGCCTGTCCGACAGTGTGGTCGTCGACGGCGTAAGCGGTGACAAGCTGGTCCTCGTGGCCAAGGCCGGCTGCGGTCCCGGCACTTCGCTGCTGGCCTACGACCCCGCGGCCAACAC
The DNA here is from genome assembly GCF_002101935.1 of Mycobacterium sp. IEC1808. Lineage (NCBI taxonomy): Bacteria > Bacillati > Actinomycetota > Actinomycetes > Mycobacteriales > Mycobacteriaceae > Mycobacterium > Mycobacterium sp. IEC1808. The sequence continues at coordinate 25,732 of NZ_LQPV01000016.1, read as the reverse complement.
GTTCACTGCGTTGCTGGGGCCGACCGTCAACGGTGGCAGCGTGACCCAGGCGATCGTCTATCCGACCCGGAAGTAGGCACCCGACACTCTGAGTTCATGCAAAAACGCATAGATAGCTCATAACCGGCATTTCACACCCGCTTTTGCTGTTCATAACTTCATAGTTGAGCGCAAACGGTGCCACACGAGACCACACTGTGAATTTAAATCGCACTTGCGGTGTTGTGCGGGAGGACGACCGGGCAGGAGAACAGCGAATGACTGCAACATCAGTGAACGCATCCGGATCCGTCGGTGCCGGTGTGCGCTATGTGGTTGTCACCGCGGTGGGCCTGTGCCTGATGTTGACCGGCTGCACGGTGTCCGCCACAGGGCGACCCGTGGCGGCGCCGAACCTGGGCCATTGGCAACCGGCGCCAATCCTCAACGCGCGCTTGGCGAACCTGCTTTTGAGCGCCAAGGACGTCAACGCCGTCGGGCAGACGACCGCCATGGCACTGCGCAGGCCGATCTCCGAGATGTCGCACAGCGACGACGTGGTCTCCGACCGGAATTGCCTCGACGCCTACTCGCCGGTCGAGGCCAGCGTCTACCGAGACAGCAACTGGGTCGCGCTGGAAGGACAGTTCCTTGATAACGCTCGCGCGAAGGCCGACCACAACAAGCACGCGCTGCTTCAGGCGGTAGTTAGGTTCCGCGACGCCGACGTGGCCCAACAGTTCTTCAGCCAGGCCAAGCCGCGGTGGGCCGCGTGCGCAAACCGGCCCCTGACCATCACCCAACCCGGCGACAACCCGGTCGCGTGGAAGTTCGGCGGACTGGTGGCGACCGACAGCACGTTGAGCCTCGTGCAGACCCTCGACACCGGCCGCGGCTTCTCGTGCCAACGCGCGGTGGGGGTGCGCAACAACGTCGTCATCGACACGCTGTGGTGTGGATTCGACACCACCGATCAAGCGGGCGAGGTCGTCAACAAGATTGCCGCCGCCGTGGAGGTGTGACCGAGCTACCGCGCCTACTCAACAGCGGATGCGATTCGTATCTTCCACCCCACCTTGGCGCCGTTACATGTAACATAGCTTTATGTCATCTGCCCGAGATCGCGTTCGGCGACACCGCGAACGACTACGGCAACGAGGCCTGCGGCCAATCCAAATCTGGGTCCCGGACGTGAACGCCCCTGAGTTCGTTCGTGAAGCGCACCGCCAATCGGCACTGGTCTCCGCCAGCGAACAGGAACTCGACGACCAGGCCTTCGTCGACGCGATCTCGGCCGACTGGGATGACGCCACCTAAACATGCGACGAGGCGACATCTACACCGCCGCAGCCCGCGGTGCTTACAGCGGGAAACCACGTCCGGTGGTGGTCATTCAAGATGATCGGTTCGACGCAACGGCCTCCGTAACCGTTGTGCCGTTCACGACGAGCGACGTCGAGGCGCCATTACTTCGAATACCTGTTGAGCCCTCGGACACCACCGGCTTGGCTCAGGCCAGCCGACTGATGCTCGACAAGGTGACGACGGTACCCCGCTCCAGCCTGAGCCAGCAGGTCGGTCGTCTATCGGACGGAGACTTAGTTCAGCTCAACCGCGCGCTGCTGGTATTCCTCGGACTTACGGCCTGAAAAACCCAATACTGGCGAGGTCCGGCCCCGTTTTGATCACGTTGCTGCGCACCAAGACCGAAGCCCAGGCCCGCACGATCAGAAATGCAGGTGAGCCCGCTTTTACTCGATCTTGACTGCTTGTTGAATCGTCTTACCGACGATTGCGGACGTGACTAGTCTTCTAGAGGTGGAACTGGGGGTTTTGGGGCCTCTCCAGGTCCGGCGCGCTGGCGTGCCGGTCGCGATTCCGGGCGCCAAACCCCGGGCGATCCTCACCATGCTCGGGCTGCATGTCGGTTCGGTCGTGTCGGCCGACGCGCTCGTCGAGCTGTTGTGGGGCGAGGATCCCCCGCGAACGGCAGCCAAGGCCCTGCAAACCCACATCTCCGCACTGCGTCGCGCCCTGGGCGACGGGTTCGTGTTGACGGAAGGCTCCGGTTGGACCCTGGCCGAGAGCGCGGTTGACGCCTCGCGCTACAAGTCGGCCGCACGACGGGGACGCGACGCCGCCGCGGCCGGCGACACCGGCCAGGCGGTGGCCCGCTTCGAGGAGGCGCTCGAACTCTGGCGCGGCATCCCCGAGTTGCCCGACGGCCGCAGGGGAACATCCGAGAAGACGCGGTGGATCGAGGGCCACGCCGCGCTGGTGGAGGACCGGGCCGATGCGCTGCTCGCGACGGGTCGCGCCGCCGAGATCATCGGCGAGCTCGAGGCCGCGGTGGCCGATGCGCCACTGCGCGAAAGGCGTTGGGCCCAGCTGATGCTCGCCCTCTACCGTGCCGGCAGGCAAGGTGAGGCCCTGGGCGCCTACCAGCGGGCACGGACCCTGCTGGCCGATGAACTGGGCGTCGATCCCGGGCCGGAGCTGCGCCGGCTGGAGGCCGCGATCGTCGCGCAGGACGGCGCGCTGGAAACACCTGGCGCGCAAAATGTTCCGTCGGTGACCCGCGCCGTGACCTTCCTACTGACCGACATCGAGGGGTCGACCGCCGCGTGGGAGGCCGACGCCGCCGCCATGGGCATCGCGCTCGCACGCCACGACGAGCTCGTCGAACAGGTCGTCACGTCCCGTGGCGGACGGCTGATCAAGACCCGCGGTGAGGGCGATGCCACGTTCTCGGTCTTCGAGCGGCCGTCCGCGGCCGCCGCCGCCGCTCTGGAGCTGCAGGACGCGATCACGCACGAGCCGTGGGCGCTGCGGGAGCCCATGCGGGTCCGCGTGGCATTGCACACCGGGGAGGCCGAGTTCCGCGACGGCGACTACTTCGGAAGGGCGGTCAACCGCGCCGCGCGGCTGCGGTCGCTGGCGGCGGGCGGGCAGATCCTGTGTTCGGGCGCGACCGCCGAGCTCGTAATCGACTCCCTGCCCGACGATGTCGTGCTCGCCGACCTCGGCACGCGCCAGCTGCGCAACCTCGCGCGCCCGGAGCACGTCTTCGAGCTGCGGCTGGAGACCGCGGAAGACCCCGGTGCGGAAGTCCCCGGCGAGGCGCCTCTGGAACGCCCGGGCCTGCCGGCGGTGCTGGTCGGCCCGGGGCCGTTCGTCGGTCGCGGGCAAGAGCTCGAGCGGCTTTTTTTCGCGTGGCAGACCACGCTCGAGGGCGGCACGAACGCCGTGCTGATCGCCGGCGAACCCGGTGTCGGCAAGACGCGCCTGGCCGGCGAATGGTCACGACAGGCCTACGACCAAGGCGCCCTTGTCATTTACGGGCGCTGCGACGAGGACCTCGGTGCGCCGTACCAGCCGTTCGCGGAAGCCCTGCGTTCATTGGTCCCATGCCTTGGTAGCAGTCGGCTTCGTGAGCTGCGGGGCGCGGAAGCGCTCCTCCCCCTGGTTCCCGCGTTGACCGATGTCCTGCCCGACCTGGCCGCGCCGACGCGCGCCGACCCCGACACCGAACGCTACGCACTATTCGACGCCGTCGTTGCGCTGCTGAGTGTCGCGTCGGCGAGCGCGCCCGTCGTCCTGATCCTCGATGACCTGCACTGGGCGGCCAAACCCACGTTGCTCCTGTTGCGGCATCTGCTGCGGTTCGGCGAGCGGGCCCGCGTGCAAATCATCGGCACCTATCGCAGCACCGATCTCGACCGCTCCCATCCCCTTTCGGCCATGCTCGCCGACCTGCACCGTGACGGCACCGCCAATCGCCTTCAGCTCGGCGGGCTCGACGAGGAAGACGTGACCGCCTACGTCGCCGAGGCCGGCTACAACGACGAGGAGCTGGCTCGGGCTTTGGCGTCAGTGACGGGTGGCAACCCGTTCTTCCTCATCGAGGCGTTGCGGCACGTCGACGAAAGTGGCGGCAGGTGGGATCAGAGCACGCTGCCGCAAGGGGTCCGGGAGGCGGTGAGTCGCCGCCTTTCTCGGCTGACCACGGAGACGAACAAGGCCCTTGCCGCGGCGGCGGTCGTCGGTAGCCGATTCGCCCTGGAGCTGGTGGAGCGGGTGGTCGGCGACGACCTGGTCGACCCGTTCGACGAGGCCTGCAAGGCCGGCATTGTCATCGAAGAGCCCGGCGGCCACTACCGGTTCAACCACGCGCTCGTCCGACAGTCTCTGCTCGCCGAGCTGCCGTCGGTGCGGCGCATGCGGCTACACCAACGCATCGCCACGACGCTGGAGAACGAGCCCGGCGCCGACGACGAGTTGCTCGCCGAGCTGGCGCACCATTACTTCGAATGTGCTTGGGCGGGAAACGCGCTCAAGGCCGTCGAGTACTGCCGGCGCGCGGCGGACCAGGCGATGGCCCGCCTCGCGTACGAGGGCGCGGCCGACCTTTACGACCGGGCGCTGCACGCGCTCGAGGAAATCGACGACGAGCTGCCCGACCGCGACGACCAGACCGCCGAGCTGCTGATCGCGCGCTGCGAGGCCCTGCTGGCCGCGGGTGACGTGACTTCCGCCGCCAGGGCGGTCTCTCAATTGCAGGGGACCACAGTCGATTCCGCCCGGCTGGCGGCCTGGGCGACGTGCTTCGACGGCCAGCTGTCGATGTTGACCGATCCCGAGCGGTTGGACGAGGTCGAGGCTGCGGTGGGCGCGGCGGCCGACAAGCTGGCCGAACTGGGCGATGCCGCAGGCGAAGCCAAGGCGCACACCGTTCGTGCCGGCTGCCTGGCACGGCTCGGGAGAATCGGCGACTGCGAAGTCGCCTTGGACGACGCCCTGACCGCGGCGCGCCGCGCACGCGAACATCGCCGGGTGAATGCGGTTTTGGCGAATGCGCCACTCGCGGCGCTGTGGGGACCGAACCCGGTGCCGCGCGCGGGCGGGCGGTGCCTTGACGTCGTGCGCCTGCTGCGGATCACGACGGACTCGCCCGCCGTCGAGGCGACGTCGACGCGGTGCCAGGCTGTGTTGGAGGCCTTCCGGGGCCGTGCCGCGGCGGCCCGACGGATGATCGACTCCGCCCGGCGCACGGTTACCGAGCTCGGCCTGCGCCATGCCCTTCTCGAGGTCGAGCAGTTCGCCGGCATCGTCGAGCTGGTCGTCGACGATCCCGCGGCCGCCGAGCCACACCTGCGCAAGGCCTACAACGGCTTTCGTCGCATGGGCCTAGACGCCGACACGGCCGAGACCGCCGCGCTGCTGGGCCGCACGTGTCTGACGCTCGGCCGAGACGCTGAGGCCGAAGAATTGTGTTCGGAGAGCGAGCGTCTCGCCGGTCACGCGTTGAAGCCGTCGATCGCCTGGCGCACGCTTCGGGCACGGCTGCTGTCGCGCGCGGGCGAACACGGCGAGGCTCGGCGCGTCGCCGAGGCGGCCGTCGGCCTGGCCGAACGGACCGACGCGCTGGTCGATCACGCCGACGCATGCCTTTCCCTGGCAACGGTATTGGGCGCCGCCGGCGACGTCGCGGGCGCGCGGGCCTCCGCCGAGCGGGCCGTCGGGCTGTACGAGCGCAAAGGTGCGGCGGCACTTGCGGAGAAGGCACATGCACTTCTCGGCGCCGAAGACCGAACCCTCCCGGCTCCACGGGAAACTCCGCGGCAGGTCGAAGCGGACAACGCGTGCGTGCGAGCAGGTGAACGCATGAGCGCTCTCTTTGAACGCCAAGCGTGGGACGAAATTGCGCAGATGTACTCGCCGAAGGCATTCATTGAGAGTCGCCGGAAGGTAGTCGGGTTTACGCAGATGGCGTCGAGCGACTGGGTACCAGCGCAAAGGCCCATGTTCGAGACGGGTGCCGCGCGGGTCAACCAAGTGGTTATCGCCGTACGGGGCGAGCGCCTGGCTCTCTCCCGACTAAGGGTGGGCAGTGCCGATGTAAGCCCCGGAGCGCCGTATGACGAATTTCTCTCCCTCTACGGCATCGACGAGGAAGGTCGATTCGACCTGCAGGTGTGGTTCGACGTCGAAGACATCGAAGCAGCGATCGCCGAACTCGACGCCGTGCACGCCCGATTCGAGGAGGAGCAGCCGACGGCGCGGCGGTTGGAAAATGCGGCGACCAGAGTTCACGAGCGCGTCCCGCCGGTGGCCGAGGCTCTACCCGAACCTCCGAGCGTCGAAATCGACAACGCGGCCGTGCGGGTGGGCGAACGCGTGATGGCCGCCGTTCACCGCGGAGCCTGGGACGAGGTCGAGCGACTGTTCGCGCCCGGGGTCTTGATCGAGAATCGCCGGAAGGTCGTCGGTCTTACGCTGCCATCCGACCAGTGGCTACGCGGTTGGAGGCGCGAGGTCGAGACGAGCGGCGTGCGGGTCAAGCACGTCATGGTCGCGGCGCGAGGCGAGCGCCTGGCGCTCGCTCGAATGAGGGCCGGCACCGAAGACGTGGACCCTGGGGCCCCGTACGACGAATTGCTTCACCTGTATGCCATCGACGATGACGGTCGAGTCGCGCTGCAGATGTTCTTCGACGTCGAAGACATCGACGTCGCGATCGCCGAACTCGACGCCCGATTCGAGGCGGAGCAGCCAGGCCGGCGGCGGTTGGAGAACAAGGCGGCGCTGGTATTCGAGCATGTCTGGTCTCACTTCGCCACTGGCAACTGGGACGCCTTGGGGGACACCGTCGCCGACAACTATATCGGCGTCGATCACAGGCGGGTCGTGAGCGCGGACACGCAATATGGTCGGGCTGCGGTGGTCAGAGACTTGGCGGCGGCCGCCGAAGTCGGCTTCACGATCTCGATGGTGAGCGCAGTTGCGATTCGCGGAACGCGTCTTGTACTCGCACGTGTTCGCGCCGCCGGCCGCGACCCCGAGGCGATTTCAAATGATGCCCTGAACGTCGTCGAGATCGACGCGGACGATCGGATCGCGACGACCGTAACATTCGACCCGGAGGATTTCGATGCCGCCATTGCCGAGCTCGACGCGCGCTATCTCGCCGGAGAGGCGGCCGCCCATTCGCACTCGTGGTCAGTCGTCACCGGCGCCTACGCCGCGCTAAATCGACACGAGATCGCCGCAACAACAACAGAATTCGCGAGCATCGACCACCGCCGCGGAACGAAGTTCGCGCCCGGTGACCTGATCGCATACGTCCGCGCTACTTGGGATCTCGCACAAAACGGCAGCACCTACATCGAGACGGTCCACGAATTGAATAACCTCGGTGCGGTTGTCACACATGTCACCCGTGGAAGCTCACGAGAGGGCTTCGAAGCCGAGTGGCGGGAGGTCTTCCTCCTCACGGTCGAAGATGAATTACTCAGCCGCTGTGAGCTGTTCGACGAGGCGGACGTCGACGATGCCCTCGCGAGGATCAATCAGCTGAGCGGGCCCACACCACGGCTGGAAAACGCGGCAATCCGAATGCTCGAGCGCTACTTCGCCCGCTTTGCCGCCCGCGACTGGGACGTCATGGCCGAGACGCTGACCGACGACTTTCTGACCGACGACCGTCGGCGAGTGGTTAACGCAGGGGTTCGGCGCGGGCGGGATGCCGAAATCGCGAACATGCAGTCATTTGCCGAGATTGGGATCATCAACATCGCGCCGACCACGATCGCGACGCGTGGAGAGCGCCTCGTCCTCTGTCGTCACGATGTGTCTTTCCGCGACTGGACCGAGGCTTACGACGTGATCGGCGTTGTCGAGATCACCGACGACCAGATTTCTGCCCACGTTATGTTCGACGCCGACGACATTGCTGCCGCCATCGCCGAGCTCGATGCCCGCTACCTCGCTGGCGAAGCGGCGACTCACTCTGAAGTGTGGTCCGTCATTGCGGGTAGTTACGCTGCACTCAACCGCCGCGAGCCGCCCCTGACCTCGCCGGACGTCGTAAACGTCGATCACCGCCGGGAGACAGCGTTTGGGCCCGGCGACCTGACCGCATACATCCGCGCTGGATGGGACATCGCCCCAGGCATCAATATCTATGTCGAGCAAGTGCATCGGCTAAGCGATATCGGGGCAGTCGTTACTTACGCGGCACAAGAGACTTCGCCAAAGGGCATGAAGGCCGAGTGGCGCGGGATCGCGTTTTTCACAGTCGAAAGCAACATGGTCAACCGCACCGAGGTCTTCGACGAAACGGATGTCGACGCAGCGCTCGCGAGGTTCGAACAGCTTAGCCAGCCGGCACGGCGGCTCGAAAACGCGGCGAGCCTAGTGGCCGAACGCTTTTTAGAACGGTTCGCGGCCCGCGACTGGGACGCCCTGACGGACATATTCGCCGCCGACTTCTTCAACGAGGATCGCCGACGCGTGGTGGGCGCGGGCCTCGGACACGGCCGAGATGTCGAAATCGCAAGCATCCGTGCCGGTTACGACCTCGGGGGCACGAACATGACGTCGACCGTCATCGCGACCCGCGGAACGCGCCTCATCCTCACGCGCACGCGCCACTCGGGCGCAGATCAAGCGGCCGAAGGCTTCCTCGTCGATACCCTCAGCGTTGTTGAAGTCAACACCGACAATCGAATCGCGGCGCGCATCGTGTTCGAACCCGGCGACACCGACGCCGCCATCGCCGAACTCGACGCCCGCTATCTCGCCGGCGAGGCGGCCTCTCACGCGCGCACCTGGTCGGCAATCACGGAGGCTTATGCCGGGTTCAACCGGCGTGAGCTGTCCGCGACGACACCGAACTGGCTGAACATCGACCACCGTCGCGGAGCAGCATTTGCCCCCGGCGACATTATCGCGTACCTCCAAGCCGCATGGGACGACTCGCCTGACACCAAGATCTGCATCGAGGCTGTGCATCGGCTAAATAATCTTGGCGGGGTCGTCACCCATGTGGCACATGGGATCTCGCAAGCGGGCTTCGATGCCGAGTGGCGGGATGTTTCCCTGCTCATGGTCGAAGGCGACCTAGTGAGCCGTTGTGAGCTGTTCAATGAGTCAGATCTGGACGCCGCGCTTGCGAAATTCGAACAGCTCCGTCAGCCCACACCCCAGCTCGAAAACACGGCAAGCCGGGTGGATACGCGCTTTCAGGCGTGCTTCGCCGCCCGCGACTGGGAAACAATGGCCGAGATGCTGTCCGACGGATTTTCGATTGAAGATCGGCGTCGAGTCGTGAACATGGGGAACCTGCAGGGTCGAGATGCCGAACTCGGCGTGCATTCATACGCAGTTGTCGGATCCGAGAATGTGACATCAACGGTCATTGCGACACGCGCACAGCGCCTCGCGCTAAGTCATTACCGATTTTCGGGACGCGACCAACGGCCCGACGCGTTCCGCATCGAGATGCTCGCGCTCGTCGAGATCGATGCCGACGACCGGATGGCGGCGGTAGTCGTGTTCGACGCCGACGACATCGACGCTGCCATCGCGGAGCTCGACGCCCGGTACCTCGCCGGGGAGGCGGCGGCCCATGCACGCACATGGTCTGTCCTTTTGCAGGCCTACGCCGCACTCAATAGGCATGAAATGCCTTTGACGACGGCAGATTGGGTGAACGTTGACCACCGCCGAGGAACATCGTTTGCGTCCGGTGAAATGCCTGCGTTGCTTGACGCGGCCTGGAACCTCACGACTGACCTCAGGCATTCCATCGAGGCAGTGCATCGCCTCAGTGATCTCGGAGCCGTCGTCACTAACGCGTCGCGTGAGACTTCACACGAGGGCTTCGACGCCGAGTGGCGGGTGATCACCATTGGAACGGTGGAAGGTGACAGGCTCAACCGCTGCGAGGTATTCGACGAGGCCGACCTCGACGCGGCGATCACGAGGTTCGAGGAGTTGAGCCGCCCAGCCCCTGGGCTGAAAAACGCCGCAACCCGAGTGAACGACCGGATTTGGGAATGCTTCGACGCGCGCGACTGGGACAAGCTGAATGTGTTGTTCGCTGAGAACATGCGCCACGATGATCGCCGTCGGATGGTGGGTGCTGGAGTCCTGCAGGGAAGCGATGCCCAAATGCGAGACATGCGGGCGTACGCCGATATTGGGCTCAGGCCGACGATTAACGTCATCGCGACCCGCGGCGACCGCCTCGCTCTTACTCGTGCCCGGTTCTCGGGCCTCGACACCGAGCCGCAGGCGTTCCTCGTCGAGGGGCTCATCATCATTGAGATCGACGCTGACGAAAAGATGGCTACCGTCATCGCCTTCGACCCCGACGACGTCGACGCCGCGTTCGCGGAGCTCGAGGCGCGCTACCTTATCGATGAAGCGGCCGACTATGCATCCACATGGTCGGCCGTCAGGGCGGTTTACTCCGCGCTCAATCGACACGAGTATCCGGCGCTGACAAAGGATTCGGTGTGCATCGATCGTCGACCCCTCGTACCGATCGAGACGGCCGATCTGGCGACATGGATCCGCGAGGTGTGGGAAGTCATTCCGGACCTCAGCCACTACGTCGAAACTGTGCGTCGGCTCAGCAACTACGGAGCGGTGCTCACCCACGCAGCGCGCGGCACCTCGCAGGCAGGATTCGGCGCCGAGTGGCGGTTGATTGCCGTTCTGATATTCGAAGGTGATCAGATCACCCGGTTGGAGATCTTCGACGAGTCAGACCTCGACGCCGCGGTCGCTAGTTTTGACGAACTGCAACCGCAGGCGCCCCGACTAGAAAACGCAGCCAGCCATGTTTGTCAAGACTTTTGGAGCCACTACGCCGCCCGATCCTGGGACTGCGCGGCGGAGTTGCTCGCCAAGGACATTCGCACGGATGATCGACGCCGGGTCATCAACGCTGGGATTCAACGAGGGCGAGAAGTCGAAATCGCCAACCTGAGAGCTCTTGCCGACATCGGGGCGGACATAACGGTTACCGTCATTGCGACCCGCGGCGAGCTCATCGCGCTCACCGGTGTCAGTAGCTCAAATCGCGACCTGCAGCATGGGGAGTTCCGCATCGAGCTACTTAATCTCATCGAGATTGACACCGACAACAAGATCGCGGCGGCGGTCCTGTTCGAGCCCGACGATATTGATGCCGCCTTCGCGGAACTCGACGACCGCTACCTAGCCGGCGAAGCAGCCGCCCACGCGCGCGCTTGGTCAGTCATCGCGCGGAGCTATTCCGAGTCCAATCGTCACGAAATTACCAGCATGACACCGGCTTCCGTTTTCATCGACCATCGCGCGACGTTGCAGACCGAGCGGGAGGATGTGGCCGGATATCTTCGTAGTATCTGGGATCTCATGCCGGACATCAGCGTCCACATCGAGGCGGTGCATCGGCTGAGTGATTTAGGAGCGGTCATCACCCATGCTGCGCATGGAACCTCGCAAGACGGCTTTGACGCCGAATGGCGAGTAATCGTCGTTGGCATAGTCGAAGGCAACCTCTACACCCGGGTGGAGGTCTTTGACGAAGCAGACCTCGATGCCGCGACCGCCCGCTTTGAAGAACTTCACGCACCGGCACCGCGACTGCAAAACGCGGCAACCCGGATAGGAGAGCGAATCGGTGCCTGCTTCGCGGCCCGCGATTGGAACGCATTGGCGGGATTGCTCGCCGACGACGTTTGCACCGACGATCGCCGTCGCATCGTCGGCGCGGGAATCCGACACGGCCGGGACGCCGAGATCGCGGGCATGAAGGCCACCGCCGCGGTGGGGACGAAGAACATGACAGGGACCGTCCTGGCGACGCGCGGCGAGCGCCTGTACCTCGGTCGTGTCTGCTTCTCGGGTCATGATCAAGCGTCCGCGACGTTCATCGTAGAAGCGCTCGGCGTCGTCGAGACCAACGCCGACAACATGATTAAGGCGATCGTGACTTTCGAACTCGACGACGTCGACGCCGCCTTTGAGGAACTCGACGCCCGATACCTCGCTGGCGAAGCCGCCGCCCACGCGCACACATGGTCGGTCATAGCTCAGACACACGCCACGCTCAACCGCCACGAGATGCACCCGACGACGCCAGATTGGGTCAACATCGACCACCGGCGCGGGATAGCTTTCGCGCCAGGCGACATCGTCCGGTATGCCCGTGACACGTTCGACGACATGCCGGACGCCGCCTTCCGCATTGTCGCGGTGTATCGATTGAGCAGTCTCGGCGCGGTCATCTCCCAAGCGATACATGGGATATCCCGAAAGGGCCTGGAAGCCGAGTGGCAACACATCGCCCTTTACACATTCGAAGGTGAGTTGGTCAACCGCTGCGAAATATTTGACGAGGCAGACCTCGAAGCGGCACTGGCCCGGTTTAATGAATTGCACTCACAGAGGCGGCGCCTGGAAAACGCGGCAATCCGGGTCTACGGGCGCTTCCTTGCATACTTACGGGATCGCGAGTGGAACACCCTGACCAAAGTCCTGGCGGACGATGGTTACATCGATGATCACCGACACGTGGTGAATATTGGGCTTTGGCACGGTCGCGATGTCGTGATCGCAAACTTGCGGACCCTCGGCGAGGCAGGGGCACATACGACATTGGGCGTCATTGCGACCCGCGGGGAGCGCCTCGCCTTGACCCGTATCTGTTCCTCGAACAGCGACTTGCCGCATGGGGCGTTCCGCAGTGAGATGCTCAGCATCGTCGAGATCGATGCCGACGAGCGACTGACGGCGCACGTCGTGTTCGACCCTGAAGACCTCGACGCGGCCTTCGAGGAACTCGACGCCCGCTACCTCGCCGGTGAAGCGGCCGCCCACGCGCACACGTGGTCACTCGTAACACGCGCGTATGCAGCGCTCAACAGACGCCAACTCCCCAAGACGGCCCACGACTGGGTGAACATCGATCACCGCCGACTCGCGCCAATCCCGGCCGGTGGTCTGAGCGCATACCTTCTTGCAACATGGGACCTCTCGCCGCAATCCGGCATTCGGATCGAGGCTGTGCATCGGTTGAGCAAGGTCGGAGCTGTCGTCACCCAAGTTGTGAAAGGGACCTCACACCAAGGTTTTGAAGCCGAGTGGCGGACCATCGACGTTTCGACGTACTACGGCGACAAAATCAAACGGACGGAGCTGTTCGACGAGGCGGATTTTGACGCAGCCCTGGCGAGGTTCGACAAGCTCAATCGGCCACCACCACTTGAGAACAACGCCACCCGTACATGGTCTCGCATGGCCGACGCGACAAACCGTCGCGACATGGAGGGTTTCCTGGCCCTAACCGCTGCGGACCTGCGATATGAAGATCGACGAAAAGGCCTGCGCGGTGAATTCGAGGGTCTAGAACGGCGTAAGGCCGTGCAAACGATGTTCGAGTCCCTACCAACCAGCGTGCGGGTGACGGCGGACCCCATCGCGATCAGGGGATCTCGTCTTTCACTGATCCATATCTGTTACCGCGATACCGATTACGCCGATCGACCAGTCACCGTCGAGTTCTTGCAAGTCGCGGGAGTCGACGGGGGCGAACTAATGCGCGACAGCGTGAGCTTTGATCCCGAGGACATCAAGGCTGCCTTCGAGGAACTCGATACGCGCTATCTCGCCGGCGAAGCCGCCGCCCACGCACACACGTGGTCGGTCATCATGCAAACGTGTGCCGCGCTCAACCGACGCGAACTCTTCGCAACGACCGCAGACTTTGTCGACATCGACCATCGGCCCCTTGCCGCAGTCGGATCTGGTGACCTGATGGCTTACATCCGTGCGGCGCTAAACGATGGCGTGTACAGCATCTACGTCGAGACCGTACATCGGCTGAACGACCTCGGAGCAGCCGTCACCCTCGTGTCGAGCGGGACCTCACAAGAGGGTTTCGACGGCGAGTGGCGAATGACAACCATCTTTGCGGTCGAGGGCGACCTGGTCAGCCGCTGCGAGATGTTCGACGACACAGACCTCGACGCCGCGCTCGCTAGGTTCGACGAGCTCAATCGGCCGCCGCTGCTAGAGAATGCGGCGACGCGGATCTGGGCACTCGTCGCCGACGCGGTCAACCGCCGCGACGTCGACGGGCTCCTTGCGCTCGCCAGTGTGGACCACCGATTCGAGGACCGCCGATTAGGGTTGCGCGATGCGTTCGAAGGGCCAACACCGGGACGAAAGTCACTGCAGGCCATGTTCGAGACGATTCCCGGCACCTGGCGGTTAAAGGTCGACCCAGTCGCCGTCAGGGGCTCCCGCCTCTCGCTGACCCGGGCTCGTTACCGAGATATCGATGATGCCGATCGATCGATTGCGGTTGAGCTCCTACAAGTCACGCAAGTCGGCGACGACGAGCTGATGCACGACACCGTGCTCTTCGATTCCGACGACATCGACGGAGCCTTCGAGGAACTCGACGCCCGCTACCTCGCCGGCGAAGCGGCCACCTACGCACAGTCGTGGTCGGTCGCGATGCAGGCGTACGCCCGAGCTAACAGGCACGAACTTCCTGGAGTGACACCGGATTCGGCTTTCGTCGACCATCGGCCAGGCGTAGCGACCGAGGCGGAGGATCTGGCCGCGTATCTTCCCGCCATGTGGGACCTCATGCCGGACATCAGCGCCTACATCGAGGCGGTGCATCGGCTGTGTGAATTCGGATGCGTCATCACCCATGCTGCGCGTGGAACCTCGCACGAAGGCTTTGACGCCGAGTGGCGAACAATCAACGTCCTCACAGTCGAAGGCGATCTGTTAGACCGCGTTGAGGTCTACGACCAGGCCGACCTCGAGGCCGCACTCGCGAGATTCGGCGAGCTCAATCGGCCTGGCTAGCCTCGCCGGACGGTTTACCCCGAAAGCGCCTGCGGCGCACCACCAACACGACGACCAATGCCCCCACGGCCAGCACCGGTATCCACGGGATGAGGAATCCGACCGCCATTACGACGCCGTGGATAGCGGAGAGCAGCGACTGCCAGCCGTGTTGAAGCGCGCTCAGGAAACCAGGCTGAGGAATCGCCGCCGGTTTGGTCGAAAGGCTGACGTTGATCGTCGCGTAGGAGACCTGGTCGCCAAGCGTGGCACGCTGCGCCCGCAGCGAGTCCAGCTCGGCCTGTCGCTGGGTCAGCGATGACTCCGCCGCGAGCAGGTCACCGACGCTGCCGGCCCGGCGCATCAGGTCCAACAGGCGATCGACCGAGGTCTGCAACGCTTGGATGCGGGCGTCGAGATCGACGCGCTGCGACGTCACGTCGTTGTGCCCGATCGACATCGAGTCGACGGTCCCCAGTTTCTTGGCGTCGCCAAGCACCCCGTCGAGTTTGTCGGCGGGGATGCGCAAGACGAGATCCACTGTCGGCGAGGACGATCCGGACCGCTCCGATCGCGAGTCCACTCGGCCGCCGGAGTCGATGACGGCGGTGACGAGCCGGTCGGCCACCTGGGCGGGCTCGGAGACGACCATCTGCATCGACCCCGTCGTGATGACGTCACGTTTGTAGGTCGCGTCCGCAGGGGCCTGTGGCGGTGGCGGTGCTTCCGGTAGCGAGACGGTGTTCTCCGGAACGCCGGCCCTCGTCCCGGAAATCTGGCCCGCGGCGCCCCTATCCTCTGATGCTGGAATCTTGCCGCTGACAATGCCGTCAGCCGTCGGGGCGGAACGACCGTCCCGACTCACCGACCAGGTCCAGCCGCCGCCGATGAGTAGCGCGCCGACCACCGCCGCGGCAATCACGTTGCGCAGCTTGACGGTTCGCGCCTGCGATTTGCCCGATGGCTCCTTGGTGGGCGGGGCAGGTTGACTGGGCGTCACGGCGGCCCCGACCAACAGGGACCGCGGCGCGGCCGCAAACACGGCGTGGTCTGCGGGCTGCTCCCAGCCAGCTGGCACCTCGACGGGTTGCATCACGCGGTGCGGCACTTCACCGTCGGCAACGACGCGGCTGTCCACCGCGACAAATGCCGTGAACCGGCACAACACGCCAAACCGCAACGACGTCTTGATAATCCGCTTCTCCAGGTCCGGCGTGGCACCCGCGGCGTAGCGGTCCTCGAGGTCGCGCAGGTGTGCCCGGGCCCACTGCGCGGTCACGGCCGGGGCCGCCAGGCGTCGCCCGGCGACGGTGACCGACCAGTCCCCGCCCTCACCCGTCGTGCCGCGCAGCGTCAACGAACCGGACGCGCTCCCCCGATACCGCCCACTCACCACCAAAGGCACCCCGGGGAACAAGTCGGGCAGCCGGGCCGGGCTCGCGGTGCCCTCGATGATCGCCAGCCCCTCGGCGCACAGCGACAACGAACACGCGAGCGGCGCGCAGATGCGGCGGTGAATGGCGTCCATCGCCTCGTCGAGGCGGTCCTCGCTTTCCACCAGTTCGCAGCGCCCCCCGCCGACACTGGCGAGGCGCCAAAGGAATCCGGCGTTGACGGCCTGGTCGATGCCGACCGCGTGCACGCGCACCTGCTGCAGGTCGCCGGACAGTTCGTACAGGAGCTGGTCCTCGTTGCCGACCTGACCGTCGGTCACGAGGATGACGACGGCGTCGCGGGCCTCGCCGTTGCGCGATCCGCCCAGCAACGCGAGGCCCTGCCGCAGCGGCGCGACCATCTCGGTGCCGCCGCGCGCGTCGACTCGGGTAAGGTGCTCGACGGCGCGGTACCGGCGTCTCTCGCTGGCCTCGACCAGCCCGTCGGGCAGTCCGGCGGGACGGTCGGTCCGATCGTCAAACGTCAAGACCGCGAAGCGATCCTCGGCGGTGAGCGTGTCGACGATCCGCGCCGCGGCGCGGCGGGCCGCCACCATCTTCCAGCCGGCCATGCTGCCGGAGCGGTCGAGCACCAGCACCACGTCCCGCGGGCGCGGTGGCGCGCTGGCCGCCGGCGGCAGCACGGTGAGCTGATAGGTGCCCTCGTCGCCCTCCGAATCGGGCACCAGCACAAGCGAATCGGTGATATCTTCCGCTCCGTAGCGCAGCCGCAGCACGAAATCCCGGTTGGCGCGCTCGCCGGGGTGGACCCGTATCCGGCCGTTGTCGGTGGATACGGCGTGCAGGCTCGAGCGCACCTCCGACAGCGCCAGACCGGCGGGGTCGATGCCCACCTCGATGGACAGCGGAACCGGGTGAGGAAACCCGGGCAACAGCACGGGCGGGGTGATGCGCGACGCGTCGGGGACCGCGTCGGTGTCGTCGGCGTGCCCGTCACCGACCGCGATATCCGCGAGCGCGCGACCCGGGATGTACCGCGGCGCAACCACAAGCGGGAAACGGAACGTCGCGTCGCCGTCCGCGTAGGCCAAAGGGATGACGAGCGTCAGGGCGACGCTGATCCGTTCGCCGGGCAGGATGTTGCCGACCCGCATGGTGAAGACGTCCGGCCGCTCTTCTTCGGCGATGGACGCGCGCCGGCCCGAGGCGATGGCGTCGTCGTACGCCTGGCGGGCGGCCCCGCGCTCCCGCAGCTCGGCATCGACGACCCGCCCGTCGGCGGTCATCCGCATCCCCGTGACCGCCCCCCGATCCGGCACGGGGAACACGTAGCTGGCTTCCAAGGGCACGTCGAAGGAATTGACGAAGTCCTGCGTGAGCTCGACGCGGCTGGTGAGCCCGGTGATCTCGGCGCGCACGTCGATGCGCTCCAGCGGCAGGTTCCCGC
This sequence comes from Mycobacterium sp. IEC1808, assembly GCF_002101935.1. Lineage (NCBI taxonomy): Bacteria > Bacillati > Actinomycetota > Actinomycetes > Mycobacteriales > Mycobacteriaceae > Mycobacterium > Mycobacterium sp. IEC1808. Next base: position 8,275 of record NZ_LQPV01000016.1, on the reverse strand, counting down.
GCTCGGTACTCAGAGCGCCAAGCCCGGCCTCGTCGTCCGGGGCGGCCACCCGATCGGTTTCGGCGTCGGCCATCGACGTGATGCGGACGGTCATGAGGGGCTCCGTTCATCTGGGGTCAGCAGGCCACGCTCGGCCAGCAGTTCGAGCAGCGGCCGGGCGGCCGCACGGATCGCGTCGATGTCGTCTTCGTCGGGCCGGCCGCCGCCCGTAGACCCGGCGGGCAGCAGCAACAGTGCCCCGCCGGGCAGGCTGACGGCCGCCAACTTGGTGACACTGTCAGCGCCGTCGCCGTTGGCCGCCGGTTCGGCGGCGGCGGGTGGTTCGGCCCAGAAGCGTTGTCGGCGAACGGGACTCGGCGCCGGTTCCTCGAGATCCGCAGCCATCAGTTCGTCGGGCACGGCGGCGACTTTGCGCAACGCTTCGTCCGTCGCTCCCGCGAGTTCGGCCTGGATGTCGGCGAGCGAGCGGCCCTCGGCCTGGCGCCGTTTGACCGCGACGATCTGCAGCAGGTGCCGCGGGCCGTATAGCGCCGAGCGCCCCTGCATGGTCGGCCGGTCGACGAGCCCGGTCGTCGTGTACCACCGGACAGCCCGGCGATCGGGCAGGCCCCGGACGCGCCCGTTGGGCGCGCCCGGATACGCGGGATCGGCCAGCCCGGAGGCCACCCGTCGCACCAGCTCGTCCAGCGTCCAGGACGCCACGTCGGCCATCCGTCGATACTGACACTGTCACAATGACACTGTCAAGGTTTTGGCAACAGCTCGATTACCGACGCGGTGAAAACGCATCTGGCGAATCGAGAAGTGCATACGCTTCATCCGCACAGGGACAAGGAGGAAACGTGTCGCTTCTGGTGGTGGCCCCGGAGTTATTGACATCGGCCGCCGCGGATTTGGAGAGCATCGGCTCGTCGGTGAGCGCGGCGCATCTGGCGGCCGCGCTTCCGACGACGGGGATGGCGGCGGCCGCCGGCGATGAGGTCTCGCAGGCGGTGGCGGCGTTGTTCACCGCCTACGGGCAGCAGTATCAGGCGCTCAGCGCCCGGGCCGGCGCGTTTCAACGACAGTTTGCGCAGGCCCTCAATGCGGCGGCCGGCTCGTATGTTGCCGTGGACGAAGCGGGGGCGTCGTTGCTCGGTGCCGTCAACGCAGCCACCGAAGCGGTGTCGGGCCGCCCGCTGATCGGCACCGGCAGTGCCGCCGGGACAGGCGTGGCCGACGCGGCGATCAACGACCTCAACCTGCTCGCCCAGCGCGAGTTCGGCATCTACAACTTTCGCGACTGGCGCGGATGGGCCGCGTTTTTGTTGGACTACACGTGGGGCTTGGAAGGCACGGCGCTGGGCTACGGCGTGCAAGCCCTCAACGCGTTCACGCCGAACGGGGGCGGCTACGACGCCGCCTTCAGCGCGCTGGTGGGATCCTACGTCTACCGCGGCGGCATCGGGCTGCCCGGCTTTGCCAGCACGATGGGCAACGTCACCACCCATCTGGGAACCGGCCCGGGCGCCGACGACGTGATGGTCAACCACGAAGAGGTGCACGTCTGGCAGAGCAGGCTTTTCGGCCCGCTGTTCCAAACCAGTTACGCCGCTTGGGCGGTCGGCGGATACTTCGTGGGGACGGGCTACTGGTTGTTGCACCCGAACCTGGACTGGTTCAGCCTGGTCGAGACGGCGTCGTACTACGACAACCCTTGGGAGGTCTGGGCGTACAACAACGACAACAACTGGCCACCGCCGGGCGCGAACCCGGCGCTGCTGTGGCCAGCCTGGACCGACCCGGTCCTGCTCTCGCCGATTTGGATGGCGCCGATCAAGCCGTTCTTGTAGCCGGTTCGCTCAATCCTCTTGGGTTCCAACCAGTTCACGCAGCAGGCGCCAGCGCTTCTCCGGCCAGAGCGGCTTTCGCTTCGCGTTTCGTGCCGGGCGTGCGCACGTAGGCGAACCAGGTGATCACCGCGCACAGCACGTAGAAGCCCAAGAAGACCCAGTACGCCGTCGTCGCGGATTTCGCCGGCGACAGGTAGGACGCCCGCAGCACGACATTGATGCCGACGCCGCCGAGCGCGCCGATGGCGCCGGCGATTCCGATGAGCGCGCCCGACATCCGGCGCGACCAGTCGGCCTTCTCCCCTGGGCTGACACCGTCGATGCTCTGCGCCTTGGCGTCGAAGATCGACGGGATCATCTTGTATACCGAACCGTTTCCGATTCCGGACAGGATGAACAGGGCGACGAACCCGACCACGTAGGCAACCAGCACGCCGCCCGACGGGGCGCGATGTTTGGCGTCGGCCATCGCGCCGAAACCGACCAGCCACCCGGCCGCGGCGATCATCGCGGCGAACGTGTACAGCGTGACCTTGCTGCCGCCGATGCGGTCGGACAGCCAACCGCCGACCGGCCGCACGATCGAACCCAGCAGCGGCCCTATGAACGCGATCTGCGCGGCGTGCAGCGCCGCGTGCGCCGCCATGGCCGGAGTCACCTTCGCGCCGTGGCTCAGGTTGGCCAGGAAGCTGATCTGAAGAACTTGGCCGAAGGCGAACGAAAAGCCGATGAACGATCCGAAGGTGCCGATGTAGAGCACGGCAATCAGCCACGAGTCGCGGTAGGCCATCACGTCGATCATCGAGCGGCCGTTGGTGCGCTGGTTGGTCAGGTTGTCCATGAACAGCGCGGCGCCCACGGCGGCGACGGACAGGAGCACCAAATACACCGCGCACACCCAGTGCGGGGAGCGGTTGCCCGCGGTCGCGATCACCAACAGTCCGACGACCTGGATCATTGCGACGCCGATGTTCCCGCCGCCGGCGTTGAGCCCCAGCGCCCACCCCTTGAGCCGCTGGGGATAGAAGGCATTGATGTTGGTCATCGACGACGCGAAGTTGCCGCCGCCCAATCCGGCCACCGCCGCCACGACCATGAACGTCGTGTAGGACGTCCCGGGATGGGCCATGAAGTACAGCGTCAACACCGTTGGGATCACGAGCACCATCGCGGAGAACACGGTCCAGTTTCGCCCGCCGAATGTTGCGGTCGCGAACGTGTAGGGCAGGCGCAGGATCGCTCCGACCAGCGTCGGCATCGCGACCAGAAAGAACTTTCCGGCGGCATCGATGTGGTAGATGTTCTGCGGCATGAAAAGGACCATCACCGACCAGATCGACCAGACCGAAAACCCGACGTGCTCGGCGAAGATGGACCAGATCAGGTTGCGGCGCGCGATCTTGGCTCCGCCGTTGTTCCAGGCGTCGACGTCTTCGGCGTCCCAGTCGTCGATCGTGTGTTGGCGCGTCATTAGCGGCATGCGAGAACGGTAGGAAAGTGTTGTTGCGGCAAGGCTTGCCCGCGATGACCTACTTGCTACAAGCCACTCACAAACCGGCACGTAGGCCCTGTGAGGTCGACGGCGGTTTGAGGTGGCTTTTCCGGTCCCCGATGGGATAGCCCAGGCCAGATGCCAAGCGGCGCAAGGACAATGACGAAAATTGTTGTGGGCCTTGCTGGTCAGCGACGCGACGGCTGCCGGTCGGTGCTGCGGCGACGTCCCAGTAGCACGCAAAACAGGGCGAACCCCCCCAGCAACGGGTGAACGATGCGGTCGCGCATGTCGACCGGCACCACGCCCATCAGGTCGGTGCCGTGAAATGCCTCAAGCCCGGTCACGACGGCATAGACGAGTCCGACCGCCAGGGCTGCTGCGAACGCGACTCGGCGGTATGCGATACCGACCGCGAGCACGACGACCGTCGCGAGCTGCCAGACCGATCGCCAACCGTCTCCGGGCAGGCTGAAGCTGGCCCCCGCCACCAATGTTGAGGTGGCGCGCACCCCGAGAAATAACGCAACGACGACGCAATACCAGCGCGGGGCCATCGTCGTACCCGTCCAGCCAGAGCTCATCGGAAGCTCCTCTCAATTCCGTTACTGCCACAGCGGCAGTAACGAGACTGACTATACTGCCACTGTGGCAATAAGGGGAGTGACCAATGGCCGGGACTCCGGTCCCCCGCGCCGGCGCCGTCGCGCGCCCGCGGAGGCGCGCCGCGAAATCCTCGAGGCCGCGGCCGGGTTGCTGGCCGAGCAGCCCGCGCACGCCGTAAGCGTGGCCGCGATCATGGATCGAACCACGCTGTCGCGCAAGTCCTTTTACGTATATTTCCGCGACCGCGCCGAACTGATCGGCGCGCTGGTGCGGCCCCTGCGCGTCGAGGCGGACGCCGCCCTGGCCCGATGGCGCCAGGCTGAAGATCCGGTCGCGGCCGGGCGCGAGGCCTTGGTGAGCGCGGCGGACACCTATCGCCGGCACGGCGCGATTCTGCGTGCGGTGTTCTGGTCGTCGGGCACTGATCCCGAGGTGGCCGCGGCCCGCTCGGCGCTGATCGACCCGGTGATCGACGTTGCCGAGGCCATCATCGACGGCGCGGACAGCAATCTCGACGATCCTCGGGGTGCCGCGACGGCATTGGTGACCATGAACGTTCACCGGCTGCTGACGTTGACCCCTGACACCTCTGACGCGGAAATGCGCGCGCTCGTGGACACATTGGCCACGATCTGGAAACGCACGATCTATTCAGGCAAGGGTTAGCCCGGCACCGATCATCGCGTCGACGCTCGACGCCGTGGCGGGCGATGCGCTGCCTGCACGTCGGCGTTGGCCAGCGTCTGTGCCTGAGCGGCCAGCGTCGACGCCCTGTTGGCATGCGCAATCGCTTCGGGTTCGTTCGTTCTTTCCTTGCCGTGCGCCGCTTGCAAATGCCGTTGTGCCTCGTCCAACCGGCGCTGGGCCTCGGCACCGATGCTCTGGCGATGCCTGGCCACGTAGTCGGTGATCTGGCGCAATCTGGCGTCCGCGGTGGATAACGCTTGCGCCAACGAGCGCGCTTCGATGGTCGCCTGCGCGTCGCCGGCGTCGACCCGCTGCGCGGCGCGACGGCGGCGGTGACGGCGATAGAGCACGAGACCCACCACGACGACGATCACGGCGACGATGACGCCGATCGCGATCAGCAGCCAGATCCGTTTAGACGAGCTTGGCGCTTTGTTCAACCCGTCGGCCGCGGCGACCGCGGCACCGCGCCAGTCTTTGGCGTTCACCGCTGGTTCAATTTTGTTGCTGCGCAAGCTGTTCAGCTCGGCCGCCGTGAGGCCCTCCATGTTCGGCGGCGCGGTGAACGCGTACAGTTTGGTGTTCGTTGCCACCGCAAGCAGGGCGTCGTAGTCGCCCATCGCGCTCGCGCTGCGGGTTCGGTCGGCCCAGTTCTCGGGTTTGAACCGGGAGAAATTGTCGACGTAGACCACCCACAGTTGAATGTGGCGATCGCGGTACAACCGGTCGATCGCAGTGCTGACCGCCGCCCGGTCCGAATCCGTCAGCGCCCCGGTGGTGTCGGTGATGTGATCGGTCAGCTTGGACGGCGGTTGCGCGCCGGCGGGCGTCGCCCACAGCAGCCCCGCCGTCAGGATCGTCAGGACCACACCGAAGAGGCGAACAGCGCGCATACCGGTAATTTAGCCCGCCGCCGGCCGCCGCCCGGCGGGTCGCCACCGCGCCAAGCGGCGACCGCACCATCACCTGCCGTCGGCGATCGGCGCTGAATGCACTAATTTTCCTCGGGTGACGTTCTCAGCTGGCGCAGTCGCGCGGTGGATCGCCCCTCTTCTAGCGGTTGCGGCTTTTCTAGCCGACCCGGTGCACGTCGGTCCCGCCCCGGCGGTGCGGTTGATCGATGACGCCAACCCGTTGGCCGGCATGCCGTTCTACGTCAACCCGAACTCGGCGGCCATGCGTGCGGCACAGCATGCCGATCCGGCGAGTCCCGAGTTGACCGCGATCGCCAACACGCCGCAGGCGTACTGGATCGTCCCGGGCTCGTCCGCATCGACGGTCGCGAAGTACACCGGCGACGCCGCGGCATCCGGCGCCATCCCGGTTCTGGCGATCTACGGGATTCCGCACCGCGACTGCGGCAGCTTCGCGGCGGGCGGCATGGGGTCGGCCGATGACTACCGCGGGTGGATCGACGGGATCGCATCCCAGGTGGGCGGCACGCGGACGGCGATCATCCTCGAGCCCGATGCGCTCGCCATGGCCGACTGCCTGTCGGCCGACCAGCGCCAGGAACGCTACGACTTGATTCGCTACGCCGTCGACACGCTGACGCGCAATCCGGGCACGGCCGTGTACGTCGACGGTGGTCACTTGCGCTGGCATAGCGCCGAGGACATGGCCGCCCGGCTCAACAAGGTCGATGTCGCCCGTGCGCGGGGTTTCAGCCTCAACACCGCGAACTTCTTCACCACCGGGGACGAAATCGGTTACGGGGAGGCGATTTCCGGGCTCACGAACGGCTCGCACTACGTGATCGACACGTCGCGCAACGGCGCCGGGCCGGCTCCCGACTCCGGGCTCAACTGGTGCAATCCCAGTGGCCGAGGACTCGGCGCTCCCCCGACCACTGCTACCGCGGGCGCGCACGCCGACGCTTACCTGTGGATCAAACGTCCCGGCGAATCCGACGGAACGTGCGACAAAGGTGATCCACCGGCGGGCACCTTCGTGAGCCAGTACGCCATCGATCTGGCCCACGCGGCGGGCTCGTAACGCGCCTCCTCGAGCGGCCATCGCGGCCGTCTGAATTTCGAGTCGGAGCACGACGCCAACACGAAGCCGCGTGGCGCAAAGAACCGAGCTTCGATCCGGAAATATCTGGGCTATACAGACCTGGGTCTTGTTAAATACAGTTTGCCGGTTCGAGTCACCCCGATGAAGTTGAGGGGAGCCGCAGATGTCGAGTTACCTGATCGTCGCACCGGAGGCGTTGGCCGCGGCCTCGGCGGATTTGAGCGGAATCGGTGAGGCGATCAAGGAGGCTACGGCGTCGTGGGCCCCGTCCACCACGGGGATCGCGCCGGCTGCCGCCGACGAGGTCTCGGCCGCGATTGCGCGGCTGTTCGGGAACTATGCGCAGACGTATCAGACGCTGGGCGCCCAGGCGGTCGCGTTTCAGCAGGAGTTCATGCAGGCCCTGAGCGGCGGCGCGGGCTCATACGCGGCCGCCGAGGCGACCAGCGCGGCGTTTCTGGGGCTTCCCGGCCTGCGGGCCGTCGAGCGGAACCTGCTGGACACGTTCAATGCCTACTCACTGACGTTTACGGGCCGGCCGCTGATCGGCAACGGCGCCAACGCCGCCCCCGGCACCAGCGGCAGCGGCGGGGCCGGCGGGGTCGGCGGGTTCTCGGCGGGCGGGACCGGCGGAATCGGTGGAACCGGCGGGTCAGGTGGGCTGCTCGGCGGGCTGTTCGGCGCCGGCGGCGGCGCCGGCGGGGCCGGCGGAGCCGGGGACATCGGCGGGGCGGGCGGTGCCGCGGAGCCGGCGGCATGCTGGTCGGTGCCGGTGGCGCCGGCGGCGCTGGCGGGTTGGGCGGCACCGGGGCCGGCGGCGCCGGCGGACCCGGCGGCGCCGGCGCCCTGCTGGTGGGTAACGGCGGTCCCGGCGGTGTCGGCGGCACAAGCTTCAGCGGCGACGGCGGGGCCGGCGGTACCGGCGGCCACTCCGGCTGGCTGCTCGGCTCCGCCGGCTCGGGCGGCGCCGGCGGCAACAACTTTGGCAGCGGCACCGGCGGCCACGGCGGGGCCGGCGGTGACGCCGGCGTGATCGGTTTCGGCGGGATCGGTGGGGCCGGCGGGTTCGCGTCGGCCGGGGCCGGCGGTGCCGGCGGTGCCGGCGGCGCCGGTGCCCTGCTGGCCGGCGACGGCGGTGCCGGTGGGGCCGGCGCCCAGGGCGCCAGCGGTTTTGCCGGTGGGGTCGGCGGGGCCGGCGGCAGGGCGGTGCTGCTCGGCATTGGCGGGTCTGGCGGGATCGGCGGCCTCGGCGCACCGGCCGGCGGCAACGGCGCCAACGGGCTGTTGATGCCGGCGGCGGTGCTCAACGTGATCAACGCGCCCAGCGTGGCCCTGACCGGGCGTGCGCTGATCGGCAACGGCGTCCCCGGCGCCGCGGGCAGCGGAGCCAGCGGGACGCCCGGCGGATGGTTGCTCGGCGACGGCGGAGCCGGCGGCTCCGGCGCAAACGGCCTGCCGGGCGGTGCCGGCGGCGCTGCGGGGCTGCTGGGCGCCGGCGGGGTCGGCGGGGCCGGCGGGTTCGGGGCGTCCGGCCCCGGCCGGGCCGGCGGCATGGGGGGCCATGGCGGTTGGCTGTTCGGTAACGGCGGTCCCGGCGGGGCCGGCGGCGTCGGCGCCGCCGTGGGAGCCGACGGGAACGGCG
>NZ_LQPV01000015.1:0-237136 GCF_002101935.1 Mycobacterium sp. IEC1808 | reverse complement strand
TCGGCGATCTCACCGAAGAACCGATACATCAACCCCCGGTTGGTCCGCTGCTGGGTCTCGAGCCGCTCGGCCACCGCGACACGAAAGTCGGTGCCCACCAGATCCGACGAAGTCTCCCGCAACACCACGTGCGCGGCGTCGATCGCGTCCAGCGCGGCGCTAATCCGCTCGCGTGCCGCGTCCGCGCTGAGGAATCCCACACCCCAAATCTATCGAACAAATGTGCTAATCAGGCCGGCCGAACACCAATCTGTGGATAAAACCGCAACTGTGGATAAAGCTAGGGCCAATGCTCGGACCTTCAAAACGAATTCTCGGCGTACCGCTCGTGGTCGCCGCGGTCACGATGTGCCCGCCGGCGTCGGCCGCCGGTGACTGGGAATGCAGCATTGTCCTGCCGGTGGCCGACCGGCTCGAGAAGGTCCTCGACCTCGTAAGCCCTTCCGGGACACCGCCTTACGTGGCGGGCCAGATCAGAAACGCCCTGTCGCCACTGAACGGCTTGCGCGGTCCCGCCGCGGTCGACCTGCGGCTTCGATCGGACATGCTGGCGGCGCAGATCGACGCCAGCGACCCCTATCGACCGGCGAGCCCGGAGCTACTCGCCGGCGATCTCGTCCAGGCGCGACAGCAGCTGGCGGCCTCCCGCGCGGCGTGCGCCCCTTGAAACGTTATTGCTGTCCGCGGCGCCAGCGCCGGATGTCAAGTCGCTCGGCGCCCGGCCAGATGGCCATGGCGGCCGGCGACGCGCAGAACGTTTCCTCCGCCTGGCGCAGGCTCATGTCGACCGCGTGGAGGCCGTCTTCCTGGTGGGCGCGGCAGATGACGGTCAGGACCCGGTGGGTGTCGGGGTCGACCTGCTCGGCCTCGATGGTCAACACGACGACCAGCGTGTAGCCGGCTCCCGTGGGCAGATAGAAGGTCAGGTCTCGGCTGTCCAGCGCCCCGGCGTTGGTCACCAGGTAGCCGTCGCCGCTGGGATACGCGGCCTGCGCGACCATCTGGGTGCGTTCGAAATGCAGCCGGTCGCCCGGCGCCCGCCACACCGTGAATCGGGTATTCGGGCTGCCGTTGAACGGGTGTCGCGCGATCGGGATGATCAGCTCGTCGCGCCCGTCGCCGTCGATGTCCTCCAACCCGACGCCGCCCGGGCTGGACGGCTCCAACAGCTCGTCGATCGTCTGCACCACCTCGCCCGACGCGTCGGTGACGACGATCTTGACCGCGCGGGGCCCGGGCAGCTCGGGCACGGTCCAGTAGGTGACCGCGAAATCCAGCGCGCCGGAATGCATTCGGCAGTCCGTGTGCGGCGACTCCGCGCTCGGCGCGATGACCGCGGCCGTCTGCGGGCACGAAGGCAACGACGTGTCGGCGGACGCGATCGGGCACAAGGTGCCCGTGGTCGCCATCGTCACGATCGCGCCCAGCAGGGCCAGCCGCCGCACGGGTGCGCGCCTACCGTTTCGGTGCCGGCTTGGCCGGAGCCGGACTGGGCGCAGGAGCGGGAGCGGCCGGGGGAGGCGGCTCGGGCGCCGGGAGCTGCTGCTCGATCGGCGGGCGGGCGCCGGCCTTGGGGCCGATGTCGGCGACCTGCCAGGCATTGCCCACCCTGTTCACCGTGACCTGCAGCAGGATGATCGAAACCTTCGGCGTCGGGTTTTGCAGATTGCGGGTGGTCTGATGGGCCGACACCACCACCTGGTAGACCCCACCGGGCTGGGCCACCGGGTCCGTGGCCAGCACCTCGCCGGTGGAGGTGACCTGCGCCTGCAGCATGATGCTCTTCAGCAAGTCGGAGGCGTTGACGTATTTGTCCTTAAGTTGTTGCGACACACCGTCTTCGACCGAACGGAAGAAGGCGTCCGGGTCTTCGAAGCTGTACGTCAGCGACTTCAGCGCATACTCCTTGGCCAGCTGTGCCGCGGCGTCGCGGTCGGCCTGCTGCTGACGGAGCTGCGCGAGCTGGCCGGTGACCTGGTGGTATTTGATGAACCCGAACACCCCACCGGCGAGCACCGCCGCCGAGACAACGGCCGCCCCCCATCGCCTCGAGATCTTCGGCCGGAACCTTGAAAATCGGCGGGGCGGCGCGTCGGCCTCGTCGGCCTCGACGGCCTCGTTGGCCTCGACGGTGTCTTCTGCGCCGTCCTCGGGCGCCGTGGGCTCGGTGTCGTCCACGGTTTCATCTTTGTCGACAGTTGAGTTGGTCATGCCCGTTCTTTCTTGATCATTGGTGCCATGCCGGGACGTTCAGTTGAACCCGCATGCCGCCGGTGTCGTTGAAGGTCGATTCCCAGAAGTCGAGCCAATGCCCGGCGTCGACCTTGACGTCGTGCAGCGGTGCGAGCGCGGGTTCCAGCACGGTGGCGAAGGTGCTCAGCGGACCGGCCAGCATGTCGATGTACTGGCTCATCTTGCCCACGAGAATGCCCGCCGGGTCGTCCGGGCCCACCACGCCGACGCCGGTGTGCGAAAGGGTTTCGAATTCGTGGACCATCCGCAGGAATGCCGGTACCGAACGCGGCAGCAGTTTTCCAGTCTCGCTGATCACCTCGCCGGCGTTGATGTCACCTAGGTTGGTGGTCATCGTCGAGACGTTCTCGAACAGGGTGGCCATCAACTGCTTGTCGTCGTGGATCACCTTGGCCGTCAACCCCGCCGTGGTGGCAAGGGAATCGAGGGTGGCGTCGTTGCCGGCGAACGCGGCGGCGACGTTGCTGATGATGGTGCGTACCTGGTCGAGGTTGAGTGCCGAGACCAGGGCATTCACCTTGGTGAGCAAGTCGGCGCCGGTAACCATCGGCGCGACGCGGTCCGGCGGGATCACCGCGCCGTCGGCGAAGTACGGCGGCGCAATGAGTTTCGGTTTGAAGTCGATGTACTGCTCGCCGGCGGCGGAGAGGTTTTCCACGCTGATCGGGCTGTCGGCGGGCACCGGGTGTTCGCGGTCGAGGTCGATCGAGACCGCCAGCCCGGTCGCGGTGGTCTGGATGCCGGTCACCCGACCGACCTTGATGCCGCGCATCGTCACTTCCGATGTGGGCATCAGGCCGCCGGAAGTGTTGAGCAGCAAGGTGAGTCGGGTGACCTGTTTTGTCGGCCCGATGTCGAGCACGCCGATCGACATGTAGGCCGCGCCGAGCAGCGTCATCACCGCCAGGATGGCCAGCGTGACGCCGGCATTGAACTTCATGGCAGCATTCCCATCGTCTGCATCGCCGAGACGGCCGCATCAGCCTTGTCGGCGGGATCGACGCCCTCGTGGCCGGTGGGTGGATGAAGTTCGGAGACAATGTATTTCGGGCCGCCGTTGCGGAAAAATCCGAGAAGCTTGTAGTGCAGGAACGCGATCAGCTTGTCGGCCAGCACCGGAATGGTGGTGTCGAGGGTCGCCACGGTTCCGACCAATGGCGTGATGTAGGAGAGCATTTGCATCATGTCCCCGGCGACCGGGTTGAGGATCTGCCCGCCGAGGTCGCCGATTTCTCTGGAGTCCCCGACGACGTTCAGGATGGCCAGGGTGATCGCCGACAGCCCTTGGAGCTTGGGCGGGCCTTCGGTGACGAGCCGGTTGAACACCGTGGTGTTGGCGGCCACGTTGGTGGTGATGTTGTCCATGCTGGACAGGATTCCGTCGATGGTGTCCTGGTTGGCCGCCAGGTCGTTGAGCACGCCGGCGACGGTCTGCTGGGCCCGCGTCAGCTCAGCGGGATCCTGGGGGAACGCGTGGTTGAGGTTCACCACGGTGCTTTGCAGCGTGCCGATCGCGCCGCCGGCCACCAGGTTTGACACTGAGCGCAACACGTCTTCGACGTTGTCGGCCGGCGCGGTGTTGCGCAACGGAATCGTGTCGCCGTCGCGCAACGGCGCCACCGACCGGTCCCCGGATCGATCCCCAGCCCGGTCCTCCGGCGGCAGCAGCGCGATGTAGATGTCCCCGAGCGGGGTGGCCTGGCGCAGTTCGGCACGGGTGTTGGCGGGAAGCCTGCTGTCGCCGGCGATATCGACGTAGGCGACCGCCGTGGTGCCGTCGAGCTGGACGTGGTCGAGCACACCGATTTGGATCCCGCCGAAGTCCACCTTGGCGCGGGCGGGCAGGTTGAGCACGCTGGAGAACTGGATCTTGACCCGGTAGGAGTCCTCGGGGCTGTAGGCGCCCGGGACCGGCAGCCGCGTCGGATCCAGCGAACATGCCGCGGTCAGGCCGATCGTCAGCAGGGCCACCAGAACGCGCATCGATCGTCTGCTCATGACAGCGCGGCCCCCAGGATGAGATCGGTCAGGCCGAGGGTGACCGGATCCGATGCGGTGCCGGACGCGCACGCCGCCGCGGCACCGGGGACATTGCGTTTCCGCAGCCCTTCGCAGATGGCGCCGGCCTGCGACGGCGAAATCGCCACCTGCGGCGGGATATACGTGACGTTGTGGGTTCCCCACGCCGGCTCGTAGATGTCGCTGATCCAGTGGCTGAACTGCGGCCACGAGTTGATCATCGCGAGGATGGCCGGGGTGTGCCGGTTCAGCATGTCCCGCAGCCAAGTGATCGCCTTGTCCAGCTTCTGATAGAGCCGCGGCCCCCACCGGTCCAGCGCCTCGACGAGGATTGGCAGCAGGTGCGACATGTGGCTCAGGGCCGCGCCGAAGTTGTCCGAGAGGCCCTCGATCAATTCGGTGGTGGTCGGCAGCATCCGGACGAACGAGGCGAAGCTGTCCCAGTTCTTGAGAAAGTCGGAGGTGAGGATCTCGCTGTTCTCGAACAGCTGCCGGTAGTCGGCGTCGGCCTTATACGGGTCGGCCAGCATCGCGACCAGGTTGCCGAGCGTCTGGTTGAGGCCGGGGCCGGTGCCGTCCAGCGAGCGGCTGAACGCCCGCAGGCTGTCGTTGATGGCCTGCACACCCGGCGACTTCGACGGGTCCTGGCCGGGTTGGGGACCCATGATGGTGTCGGCGAGCTTGCCTACGGCGGAGAAGGTTTCGCTGACGCTGATCGGCGTTTTGGTGGACTTCAGCTTGATGCAGCCCGGGCCGGTGAATTTCGGGCCCCCGGTGTAGGGCTTGGTCAGTTCGATATGGCGGTCGGTGACAATCGATTGCGAGTAGGTGACCAGACCGACGTCGGCCGGCAGGTCGAGGTCGGTGGGGACGGTGAAGTCGACCTCGACGTGGTTGGCCTTATTGACTATCGCGGTCGTCGAGCCGACCTCGATACCCAGCAGCGCCACCTTGTTGCCCGGGTACAGCCCTACCGCGTCGGTGAATTCGGCGCACATCGCCCGGCTGTGGCCCGGCGCGAGGAGCTTGGCGCCGATGACCACCGCCGCCGCGACCGCCGCGACGACGGCCAGCACCGTGGCGATTCCCAGTGGGGACCGCAGCCGCGAGCCGAGCGCCGAAATCCGGGCCACCTCAACAGTTCCTCATGATGTTGGGTAGGCACAGATCCTGCCCGGGCACCAGCCGGTTGTGTTTGTCGAAGACGACACCGTTCCCGCTGAGCATCGGGCCCACGATGTTGAGGGTCTGACCCAGGTTCTCGAGCGCCTCGCCGATGCGCTCGGGGTGGGCGCCCAGCGTTTCGCTGATGTCGTCGAGCCCGTTGACGACCGGCGCGACCTCCCGGCCCCAAAACACCGTGATGCGGTCCATGATGCGAGCCAATTCGGATAACAGGCCGAAGAATTCGATGATGTCGACCGACCTCGAGGTGTAGGCCTGGCCGAGGATGTCGAGCTGCTCGAACAGCGTGATGAGCTGCTTACGCTCGGCGACGGTGGCGCGCAGGCCGTTGTTGACGAAGTCCAGGCCGCGATGGAAGTCGGCCGTCGTCTTGCTCAACGACGCGGTCAGCGCGTTGGCCGACCGGAGCAGGTCGCGCACCGCGTCGGGATACCTGTTGGCGGCGTTGGCCACCTCGGTGAAGGTGTCGTGGATGACTTGGCCGTCGACTTGCTTGATCAGGGGCGTCGCCGCCTGGATGATGTCGTTGGCCTCGAACGGCAGCGTGACGCGTTGCGGCGGAATCACCTTGCGGCCCAGCGGCAAACCGCCCTTCGGGTCGAGCGCCACATAGTGGCCGCCCAACGGGGTCAGCAGCTTGATGTCCAGGGTGGATTCCGAACCGACCACCACCGATTGCTCGATGTCGAACTTCATCTCCACGACGGCGCCGGCGAGCCGGACGCCGGTCACCTTCCCGACCGGGATGCCCGCGATCCGAACCTGGTCGCCGGCGCGCACGCCGCCGGAGTTGGGCAGGTGTGCGGTATAGCCGGTCTGGCCGGTGGGATTCAGGTATGCCATCGCGGTCGCGGCCAACGCCGCAACGATGACGACGACACCGACGATGCCGTTGCGGCGATTGCGGACGGCGGCGCCACGCTCGTCGAGCACGGGGCGCCGCCGTCCCGTCCTTTTGTCGCCGAACACCATTACCGGCACACCACCAAGTTCTGTTGCGCGAACGACACCTGACCGATCCCGGGCAGCGTCACTTCGCCGTGCGAGCAGTTAAACGTTGGCGTGGCTGGCTTTTCGTCGGCCAGCCAGTCCCGCATGCCCTGGATCAGCGACGGCGCCAGCGACAGGCCCGCGATGATCGTCGCGGTCTGCGGCCACATCCGGCTGAACAGGTCGTACAGCGGGACCGTCGTCCCGTCGAAGATGCGCTCGAAGTACTGCAGGAAATGGGTGGTGTTGCGCAGGACGGGCAGACCGGCTTCCATCGCCTGACTGAACTCCTCGCCCTTGGAGGCGAACTTCGTCACCACGTCGTTGAGCGTGGCGATGAGGTGGAATAGTTGCTGCGATTTGCCGCCCAGGTCGGCCGAGATCGCGCTGAGGTTGCGCAGCACGCCGGCGATGACCGCCTGCCGGTCCACGGCCAGCTTGGAAATGACGTCGAGGTCATGCAGGAACGGGCCGATGCCGTTTTCGTCGCCCTGGATCAGCCGCAGCAGGTTCTCGCCCAACTGGTTGAACTGGGCGGGGTCGAGGGTTTGGAAGATCGGCCGAAACCCGTTGAACAGCTTGGCCACATCGAACGACGGGATCGTCTGCGCCAGCGCGATGGTCCCGCCCGCCGGCAGCCGTTGCTCCGGCTTGGCCGGCTGGACGAGTTCGACGTAGCGCTGACCGAGCAGGGTTTGATAGCGCACCGCGGCGACGGTGTTGGCGAACACCGGGTGATCGTTTTGCGCGGTGAAATCGACCTTGGCGATCCGCCCGTCGAGCCGGATGGTTTCCACCTTGCCCACCTGCACACCGGAAATGCGGACGTCGTCGCCGACGTAGAGCCCCGACACGTCGGAGAACGCGGCGGTGTAGCGGGAGACCGCCCCGGTGACCGGGGAACGCAAGGCGGTCAACACGATCAGCGTGCACACCACCGCGACCGCGGTGAAGATGGTCAGCCACACCACCGATTTGGTGACACTTCTCATCGGCCACCCCGCTGCGGCGGCGCTGGGGGTCGGGAGGGCAGGGCCGCCGCCAGTCCCGGCATCGTGTCGAGGGTGACCTCGATCTGCATGCGGACCTTGCCGTCGATGATGGGAAACGCCGCGCTGGTGCGGTCCAGCAGACCCGAGAGCCGGTCATAGACCGGCGCCATGCTGCCCTGCATGTACGAGAGCGGCAGCAAGACGTCGGTCGTCGCGCGCATGAACGGGGCGAGCCACGTGACGTTCTTGACGATCATCTTGTCGCTGGTGAAGAGCAGCTTTGCGGTCTGGTCCAGGATCACGTTCATGCGGTCGACCCCGTCGGGGTGCGCCAGGAATTCCATCCCGTTGAGCAGGTCGTAGGCCAGGCCGATGAGGGGGATGGAGTCGCTGGCGCCGTTGACCACCGAGGCGAACACCGAAAGCGATTGCGAGAACGGCACTCTCTGGGAGTCGACGAGCATCTTGACCAGATCGAAGTACGACCGGGTGACCGGCTCGGTCAGGTCGGCGTGCCGGCGCACCACCTCGATGATGTGGTCGACATCGGGAGAGTCCGCGATCCGGCCGAGTTTTTGGCCCTGACGCAGCAGCCCGGTGATGGAGGCCGACCGCGCGTTGGCGCCGATCAACAGCGTCTGGTTCGGCCGCAGCCGGGGGCCGGCGCCGCTGCTGACCAGTTCGACCGCCGCGAGGCCAAAAGTGTTCGACGACATGAAATTCGCCGTCGTGTCAGCGGCCAGTGCCCTCGCTTGCCGCGGCTCGAGTTCCACCGTGATCTTTTGCCTGTTGTATCCGACCGATTGCAGCGTCTTCACCGATCCGATCGTCAGGCCGCGGAACTTGACCTCCGCGCCCGGCGTCAGGCCCTCACCGATCGAATCGGCCACCACCGTCAGCGTGAACGTGTCGGCGTAGCCGCCGGTGCCCAGCTGATACAGCACGATGCCCGCGATCGCCAGCGCTATGGCGGATATCAGTCCACGGATCCTCAACGAGCGCGAGCTGGGCGCCCGCGCTCCCTGGTCCGAACCCGGCAGTGTCGCCATGGGCTATCCCGATATCCGAATGCCGGGGCTGTTGCCCCAGAACAACAGCGTCAGCACCATGTCCGCGGCGACCACGGTGACGATGCTGGCCCGGATGGCCCGGCCCGAGGCCCGCCCGACACCTTCGGGACCCCCGCTGGCGTAGTAGCCCTGATAGCAGTGGATGGCGATGATCAGCGTTACGAAGATGGCGGCCTTGAGCACCGAGAACACCACGTCGCTCGGCTGGATGAATGAGTCGAAGTAGTGGTAATAGGTGCCCGACGACTGCCCGTGCAGCACGTTGACCACCATCGCGCACGACGCGTAGCTCAACGCGAGCGTCACCACGTACAGCGGGACGATCGTGATCATGCCCGCGATCACCCGGGTGGTGACCACGAACGGGACCGACTGAATGCCGAGCGCTTCCAGCGCGTCGATCTCCTCCGAGATCCGCATGGCGCCGATCTCCGCCGTCATGCGGCACCCGGCCTGGGCCGCGAAGCCGATCCCCGCGATCATCGGCGCCATCTCGCGCGTGTTGGCGTAGGCGGAGACGAAGCCGGTCAGCGGGCCCATCCCGACCATGTCGAGGGCCCCGTACCCTTCGACCCCGACCGAACCGCCGACCGCTGCGCCCATGAACACCAGCACGCCGATGGTGCCGCCTCCGACGATGAGCGACCCGTTTCCCCAGATCATGTCGACCAGCAGGACGCCGGTCTGGTGCCGGTAGCGCTTCAGCGTGTGCGGTATCGCGCCGAGCACCTGGGCGCCGAAGGTGACCTGGTGGCCGAGGCGCTGGACGAGCGAATCGCCCCGGTGCGCGAACC
The DNA here is from genome assembly GCF_002101935.1 of Mycobacterium sp. IEC1808. Taxonomy (NCBI): domain Bacteria; kingdom Bacillati; phylum Actinomycetota; class Actinomycetes; order Mycobacteriales; family Mycobacteriaceae; genus Mycobacterium; species Mycobacterium sp. IEC1808. The sequence continues at coordinate 227,833 of NZ_LQPV01000015.1, read as the reverse complement.
ATCGCGGGACCCGCAGCGGCGGGGGTACGTATCGAGCCGGCTCAGTCATCGGCGGCCGTCAGCCCACTCGCAGCGGCATCGACATCGACAGCCCCTGCGTGATCACCAGGTTGATAACGAACACGGAGACGATGCCGATGACCACGGAGGCGTTGACCGCGTCGGCCACACCGCGTGCGCCGCCCTTGGTCTCCAGCCCACGCTGGCAGGCCACCAGGATCACGATCACGCCGAACAGCCAGGTCTTGAGGACTGCCACCACGACGTCGTTGACGCTGGCGAAGGACGCGAACGACGCGATGTAGCTCCCCGGGGTGCCGGACTGGAAGCCGACGTTGATCGCGTAGCCCGCCGCCAGCCCCATGAAGATGATGAACGAGCACAGCACCGGCGCCACGATGACGATCGCGGCCAGCCGGGGGGTGACCAGCCGCTGCACCGGGTTGATGCCCATCACGCGCAGCGCGTCGACCTCCTCGCGAATAGTGCGGGCGCCAAGATCGGTGGCCACCGCCGAACCGGCCGCGCCGCCCAACAGCAGCGCGGCGACGACCGGAGCGCCCTGCCGGATCACCCCGAGGCCGCCGGCCGCGCCCGACACCGACGAGGCGCCGACCTGCTGGACGAAGTTGCCCACCTGCACCGCCACGATGACCCCGAACGGGATGGACACCAGCAACGCGGGTATCGCGGTGACGCTGATGATGAACCAGGCCTGGTTGATCGTGTCCCGCCAGGGGTGGCGCAACCGGATCAAATCCGTGAGCAGGTACCTGAAGGATTGGGCGGCCAGGTCGAAGAAGCGGCCCAGCGTCTGCATCGAGGAATCGAGCTGGCGCAGGACGTATCGGAAGGGTTTGCCCAGTGCCGTGACGGTCCGCCGGCCCGTCGGCGCCGCGACGGCGGCCTCCGGGACCGCCCGGCCGTCTTCCGGTTGGTCAGGCGTCTCCACCGCCTGACTGGGGGCAGGCCCGCCGTTTGTGATGGTGCCGGCGTCGGCGTCGATACAGGCGACTGCGTCGCCTTCGGTCTCAGTCGGTGGTTCAGCCGCTGTCGCGTTGTATACGGCGGTCAACGGCGGATCCCTCCTTAATCGCTGCCACGGGTTCTCAGCCAATCAAAGATTGGGGGCTTGGTCGACGTGCGTCCAATAGTCGCACCGAGTACGCGGGTTGTACCGGCGGTAGCAAGAGTGTGACGTACGCCACAGTCCGTTGAAGTTGCACACCGTGAGCGGCGGCGGTTCTGGCCTGTGGACAAAGCCGCAACCGCGGTCGGGGGCGCGCGTCGGCGCCGGCGTCGTTCCTGGCGGGATGGCCGCTTGACGTGCCAGTATGAACCAAGACAGAGCCGCAACCGCGTATGCAACCGGTCGGGTGGTGCCCCTTGCCCGTTATGAAGCCCGGTTTTGACAAGCCGACGGGGCGGGTGGTCGCCCTGATCGCCCTGTTGTTCTTTGCCGCCGCCGCGCTGCGCGGGTACTTCCCGGCCCAAGGCCATGCGGCTCATAGCGAGCCGGGTGGCGGCCGGGCGGCCCTGCTTTTCGTCATCGCGGCCCTGAGCGGGGCGCTCGCGCTGCTGGCGATCGCGGTCATCGCGCGGCTGCGGGATCCGCGCGCGCCGGCGCCCGCTCAGGCGGACCTGTCCGACCTGCTCGGCACCGGCAAGGGCCGGCCGAGCTGGCGCGTGCTGCTGATCGGACTGGTGCTGATCGTGGCCTGGCTGCTGATCGTGACCCTGCTGGTCCGCTACCTGGTGCCGCACCACGCCAATCCGTCGGCCCCCACCCAAGTCCCCGCCGCACGGACATCGAGCCCCCCCAGCGGCTCGGCGAACCAGCCGCGCCCGGGCAATACTTCGGGGGACATGTTCGGTGTTCTGCTTGCCGGCACGATCCCGATGATGCTGGTGATCGTCGCCGGGACGCTGATCATGGCGCGGCGGCGGTGGCGGGCGCCCAGGCCGGTCCTGGCGGCCGCCGATCGCATCCAATCGCCGGCACCGGAGCCGCCGTCGGAGTCGCTGGCCCGCGCGGCCGAAGTCGGGCTGGCCGAGATCGGGGACCTCAACCGCGAACCCCGTGAGGCGATCATCGCGTGCTACGCGGCGATGGAACGCGAGCTCGCCCGCGTGCCCGGCGCCGCTCCGCAGGACTTCGACACGCCGACCGAGGTACTGGTTCGGGCCGTCGAACACCATGCACTGCACGCCGAGAACGCGGAGCGGCTGGTCAACCTGTTCGAAGAGGCGCGGTTTTCCCCGCACGTGATGAACGAGGGGGATCGCGAGGTGGCGGTCGACGTGCTGCGCCTGGTCCTGGCCGAGTTGCGGAGCCCCGTATGAAAAGGCTTATCGTGCTTGGTGTTTGCCTCGTCGTGGGGATCGAGCTGCTGGCGTTGACGCTGCACGGCCGCCGCTTCCTGTTGGCCGCCTCCGGTATCGGCCTGGCCCTGGTGCTGCTCAACGTTCGCCGTTACGTGGGGCGCGGCAACGAACCGGCGGCCGAGCCGGACTACGACGAGCTGGGGGATTCGTTGCGCCGCTGGCTTTCCACCACCGAGACGACGATCCGGCGGTCGGACTCCACCCGGGCGGACTGGGACCGGCATCTGCGGCCCATGCTCGCCCGGCGCTACGAAATGACCACGGGGCACAAGCAATCCAAGGACCCCGCGACGTATCACGCCAGCGGCCGAATGCTTTTCGGCCCGGAACTGTGGGAATGGGTCAATCCGAACAACGTCACGCGCACCGGCGACCGCGAACCCGGGCCCGGCCGCGGGGTGCTGGAGGAGATTCTGCGAAAGTTGGAGCAAATATGACGCTGCCGGTCGCGACCACCACCGCACGCTGCGAGGCTGTCCTCGACGAAATCGAACGGGTGGTGGTGGGGAAGCGCTCGGCGCTGGCGCTCATCCTGACCGCGGTGCTCGCGCGCGGCCACGTCCTCATCGAGGACCTGCCCGGCCTCGGCAAGACGCTGATCGCGCGGTCCTTCGCCGCCGCGCTGGGGCTTCGATTCACCCGGGTGCAGTTCACCCCGGACCTGCTGCCCGCGGACCTGCTCGGCTCGACGATCTACGACATGCAGTCCGGCAACTTCGCGTTCCGGTCTGGACCGATCTTCACCAACCTGTTGCTCGCCGACGAGATCAACCGCACGCCGCCGAAGACCCAGGCGGCCCTGCTCGAGGCGATGGCCGAAGGCCAGGTGAGCATCGACGGCGAAACCCACAAGCTGCCAACGCCGTTCATCGTCCTGGCGACCGACAACCCGATCGAGTACGAGGGCACATATCCGTTGCCCGAGGCGCAGCTGGACCGGTTCGCGATCCGGCTCGAGCTGCGATACCTTTCCGAGCGCGACGAGACCTCGATGCTGCGCCGCCGCCTCGAACGCGGCTCGGCGGAGCCGACGGTCAACCAAGTGGTGGACGGGCACGACCTGCTGGCGATGCGCGAATCGGTCGAGCAGGTGACCGTGCACGAGGACGTCCTGCACTATGTGGTGTCGCTGGCCACCGCCACCCGGCACCACCCGCAGGTCGCCGTCGGCGCCAGCCCGCGCGCCGAACTCGACCTGGTTCAACTCGCCCGCGCGCGGGCGTTGTTGCTCGGCCGCGACTATGTGATCCCCGAAGACGTCAAGGCGCTCGCGGTCGCGGCCGTCGCACATCGCATCACCCTGCGGCCGGAGATGTGGGTCCGCAAGATCCAGGGGGCCGACGTGGTCGGGGAATTGCTGCGACGCTTGCCGGTGCCCCGAACGAGCGGGGGACACGGTTGACCCCGATGGGCACCGAAGTCGAGTTCCGTTGGCGCGCATCGCCATTGACCCTCTCAATCGCGACCTGCGCCGGGGTTGCGCTGGCCGCCGCGGTGATCGGCGCGCGCTGGCAGCTGCTCGCGTTCGCCGCGCCGCTGCTGGGTGTGCTGTGTTCGATCAGCTGGCAACCCGCGGTGCCGAAGATCCGCGTGCACGGAGCACCCGATTCGCAGCGATGCTTTGAAAACGAACAGGCGCGGGTGCGCGTCTGGCTTACCCAGGAGGGCGATTCCGGGCCCGCGGCGGTGGAGCTGACCGTGCCGCCCGTCGCGGGCATGCAGCTCGAAGCGCTCGACGACGATTCCCGGCACGCGAAAACCATTGCGGCAACGGCGCAGCGCTGGGGCCGCTACCCCGTGCGGGCCCGGGTCGAGGTGCTGGCGCGGGGCGGGTTGCTGACGGGAACGGGCACCGTCGACGCCGCCGACGTGATCGTGTTCCCACTGACGCCCCCGCAGTCGACACCGATCCCGCAGATCGAGTTGCTCGACCGGCTGGGTGCCCACCTGACCCGCCACATCGGCCCGGGTGTCGAGTACGCCGACATCCGCCCCTACGTGCCCGGCGACCAGCTGCGGGCGGTGAACTGGCCGGTGAGCGCGCGCCGGCGCCAGCTGCACGTGACCCAGCGATTGACCGACCGCGCTGCCGACGTCGTGGTGCTGATCGACACGTATCGCCAACCCGCGGGCCCGGCAACCGAAGCCACCGAACGAGTCGTGCGCGGCGCCGCGCAGGTGGTGCAGACCGCGCTGCGGCACGGCGATCGCGCAGGGATCGTCGCCCTGGGCGGCAACCGCCCGCGCTGGCTGGGCGCCGACATCGGACAGCGCCAGTTCTACCGGGTGCTCGACACCGTCCTCGGCGCCGGCGACCGATTCGAAAACACCACCGGCACACTGGCGCCGCGCGCCGCGGTTCCCGTGGGCGCGATCGTCATCGCGTTCTCCACGTTGCTCGACACGGAATTCGCGCTGGCCCTGATCGACCTGCGCAAACGGGGCCACGTCGTGATCGCCGTCGACATCCTCGACAGCTCGCCCTTCGAAAGCCAGCAGGATCCGCTGATCGACCGGATGTGGGCGCTGCAGCGCTCGGCCATGTATCGCGACATGGCGACCGTCGGCGTCGACATCGTGGCGTGGCGGGGGGACAGCACTTTGGATCAGTCGATGGCCGTCCTGCCCGACCGGCGCCATCGCGTCCGGGGACGGCTGCGGGCATGAGCTCGATCGCGCGTCCCGCAACACTGGGCATCTCAACGGTTTTCGGCGCACTCATGGTGGGGCTGGCCGCGTTCGGCTCGCACGGGCCGGCGGTCGTCGCGGGCGTGGCGGCCGCCGTCGCGGTGGGTGTTTCCGTGGTTTTCCGGCCGGCGGCGACGGTCGCCGTGCTGCTGTCGGTGACGACCATCCTGGCGTCGGACCCCTCGCTCGTCTTCGCCGCCTGGTCCGGGCTGTGCGCGGTCGCCTATCTGGTGTGCCGGCACGCGGTCGGGACGGCCGCCGGCGGCGTCATGTGGAGCTGGCCGACCGCCGTTGCGGCCGTGGGCTTTATGTTCGCGGGCCTGGTTGCGACGGCCTTCCCGCTGCAGCTGCCGTGGTTGCCGCTGGCCGCGCCGGTCGGGGTGCTGGCGATCTACGTGCTGGCCACCCGCCCGTTCGTGAGCTGACGCGGGAGATTTCTAGTGCAGCAGCTGGGCCGCCTGGTCGGCCAGATCCAGCAGCTGTTGCGGGAAGATCCCCAAAAGCACTGTGACGGCGGCGCATACCGCGATCGCGATCTTGCTCAGGATGCCGGGCTCCACCACGTGCGGGGTTTCGTCGGTCGCTTCGGTGAAGAACATCGACACGATGACGCGCACGTAGAAGTACGCGGCTACACCGCTGGCGACGACGCCGATGATGACCAGTGGCACGGCGCCGCCCTGGGCGGCGGCCTTGAACACCGCGAGCTTGCTGACGAATCCGCTCGTCAACGGAATGCCGGCGAAGGCCAACAGGAACATCGAAAACATCACGCCCACAATGGGAGAGCGCTGCCCGAGCCCGGCCCAGTGTGAGATCTTCGCGTCTTCGACGCCGTCGGCGTTGCGGATCAGGCTCACGATGGCGAACGCGCCCACGGTGCTGAAGCTGTAGGCGACCAGATAGAACAGCGTGGCGGACAGGCCGGCGGTGTTGTCGGCGATCACGCCGGTGAGGATGAAGCCCACGTGCGCGACCGAAGAATAGGCCAGCATCCGCTTGACGTCGGTCTGGTTCACCGCCGTCACGGTGCCCACGGCCATGGTCAGGATCGCAATCGCCCACAGCACCGGGCGCCACTCGTGGTGCAGCGGGGGCAGCGCGACGTAGACCACGCGCAACAGCGCGCCGAACGCCGCCACCTTGGTGGCCGCCGCCATGAATCCCGTGATCGGGGTGGGCGCGCCCTGGTAGACGTCGGGAATCCAGGAGTGGAACGGGACGGCGCCCACCTTGAACAGCAGGCCGACCGACAGCAGCGCGACGCCGATCAGCGCCATCGAGCTATCGCCATGGGCGGCAAGGGCATCCCGGATCCCGGGCAGCAGCAGCGTGCCCGTCGCGCCGTAGAGCAGCGCGACGCCGTAGAGGAAGAACGCCGAGGAGAACGCGCCCAGCAGGAAGTACTTCATCGACGCTTCCTGGGACAGCAGGCGGCGATGCCGGGCCAGCCCGCACATCAGGTACAGAGGCAGCGACAAGACTTCCAGCGCGACGAACATCGTCAACAGGTCGTTGGACGCGGGGAACACCATCATGCCGCCGACCGACAGCATCACCAGCGGGAAAAGCTCAGTCTGCGCGGCCCCGGCCCGCTCCGCCTCGCGCTCGGCCTCACCGCTGGGAACCGCGGATGCCTGCGGCGTAAAGGAATCCAGCCCGGCCGAGCGCGCCTGCGCGGCGCCCACCCGCGCGGCGACCTTGCTCTCCGCCTTGGCTTGGGTCCGCTCGCCGATGAAGATGACCGCCAGCACCGCGACCAGCAGCACCGTGCCCTGCAGGTACAGCGTCGGCCGATCGATGGCCACCGCGCCCAGCACGGCGGTGCGACCGGACGCGGGAATCGACTCGGCGACTTCCACGTCCGCGAAAAGCGCCGCGATCAGGCCGCCGAGGGCCAGCGTCATCTGCGCGGCGTAGCGAATCCGCCTGGGCAGGAAGGCCTCGACGAGGATGCCGACGACCGCGACGGAAAAGACGATGAGCATCGGGCAGAGCAGGAAGTACTCGACGCTGGGGGTGGGCAGGGTCATCGGTGCGGTCCTTCGGCAGTCCGGGGCGGCACGCTCGGCGCTGGGTCATGTTGGCCGATGGTGGTCATGGTGTTCTCGACGGCGGGGTTGATGATGTCGAGCACCGGCTTGGGATAGACGCCCAGCACGAACAGCAGCGCGAGCAACGGTGCCACGACGACCAATTCGCGCGCCCGCAGGTCGGTGATCCGGTCGCTACCCTCGGCCACCGGTCCTGTCATCATCCGCTGGTAGAGCCACAGCATGTAGATGGCCGCGAGCACCAGGGCGGTTACCCCGAAGGCGCCGGCCAGCCAGTACCGGTTGAAAGTGCCTAGCAGGACAAGGAATTCGCTGACGAACGGCGCCAGCCCCGGCAGCGACAGGGTGGCCATGGCCGAGACGAGGAACGTGCCGGCCAGGATCGGTGCGACCTTCTGGACGCCGCCGTAGTCGGCGATCGCCCGGCTGCCGCGTCGCGTCACCAGGAATCCCGCGATCAGGAAAACCGCGGCGGTGGAGATTCCGTGGTTGAGCATGTAGAGCGTCGACCCGCTCTGCCCCTGGCTGGTCATGACGAAGATGCCGGCGATGATGAACCCGAAGTGCGAGATCGACGTGTAGGCGATCAGGCGCATCATGTCGGTCTGGCCGATCGCCACGATTGCGCCGTAGATCACGCCGATGATCGCAAGCGTCACGATCGCCGGACGGAAATACGTTGAGGCGTCGGGGAACAGCTGCAGGCAGTAGCGCAGCATGCCGAAGGTGCCGACCTTGTCCATCACGGCCGTAATCAGCACCGCCGTCGCCGGGGTGGCCTCGACGCAGGCGTCGGGCAGCCAGCGGTGCAGCGGCCACAGCGGCGCCTTGATCGCGAACGCGAACATGAAGCCCAGGAACAGCGCCTTGAACACCGCCGGATCGGCGCCGTAGCGGCCCGACGCGACGCCGGCCACGATGTCACGGAAGTCGAAGGTGCCCGAGCCGTGCTGCGCGGTGACCACGTACAGCCCGATGACCGCCGCCAGCATGATCAGGCCGCCGAACAGGTTGTACAGCAAGAACTTCACCGCCGCGCGCGACCGGCCGGAACCCTGCCCGAAGCCGCCGATCAGGAAGTACATCGGCACCAGCATGGCCTCGAAGAAGACGTAGAACAGCAGTACGTCCAGCGCGACCACCGAGATCAGCACCATCGCCTCGATGGCCAGCGTGAGCGCGACGTAGGCGTGCACGCTACGGGTATTCGCCGGGGTGCCCTTGTTGCCGTCGTTCCACCCGGCCACCTGCAGCAGCGGGATCAGCACCGCGGTCAGCAGCACCAGCACCACCGCGATGCCGTCCACGCCGAGCGAGTAGCCGGCGCCGAACGCCGGTATCCACCGGTGGCTTTCGACGTACTGATAGGTGGGGCCCCCGGCCTTGAAGCCGACGGTGATGACGATTGCCACCGCCAGCGTCAGCACCCCGACGACCAGGCCGGTCCACTTGGCGAGCTGCCGCAGCCCCGGGGGCAGCAGGATGATCAGCAGGGAGCCCGCCAGCGGCAGCAGCCACAGGACGCTCAGCCACGGTACGTCGTTAAGAAAACTTCCGCTCACCACACCCTCACCGCCAGGATCAGTGCGGCCACCAGCACGGCGCCCGCGAGCATCGACAATGCGTAGTTGCGGGCGAAGCCGGTTTGGAAGCGCCGCAGGCCGTTTGACGTCCGGCTCACGAGCGCGGCCAGGGCGTTGACCGAGCCGTCGACGCCGGCGTTGTCGACCTCGACCAATGCCTCGGTCAGCTGCGCGCCGGGGCGCATGAACACCTCCTCGTTGAGCGCGTCGCCGTAGAGGTCGGCGCGCGCGGCGGTCGTGAGCGCCGAGACCCGCACGGGGGCGACCCGCGGGATGGGCGCGGTGGCGTACATCCGGTAGGCAACCGCGATTCCGACGGCGACCACGCCCAACGCTAGGGCGGTGCTGACCCAGACGGGAATGGCGTGGGTCACTTCCTCGTGGGTCCCGACGACCGGCTCGAGCCAGTGCTGCATGGTGCCCCGCCAGGCCAGCAGGCCGCCGGAGAACACCGAACCGACGGCGAGCAGGATCATCGGCCACGCCATCACGGCGGGCGCCTCGTGCGGGTGGGCGCCTGGGGCCCAACGCTTTTCACCGAAGAAGGTCATCAGCATGACCCGGGTCATGTAGAACGCGGTGACGCCGGCGCCCAGCAGCGCGGCCCCGCCCAGCACGTAACCGCGGGTGCCGCCGGTGGCCAGCGCCGCCTCGATGATGGCGTCCTTGGAGAAGAAGCCCGCGAACGGCGGCACGCCGATGATCGCCAGGTATCCCAGCCCGAATGTGGCGAACGTGACCGGCAGGGCCTTGCGCAGGCCGCCGTAGCGGCGCATGTTCTGCTCCTCGTGCATCGCGTGGATGATCGACCCGGACCCGAGGAACAAGCCGGCCTTGAAGAAGCCGTGGGTGAGCAGGTGCATGATCGCGAAGGCGTAGCCGGCCGGGCCGAGGCCGGCGGCCAGCACCATGTAGCCGATCTGGCTCATCGTCGACGCCGCCAGGGCGCGCTTGATGTCGTCCTTGGCGCAGCCGATGAACGCCCCGAACAGCAGGGTGACGGCGCCGACGATGACCACGCCCAATTGCGCTCCGGGCGAGAGGTTGTAGAGCGGATTGGACCGCACGATCAGGTACACGCCGGCGGTCACCATGGTGGCCGCGTGGATCAGGGCGGACACCGGCGTCGGGCCTTCCATCGCGTCGCCGAGCCACGCCTGCAGCGGAACCTGCGCGGACTTGGCGCAGGCGCCCAGCAGCAACAGCAACCCCATCGCGGTTACCGCGCCGCTCGAAGCCGAAGGCGCGCCCGCGAACACCCCGGCGTACGACAGGGTGCCGAAGGTGCCGAACATCAAGAACATTCCCACCGCCAGCCCGGCGTCACCGACCCGGTTCATGACGAACGCCTTCTTGGCCGCGGTGGCGGCCGACGGCTTGTGATACCAGAAACCGATGAGCAGGTAGGAGGCCAGGCCGACGCCCTCCCAGCCGACGTAGAGCACCAGGTAGTTGTCGGCGACCACCAGCAGCAGCATCGAGGCCAGGAACAGGTTGAGGTAGCCGAAAAACCTTCGGCGATCGGGGTCTTCGGCCATGTATCCGACCGAGTAGATGTGGATCAGCGATCCCACCCCGGTGATCAGCAGCACGAAGCACATCGACAGCTGGTCGATCTGCAGCCCGAGGTCTACCTGGAGTTGCCCGACGGGGATCCAGGTGAACAGCTTCTGGTGGATGGTGCGGTCGGCCTCGCCGCGGCCGAGCATGTCGGCGAGCAGCGTCGCGCCGACCCCGAACGCCGCAAGCGCGGTGGCGCAACCCAGCAGGTGGCCCCACGCGTCGGTGAGCCTGCCCCCGAACAACAAGATCGCGGCACCCGCCAACGGCAGCGCCACCAGCAGCCAGGTGTAGTCAGTCATCTCGGCGTTCTTTTAGCCTTTGAGTAGGTTCGCGTCGTCGACGGAAGCGGATTTGCGGGCACGGAAAATCGTCATGATGATGGCCAGGCCGACGACGACCTCGCACGCGGCCACCACCATCGTGAAGAACGCGATCATCTGTCCGTCGAGGTGGCCGTGCATTCGCGCGAACGTGACGAACGCCAGGTTGACGGCGTTGAGCATCAGTTCCACGCACATGAACATCACGATGGCGTTGCGGCGCAACAGCACCCCCGAAGCCCCGATGGTGAACAGCAGCGCCGAAAGGTAAAGGTAGTTGGCCGGATTCACGACGCACCGCCCTTGACGGCTTCGGTGGAGCGCGTCGCTGCGACGTCTCCGCCGTCGGCGCCGCGGATCCGCAGGATGGGGGACACCGACAACTCCGAGTACGAGCCGTCGGGCAGCAGCGCGGCGACGTCGACCGCGTTCTGGCGCGCGTAGACGCCCGGGTTGGGCAGCGGGGTGGGGCGCCCGCCGGCCCGGAAGCGTTCTTCGGAAAGCTCCCGCTGGGTCTTGCGCCGCTCGAAACGTTCCCGGTGCGCCAGCACCATCGCGCCGACCGCCGCGGTGATCAGCAGGGCGCTGGTCAGCTCGAAGGCCCACAGGTAACGCGAAAAGATCAGCGCGGCCAGGCCTTCCACGTTGCCGGCGGAATTGGCGGTGGTGAGCCCGAGAAACCCTCCGGTCGCCACGTTGCCCATGCCGGCCAGCAGCAGGATCCCGAACCCGAGGCCGGTCACCACCGCGGCCACGCGCTGGCCGCGCAGCGTCTCCTTCAGCGATTCCGCGGAGTCGACGCCGATAAGCATCAGGACGAACAGGAACAGCATCATCACGGCACCGGTGTAGACGACCACCTGAACGACACCCAAGAACAGCGCGTCCTGGATCATGTAGAACACCGCCAGGATGATCATGGTCATCGCCAGGAACATCGCCGAGTACACGGCGTTGACGGCGAGCACCACCCCGAGCGCGCCGATCAGCGCCACCGCGCCGAGCACCCAGAACGTGACCGCCTCGCCGGTGGAGGTGCGAACGATGGTCTCCGAGGCGAGCGGGGTTGAGGCGAGCACAGCGATCATCGGGTGTCTCCCGCGTTCTCGCGCTCCCGCAATCCCTCGGCGGTTACGTTGCCCTGGTAGTAGTCCTTGTCGGTGGCGCCGGGCGCCCTCGGGTGCGGCGGCGCGGTCATGTCGGGGAGGAGGGGGGCGAGCAGCCGGTCCTTCTCGTAGATCAGGTCGGCGCGGTTGTCGTCGGCCATCTCGTAGTCGTTGGTCATGGTCAGCGCCCTGGTCGGGCAGGCCTCGATGCACAGGCCGCAGCCGATGCAGCGCAGATAGTTGATCTGGTAGACCCGGCCGTAGCGTTCCCCGGGTGAATACCTCAGCTCCTCGGTGTTGTCGGCGCCTTCGACGTAGATCGCGTCGGCGGGACACGCCCAGGCGCACAGCTCGCACCCGATGCACTTCTCCAGCCCGTCGGGATACCGGTTGAGTTGGTGGCGCCCGTGGTAGCGCGGTGCCACCGGGCCCGGCTTCTCTGGATACTCCTCGGTGACGGTCTTTTTGAACATCGACGCAAAGGTCACGCCGAATCCTGCTACGGCGTCGAAGAATTTAGGCACGTGCTTTCTCCTTGCTCGCGCCGACCTTCTGCGCCGGCAGCGGCGGTGTTGGGAAGGCCGGCTCGGTGGCCTGGGCGGCTGGGATTTCCCCGCCCTCGCGGCGCAGCTCGCGTTCCATCGCGCGAATGGTCGGCGTGCTGAACGGTTTTCGCAACAGCAGCACCAGCACCGCGGCGAAGACCAAACTGCTGACCACCAGGATCGGCGTCCAATGCGCGTAGCCCTGGTTGCGCGCGGTGCGGATCACCGCGGCGATCAACACCCACACCAACGAGGCCGGGATCAGCAGCTTCCAGCCCAGCGCCATGAACTGGTCGTAGCGCAGCCGCGGCAGGCTGGCCCGCAGCCAGAAGTAGATGAACAGGAAGGTCCACATCTTGGCGGTGAACCAGAGCACCGGCCACCAGCCGGTGTTGGCGCCCGCCCACATGTTCAGCGGCCAAGGCGCATGCCAGCCGCCGAAGAACATGGCGGTGGCGAGCGACGAGACCGTCATCATGTTGACGTACTCGGCCAGCATGAACATCGCGAACTTCAGCGACGAGTACTCAGTGTGGAATCCCGCGACCAGCTCACCCTCGGCCTCGGGCAAATCGAATGGCGCCCTGTTGGTTTCACCGACCATCGAGATGAGGTAGATCACGAAGGACGGCAAAAGCAGGAAGACATACCACACCCGGTCCTGTGCGCCGACGATCTGCGACGTCGACATGGAGCCGGCGTAGAGGAACACCGCCGCGAACGACAACCCCATCGCCACCTCGTAGGAGATGACCTGCGCGGTGGAGCGCACCCCACCCAGCAGCGGGTAGGTGGACCCGGACGCCCAGCCGCCCAACACGATGCCGTACACCCCGATCGCCGACAGACCCAGGATGAACAGCACCGCGACCGGAAGATCGGTCAGCTGCAACGGCGTTCGATGGCCGAACACGCTCACCACCGGACCAAAGGGGATGAACGCGAACGCGGTGAACGCCGGAATCGTCGAAATGACCGGCGCCGCAAAGTACACGAACTTGTCGATGCCGCCGGGCGAAATGCTCTCCTTCAGCGCCAACTTGATCCCGTCGGCCAGGCTCTGCAGCGCGCCCCATGGCCCCGCCCGGTTGGGGCCGGGCCGCAGCTGCATCCAGCCGAGGATCTTGCGTTCGAGCAGGATCGCGACCAGCACGTTGAGCATGAGGAAGACGAAGATGGCCAGCGCCTTGCCGAGCACCAACCACCAGGGATCGTGTCCGAAGGCGGACAAGGGGACGGTCATGTTCCCGCTCCGATCGTGACGATGCTGCCCAGGGTTACGCCCAATTTCCGGTGCACCGCCGAACCCGGCGAGTTCAGCGGAAGCCACACCACCCGGTCGGGCATGTCGGTGATGGCCAGCGGCAGCATGATCGAGCCGCGCGGCGTGCTGACCGTGACGTTGTCACCGTCGGCGGCGCCGATCTCGGCGGCGGTCTCGGCCGACAGCCGGACGACGGGCTTGCGCGCGGTGCCCGCCAAATGCGGTTCGCCGTCCTGCATTCGGCCCTCGTCGAGCAGCAACCGCCATCCGGCCAGCACCGCCTGTCCTTGCTCGGGGGTGGCCGGTTCCGGCGCCGCGACCTGCGGGTCGGCGGCGTGTCCGCCGTCCCAGGTGCCGAGGGCGGCGAGTTCCTCGCGGGCCGACTCGACGGTGCCGGTGTTCAGGTAGATCCCCATCTCGTCGGCCAGCGTGTCGAGCACCTTGTGGTCGGACTGGCCGGCCTCCCCGGAGGTGCCGCGCATCGCGGGCGCGAACGCCCGGTAGCGGCCCTCCCAGTTGACGAAGGCGCCGGACTTCTGCGTCGTCGGCGCGATCGGGAACACCACGTCGGCGCGCTCGGTGACGGGGCTGTGCCGCAGCTCGAGGCTGACGACGAAGCCGGCGGCGTCCAGCGCGGCCAGCACCGCCTCCGGGTCGGCGAAGTCGTTGGGTTCGATGCCGCCGACCAGCAGCGCCCCCAGGGACCCATCGGTGGCGGCGGCCAGGATGCCGTCGGCGTCCCGCCCAGGCGCGGAAGGCAATTCGTCGACGTTCCACGCCGCGGCGACCTGGGCGCGGGCGGAGTCGTCGGCGACCGGGCGGCCGCCCGGCAGCAGCGTCGGGAGCGCGCCGGCTTCCAGCGCGCCGCGCTCGCCGGCGCGGCGCGGCACCCACGCCAGCCGGGCGCCGGTGGCGTCGGCCAGGCGCGCCGCGGCGGACAGTCCGCCGGGGACGGTGGCCAGGCGCTCGCCGACCATGATGACCGCGCCCGGTTTCGCGAGCAGTTCACCGGCCTCGCCGGTGGCCAGCCCGTCCAGCGCGGCGGCTTCGGCGCCGGGAACGGTCTTGACCAACCGGCCCGACAGCTTCGTCAGCGCCCGGGTGGCGAACGGCGCGACCGCGTACACCGGCAACCCGTGCTTGCGGGCGGCCTTGCGCAGCCGCAGGAACACGATGGGCGACTCGTCCTCCGGCTCGAAGCCGACCAGCACCACCACGGGCGCCGACTCCAGGTCGGAGTAGCTCACGGTCACCGGCCGGCCCGCGACGCGGGCGGCCAGGAAGTCGGCCTCCTCCGCGGAGTGCGGGCGGGCGCGGAAGTCGATGTCGTTGGTGTCCAACGTGATTCGGGCGAACTTGCTGTACGCGTAGGCGTCTTCCCAGGTCACCCGGCCACCGACCAGCACGCCGGTGCGCCCGCGGGCGGCCTCGAGCCCCTCGGTCGCCGCCGCGATCGCGTGCGACCACGACACCGGCTGCAGCGTCCCGTCGGCGTCCCGCAGCAGGGGAGTGGTGATGACGTCCTGCTGGGTGGCATAGTTGAACGCCCACCGCCCCTTGTCGCAGTTCCACTCCTCGTTGACCTCGGGGTCGTCGCCGGCCAGCCGGCGCAGCACCTTGCCGCGGCGGTGGTCGGTGCGCTGCGCGCAGCCCGAGGCGCAGTGCTCGCAGACGCTCGGGCTGGAGACCAGGTCGAAGGGGCGGGCCCGGAAGCGGTACGCGGTCCCGGTGAGCGCGCCCACCGGGCAGATCTGCACCGAATTGCCCGAAAAGTACGAATCGAACGGCTCGTTGGCGTAGATGCCGACCTGCTGCAGGGCGCCGCGCTCCTGCATGTCGATGAAGGGGTCACCGGCGATCTGCTCGGAGAACCGCGTGCAGCGGGCGCACAGGATGCAGCGCTCGCGATCCAGCAGCACCTGCGACGAGATGTTGATCGGCTTGGCGAAGGTGCGCTTGACGTCGGTGAAGCGGGAATCGGCCCGCCCGTTGGACATTGCCTGGTTCTGCAGCGGGCATTCGCCGCCCTTGTCGCACATCGGGCAGTCCAGCGGGTGGTTGATCAACAGCAGTTCCATCACGCCGTGCTGGGCCTTGTCCGCGGCCTCGGAGGTCAGCTGGGTGCGCACCACCATGTCGTCGGTGCACACGATGGTGCACGACGCCATCGGCTTGCGTTGTCCCTCGACCTCGACCATGCACTGCCGGCACGCGCCGACCGGGTCCAGCAGCGGGTGGTCACAGAACCGCGGAATCTGGACGCCCATCAGCTCGGCCGCGCGGATCACCAGAGTTCCCTTGGGAACCGAGATCTGGTTGCCGTCGATGGTCAATGTCACCATGTCCGGCGGCGTCGCCTCGCCGTCACCGGTCTGGGTCTTGGCCGCACTAGTCATGAGCGCCGCTCCTCCTCATCGCTTCGCTCTACATCGTCGACTGCGCGTGTCATACGACGTCACGCCTTTCCGTTCGCGGTCAGCACCGAGTCGCGCGGGTCGAACGGGCAGCCGCCTCCTTCGACGTGGGCGACGTATTCGTCGCGGAAGTACTTGATCGACGACATCACCGGGCTGGCGGCCCCATCGCCCAACGCGCAGAACGACTTTCCGAGGATCGCGTCGGAGATGTCGAGCAACTTGTCGAGATCCTCGTGAGTGCCCTTGCCGGTCTCGAGCCGGTTGTAGATCTGGTCCAGCCAGAACGTGCCCTCACGACAGGGGGTGCACTTCCCGCACGATTCGTGCTTGTAGAAGTACGTCCAGCGCTGCACGGCGCGCACCACGCAGGTGGTCTCGTCGAAGATCTCCAGCGCCTTGGTGCCCAGCATCGAGCCAGCGGCACCGACGCCCTCGTAATCCAGTGGCACGTCCAGATGTTCGTCGGTGAGCAGCGGCGTCGAGGACCCGCCCGGGGTCCAGAACTTCAGGCGATGCCCGGCGCGGACCCCGCCGGCGTAGTCGAGCAATTCGCGCAGCGTGATGCCGAGCGGGGCCTCGTATTGGCCGGGGCGGGTGACATGCCCGGACAGTGAATACAGCGTGAAGCCAGGCGATTTCTCGCTGCCCATCGATCGGAACCATTCGACGCCGTTGAGAATGATCGGCGGCACGCTGGCGATCGTCTCGACGTTGTTGATCACCGTGGGGCAACCGTAAAGCCCGGCCACGGCGGGGAACGGCGGCCGCAGGCGGGGCTGGCCGCGCCGGCCCTCCAGACCCTCCAGCAGCGCGGTTTCCTCGCCGCAGATGTATGCGCCCGCACCGGCGTGCACCACCAGCTCCAGGTCGTAGCCGGATCCTTCGATGTCGCGGCCCAAAAAGCCTGCAGCGTAAGCCTCGGCGACCGCGTTCTGCAGCCGGCGTATCACCGGCACCACTTCGCCGCGCACGTAGATGAAGGCATGGCTGGCCCGGATCGCGTAGGAGGCGATGATGGCGCCCTCCACCAGCAGGTGGGGCGTCGCAAGCATCAGCGGAATGTCTTTGCACGTTCCGGGTTCGGATTCGTCGGCGTTGACCACCAGGTAGTGCGGCTTGGCGGCCGGACCCGAGTCGCCCTGCGGGATGAACGACCACTTCGTTCCGGTCGAGAAGCCGGCGCCGCCGCGACCTCGCAGGCCCGAGTCCTTCACCGCCCCAATCACCGCGTCGGGCTCCATCTTCAGGGCCTTCTTCAGCGCCTGGTAACCGTCGTGGCGCTGGTAGGTCTCCAGCGTGAACGACTTCGGGTCGTCCCAGTAGCTGCTGATGACCGGGGTCAGCGGGGTGGTCATGACTCGCCTCCGGGAGCCGGCGGGGCTTCCATGCCCTTCTCCTTCGCCACCTGCAGCCCGGCCAACGTGGCTGCACCGGCGCCGCCCTGGCCTTCGTCGGGGCGCTCGTCGGGCAGGCCGGCCAGGATGCGCGAGGTTTCGCGGAACTTGCACAGCGCACCGCGGGTGGGAGCCTTGGGATTTCCGGACCGCAACGAGTCGACGAGTTCGCGTGCCGACTCCGGCGTCTGGTTGTCGTAGAACTCCCAGTTGACCATCACCACCGGGGCGAAGTCGCACGCCGCGTTGCATTCGATGTGTTGCAACGTGACCGAGCCGTCGTCGGTGGTCTCGTCATTGCCGATGCCGAGATGTTCTTTGAGCGCCTCGAATACCGCGTCGCCGCCCATGACCGCACACAGCGTGTTGGTGCAGACGCCGACCAGGTAATCGCCGGTGGGGCCGCGGCGGTACATCGTGTAGAAGCTGCCGACCGCCGACACCTCGGCACCGGTCAATCCGATTTGCTCGCCGCAGAATTCGAGTCCCGCCGGTGTCAGGTAGGAATCCTCGGCTTGGACCAGGTGCAGCAGCGGCAACAACGCGGAGCGCTTGTTGGGGTAGCGGCCGATGATCTCCTTGGCGTCGACCTCGAGGCGGGCCCGCACCTCGGGCGAATACGACTGCGGCGCACCCTCGGTCACGAACGCGTTGGGTTCCTCGGGCGGCGGTCCGAGCCGGATGAACACCGGCTGACCCTGCGGCCCGGTCATCGGTCCACCCCGCCCATCACCGGGTCGATGCTGGCGACCGCGGCGATCAGGTCCGCGACCATCCCGCCCTCGCACATCGCGGCGACGGACTGCAGGTTGGTGAAGGACGGGTCCCGGTAGTGCACCCGGTAGGGCCGGGTGCCGCCGTCGCTGACCATGTGCACGCCGAGCTCGCCGCGGGGCGATTCCACCGCGACGTAAACCTGGCCGGCCGGAACGCGAATGCCCTCGGTGACCAGCTTGAAGTGGTGGATCAGCGCCTCCATCGAGCTGCCCATGATCTTCGCGATGTGCTCGGGCGAGTTGCCCATGCCGTCGGGCCCCACCTTGAGGTCGGCGGGCCAGGCAATCTTGCGGTTCTCGACCATCGTCGGGCCCGGCCGCAACTTGTCCAGACACTGCTCCACGATCTTGATCGACTCCCACATCTCCTTGACGCGAATGATGTAGCGCCCGTACGCATCACAACCGTCGTCGGTGATCACGTCGAACTCGTAGTTCTCGTAGCCGCAGTAGGGTTCGCTCTTGCGCAGGTCGTGCGGCAGCCCGGTGGAACGCAGAATGGGGCCGGTGATGCCCAGCGCCATGCAGCCTGTCAGGTCCAGGTAGCCCACGCCCTCGGTCCGCGCTTTCCAGATGGCGTTTTCGTTGAGCAGCTCGCCCATTTCGCGCAGCGGCTGCTTCAACTCCTTGAGGGCCTCGGCGATCTCGGTTTCCGCGTTGGGCGGCAGGTCCTGCGCGACCCCGCCAGGTCGGATGTAGGCACTGTTCATTCGCAGCCCGGTGATCGATTCGAACAGCTTCAGCACGATCTCGCGCCCGCGGAAGCCGACGAACATCGGGGTCATCGCGCCCAGTTCCATGCCGCCGGTGGCCAACGCGACCAGGTGCGACGAGATCCGGTTGAGCTCCATCATCATCACCCGGATGACGTTGACCCGCTCCGGTATCTCGTCGGTGATGCCGAGCAGCTTCTCCACGCCCAGGCAGTAGGCGGTCTCGTTGAAAAACGGTGACAGGTAGTCCATCCGGGTAACGAAGGTGACGCCCTGGGTCCAGTAGCGGTATTCGAGGTTCTTCTCGATCCCGGTGTGCAGGTAGCCGATTCCGCAGCGGGCCTGCGTGACGGTCTCGCCCTCGATCTCGAGGATCAGCCGCAGCACGCCGTGCGTGGACGGGTGCTGGGGGCCCATGTTGACGACGATGCGTTCACCGGGGTCGGCGTTGCGGGCGGCGTCGACGATCTGGTCCCAGTCCTGACCGCCGGCGACCAGAACCGTTTCAGCTTGAGTCATTAGTTGTAACCCCTGCGTTCGTCGGGCGGCGGTATCTGTGCGCCCTTGTACTCGACCGGGATGCCGCCCAGCGGATAGTCCTTGCGTTGCGGGTGCCCGTGCCAGTCGTCGGGCATCTCGATCCTGGTGAGCGACGGGTGGCCGTCGAAGATGATCCCGAAGAAGTCGTAAGTTTCGCGCTCGTGCCAGTCGTTGGTGGGGTAGACCCCGTACAGCGACGGGATGTGCGGATCACTGTCCGGCGCAGCCACTTCCAGCCGCAGCCGACGGTTGTGGGTGATCGACTGCAGTGGGTAGACCGCGTGCAGCTCCCGGCCCGTCTCGTGCGGGTAGTGCACCCCGTTGACGCCCAGGCACATCTCGAACCGCAGGTCGGGTTCGTCGCGCAGTCGCTGGGCGACCTGCGGCAGCAGATCGCGGCGCACGTGCAGGGTCAGCTCGTCGCGGTCGACCACGACCTTCTCGATCGCGTCGTCGAATTCGATGCCGTTGCGGCCCAGCGCTTCCGCCAGCTTGTCGGCGATGTCGTCGAAGTAACCGCCGTAGGGCCGGGGGCTGCTGCCCGGCAGCGTGATCTCGCGCACCAGCCGTCCGTAACCGGAGGTGTCGCCGGTGCCGCGGACCCCGAACATGCCGCGACGAACGTCGATCACTTCTTCGTCGGCGGTAGGGACGGCGCCCCCCACTTCGCTGGCCGCTACCGTCGGGTCGTGGTCGGGAGAGCTCATCGCAGCA
This sequence comes from Mycobacterium sp. IEC1808, assembly GCF_002101935.1. Lineage (NCBI taxonomy): Bacteria > Bacillati > Actinomycetota > Actinomycetes > Mycobacteriales > Mycobacteriaceae > Mycobacterium > Mycobacterium sp. IEC1808. The sequence goes on along the minus strand of NZ_LQPV01000015.1, from coordinate 207,771 downwards.
GTCCGCGCATTTCGATCGTGGGCGTGGCCGCCAGCGCGGCCTGTTCGGCTTCGGCGATGGCCTCTTCGCGGTTGACTCCCAGCGGCATCTGCTGAATCTTCTCGTGCAGCTTCAGGATTGCGTGGAGCAGCATCTCCGGGCGGGGCGGGCAGCCGGGCAGGTAGATGTCGACCGGGACGACGTGGTCGACGCCCTGCACGATCGAGTAGTTGTTGAACATTCCGCCCGACGACGCGCACACGCCCATGGCCAGCACCCATTTCGGCTCGCCCATCTGGTCGTAGATCTGGCGCAGCACCGGGGCCATCTTCTGGCTGACCCGCCCGGCCACGATCATCAGGTCGGCCTGCCGCGGCGTCGCCGAGAATCGTTCCATGCCGAAGCGCGCGATGTCGAACCTCGGTCCGGCGGTTGCCATCATCTCGATCGCGCAGCACGCCAGCCCGAACGTCGCCGGCCACAGCGAGTTCTTGCGGACGTAGCCGGCCACCTTCTCGACGGTGGACAGCAGGATGCCACCGGGCAGCTGTTCTTCCAGGCCCACTCTTACCTCAATCCCATGTCAGTCCGCCGCGGCGCCACACGTAGGCGTAGGCCACGAAGACCGTGAGCATGAACACCACCATTTCGACCAACGCAAACGTTCCGAGCGCGTCGTAGCTAACGGCCCAGGGATACAAGAACACGATTTCGATGTCGAAGACGATAAACAGCATTGCGGTCAGGTAATACTTCACCGGGAACCGCTGTCCGGCCGTCGCGTGCGGGCCGCTCACCGGCGATTCGGTGGGCTCGATCCCGCATTCGTAGGCGGCCAGCTTCGACTTGTTGTAGCGCCTCGGCCCGGCCAGGCTCGCGATCCCGACCGAGCCGACGGCAAAGGCGGCGGCAATCCCGCCGAGTACCAGGATGGGTATGTAGACGTTCAACTCGCTCCATGATCCGTCGTAATGCGGCCGCCTTCTCGACTGAGCGGGCGGCCGGGCGGTGACCGGGCTGCTGTGACGAACCGGGTCTGTGGCCCGTCACAGTGACTTTCAACATAGCGTCGTTGGCGTCGGCGCACGTGCTCGGGGTGGTGCTATTTGCCCGGTTTTAACGTCCCCGCATTCGGGCGCGTCGTCGCGGCGGTGCTGAGCACCCGCCCACACGGTCTACGGTTCCGTGTCGGCGCAGGTGAGAGCGGTAATTGCTACCGGGCGGGGGTGCGGAGCAGGCCGAGCACCGTACGGCCCAGCACGATGGGGTCCAGCGGATGCGGCACGGCGGCGTCGGCGCGCGACCAGCTGGCCAGCCACGCGTCGTCGCGGCGGCCGGTGAGCACCACGATCGGCGGGCAGGTTTCGAGTTCGTCCCTGAGCTGTTTGGCGATGCCCATGCCGCCGGTGGGCGTCGCCTCGCCGTCGAGAATGGCCAAGTCGATGCCGCCCTCGTCCATCGTGCGGATCACCATGGGGCCGGTCGCCACCTCGACGTAGGTCAACTCGGGCAGGTCCGGGTGCAGGTGCTTGCCCAACGCGCGCATCACCCGTTCGCGGGTTTCGACGTTGTTGCTGTAGACGAGGATCCGCAGGGCGCTGCTGGAGTCGGGCACGCTCAGATGGTACTGGTGGCGCGCAAGCCCTACCGGGTTGCCCGAACGAAGACCGCCTGCGCCGCCGCCGTTGCCGTCGCGCCGACCATGCCGAACATATTCCAGCCCAGGTCGAATTGGGACCGGTCGACCTTCGTTTCGCCCGAGATCCGAATAGAACCGTCCTCCAGCTCGGCGATCGTGACGGGCAGCGGCAGCGGCGCGGTGACGCCCTTGATGGTGAAGCTGGCGCGAAGTTCCGCGGCGTTGCCTCTGGTTGGGTTCACTGCGGTGACGACGACGCTGATCTCTGGGAAACGCTCGACGTCGAAGAAGTCGGCCGAGCGCAGGTGCTTGTCGCGGCGGCCGATGCCCGTGGACAGCGACGCGGCCCGGATGTCGACGCGGCCGAAAACGGCGCCCTTGCCGGTGAGCTGCCCGTCGCCGCTGAACTCGACGAAGCGGCCCTTGACATTCAGCAGGCCCCAGAAGTTTCTGACCTTGAAGGTGATGGCCGAGCGATCGGGAACCAGGTTCCACACGCCGGCCAGGTCGGGATCGCTCAGCAGTGTTTCCAGCGTCGTCATCGTCCCCCCTTCTGACTCGTGGCAAATCTAGCCGTTAGGCGAGCAACGGTGCGATCTCCGCGGGGTCGAAGTATTCGTCGATCCGATCGATGAGCCCGTCGGCGCCCACCCTGATCACGATGCAGACCCGCATGGAGATCGATTGGCCGGCATGGCCGGTGGCGTGCAGGATGTGCTGCTGCACGAAGCCCGCGACGGAGCCGTCATCGAAGAGCCGCCGGTCGAGGATTTCGTAGTGGCGCTCGGTGGTGGAGGTGATGAACCAGTCGATGACCCGCATCGCGCGGGCCTTGTCGTTATCGCGGCGCGCGCCCGTGCGCCAGAGCGCGATGTCGTTGCTCCACAGTCGATCGACCGCGGCGGCGTCGCCGTTTTCGATCGCCGCGAACAGGCGGTCGGCCACGTCGACGACGGTCTGTGCGGTGGCGGTCGGCATCGGCACCCTCCTAATCGGGTTGCTCATATCCGGGATGCGCGATCGCCAGGCGACGCCGGACCAGCGTGCGCAGGCAGGCGGTGACGTCGTTGGCGCGGCCGTCCAGCTCGCCGGCCCGGATCGCGGCGGCGAGCTCTTCCTCGTCGGCGAAGCCCAGGCCGGCCAGCGCCGCGCCCGCCTCCGCCTCGCTCTCGTCAAGCAGTTCGCGCTCGACGATGCGCAGCGCGTTCGCGGCGACCCTGGCGTGGAAGTTGACCTGCCCGGTGGTCGCATCGCGGACGTCGGTTTCGAGGAACTCGGCCACCGCGGCGACGAGCTCGGCGGCGAGCGGGCGGCCGTACGCGCCGATCACGCCGGCGCTCCTTCCAGCAGGTCGAGCAGGTCCCACTCGGTCTCGCAGACGCGGCGCCCGATCGTCGCCAGCTCCACCGAGCGAAACTCGCCGCTCAGGTGCCGCTCGGCCTGGTAGCGGCAGATGACACCCCAGCGCAGCGTCGCCAGCACCAGCCACCAGTGAAACGTCACCCGGTCGACGCTAGCGGCACCGGCCTCCTCGTAGGCGCGGAGAAAGCCCTCGATGCTGCCGAGGCCGCCGGCGGCCAGGCCGGCCGGGGCGCCGAACCGCCAGGCCCGGATGCAGAACCAGGCCAGGTCCTCGTACGCTTCGCCGAGGTGGACCAGCTCCCAGTCCAGGACGGCGGCCAGCTCGGACCCGTCGACGATGAGGTTTCCCATCCGGTAATCGCCGTGCACCAGAACGGGGCTCGACGGCTCGGATTTTTGCGGCCGGTTCGCCTCGAGCCAGCGAAACGCCCACTCGAAGGTGGCGGTGGTGTCGCCCATGGCGTCGAGCCGCTCGCGCCACTGCGCGAGTTGGTCTTCGTGTGCCAGGCCAGGAATGTCCGGATCGGCGCGATGGATGGCGGCCAGCGCCCGCGCGCACTGGTGCAGCAGGCGGGTGCGGCCCGCGTGGCCGTCGGCGGCGTCGAGCTGGCGCTGGATGCGCCGGACGATGGTCTCGCCCTGGATCGCGTCGCAGATCAGGAACGGATTGCCCAGGGCGGCAACCGAATCGTCGGCGACCAGGATGTGGGGGACCGGCGCACCGGCCGCCGCGGCCGCGGCCTGGGCGCGTGCTTCGAGCTCCATGCCGGCGTGCACGTCGTCGGGCGGGCCGGTGCGCAGGATCAGCGAACGGCGTTGCTTACCCGCGACGGCGTCGAACGCCCACGTGGTACGGCTGGCGCCGCCGGTCAGCGCCCGCAGGTTCTCGATCGCCGGGCTCGCGCCGAGCGCCGGCTCCAGCACCCGGGCCAGCTTGCCGGCCAGTTCGCCGTTGTCGGTCACTTGTGGCCAAACTTGAACAGCCGCTGGGCCACCCGCCGGATCTGGATCTCCTCGGCGCCTTCAGTGATCCGGTAACGGCGGTGATGGCGGTAGATGTGCTCGAACTGCTCGTGGCGGCTGTAGCCGAGGCCGCCGAAGACCTGCATGGCCCGGTCGGCCGCGTCGCACACCAGCCGGTTGGCGCGGTAATTGGCCATCGACACCTTGTCCGAGACCTCCATATGGTGGTTGCGGTCCAGATGCCAGGCCGCGTATTGCACCAGCAGCCGCACCATCTGGGCCTCGGTTTGCAGCTCGGCCAGCGGCCACTGCACGGCCTGGTTGACCGACAGGGGCTTGCCGAAAACCATGCGGCTGCCGGCGTATTCGGCGGCACGGTCGATGCAGTATTGGGCGGCACCCAGGCTGCTCGCCGCCTGCCGGATCCGGTTCTCGTGCAGGAAGGTTTGCGCGACTTCCAGGCCGCGGTCGACCTCACCGAGCACCCCGTCGGCGGGGACCCGCACGTCGGTCAACTCGACCTCGCCGTGGTCGGTCGGCATGTTGAATGTCCACCAGTAGTAGGGGACACGGAATCCGGGCGCATCCGTCGGGACGAGGAACGCGGTGATGCCCAGCGCGGCCCCGGGTTCGCCGGAGGTGCGCGCGAAGATCAGGTCGTGAGTGGCCCGGTGCACCCCGGTGTTGAACCGCTTCGAGCCGTTGAGCACCCACCCGTCACCGTCGCGTTCGGCGCGGGTTTCCAGCCAGGTCGCATCGGAGCCGTGCCGCGGTTCGGTCAGCCCGAACGCCATCGACCGTTCCCCGGTGATCAACGCCTCCGACCAGTCGCGGCGCTGCTCCTCGGTGCCGAAGCGTTCCATCATGATCACCTGCGGGAAATTCCCGACGATCGACGACTCGTTCTGCAGGTCGTTGTGCAAGCCAAGGCCCTTGTGCGCCAAGTGTTCCCGAATCACGGCCATGTCCAGGTTGGTGCCGTCGCGGCCGCCCAGCGACGCCGGCAGGCCATAGCGCAGCCAGCCCGCCTTGTCGGCGCGCCTGCGCATCTCGGCGAGCAGATCTTCCCACTCGCGTGACGGGATGCCGTCGTTGTCCCAATCGGTGCGGGCATGCTCGCGGCGATGGTCGAAATACTGGATGTTGTCACGTTCCAGCGGCTTGATCTCCGACTCGATGAACGCATCCATCTCGGCGAGCACTCCCGGAAGATGTTCTGGCAGAGTGAAATCCACGGTTACTCCTTTGCGCCGTAGAGGGTTTTCTTCCAGACCGTCGACAAGGTGGTGATGGCGTCGTGGTCGCTGATCTGAAGGTCCAGGCCCGACGGGCCCGCGAAGACGGTGGTGAAGTTCTCGAACAGCAGCGCGATCGCGGCCGCCGTGTGTTGGGGATTGAGCTCGGTTCCGTAGCCCTGCTGCTGCGCGCGGCGTACCGAGGCGGCGACGATGTCCATGCCGAAGCGCCGGAATTCGTTCTGGACGCTCGCGAAGCGCGGTTGGGTGGCCGCCAGCTGTGCCACGGCGATCATGATGCCGATGTTCTGCTTGAACATGTTCCAGTACCCGGTGACCACCGACGTGAAGAACGCGTCGTCGTCGGGGGATTCGGGGAGCTCGAGGCGCAATCCGGGCGGCGCCACGACCTCGTGCAGAAACGACTCCGCCAGGGCGGCCAGCAGGTCTTCCTTGTCGTCGAAATACCGGTAGAACACGGCGGGTGACTTGCCCGCGGCCGAGGTGATGTCGGCCAGCGTGGTGCCGTGAAAACCGCGTTCGGCGAACAGCTTCCGGGCGGCCTGTTCGATGGCCTGCCTGGTCTGGCGGCCCTTCGCGGTCAACGTGTCGGTCGGCATCAGTTCCGGATTCGGTCGCCGGCGCGCAGCAGGGCGCTCGGCAAATCATGACCCACAACGGATTTGGCAACCTCGGCCGCGGCGATGGCGGCCCGCAGGTCCACGTCGACGTCGACACCGCTGTCGGTCAACAGGTAGACGAGGTCCTCGGTGGCGATGTTGCCGGTGGCGCCCGGGGCGAAGGGGCAGCCGCCCAGCCCGCCGACCGACGCGTCCAGCCGCGTCACCCCCGACTCGACCGCCGCGTACGCGCTGGCCAGCCCGGTGCCGCGGGTGTTGTGGAAATGGCCACCCAGCGGCATGTCGCCGATCACCGGACGCAGTTGGGCGACGAGCGAGCTCACCCGTCGCGGGGTGGTGGTGCCGATGGTGTCGGCGATGGAGAACCGGTCGACCCGTTGTTCCCGGGCGGCCGCGCCGATCTCGAGCACCCGCCCGGGCGGGGTCGGCCCCTCGAACGGGCAGTCCCACGCGGTGGCGACGATGACCTCGACGGTGACGCCGGCGTCGTGCGCGATGGCGACGATCTCCTCGATCTGCCTGGTGGCCTCGGCGCTGTCGCGCCCGACGTTGGCCTCGCTGAACGCGTCGCTGGCGGCCACCACGTATTCGACGGAGCGCAGCCCCGCGGCGACCGCGCGCCGGGCGCCGTTGGGGCTGGCCACCAGGGCGGAGAACTCGATGTCGGGGTAGTTGTGCAGGTGCGCGGCGACTTCGGCGGCATCGGCCATCGACGGCACCTTCGACGGCGACACGAACGCCGTGGCCTCGACCTCGCCCACCCCGGTGGCGGCCACCGCGGCCAGCAGCTCCAGCTTGGCGGCCAACGGGATTGGCTTTTCGATCTGCAGGCCGTCGCGCAGGGCCACCTCGCGAATGTCCACGTGTTGTGTCATAACACCCCCTCAGCCCTTAGCTCTTCGAGCTCCGCGGCGGTCTTGCCGAGCAAGCCGATGTAGACGTCGTCGTTGTGTTGTCCCGGGCGCGCCGGGCCGGCGTAGCGGACGCTGCCGGGGGAGTCCGAGAGCACCGGGACGATGCCCGGTCCGAGCACGTTGCGGCCGACCCGTTCGTCGTAGTGCTCGACCAGCATGCCGCGGGCCCGCAACTGCGGGTCGTCGACCACCTCGGCGACGGTGTTGATCGGCCCGGCGATCACGCCTGCGGCGGAAAGGGTTTCGATGATTTCGCCGGGCTGGCGGTCGGCGGCCCACGCGCCGATGATCTCGTCGAGTTCGTCCTGATTGCGGCCGCGGCCGCCGTGTGTGGCGAACCGGTCGTCGGTGGCCAGCTCGGGGCGCCCCATCGCCTTGCACAGGCGCGCGAACACGGTGTCCTGGTTGGCGGCGATCACCACCCACGAGCCGTCGGCGCTGCGGTAGATGTTGGACGGCGCGATGCCCTCCAGCCTGGTTCCCGACGGCCCGCGCACCACGCCGCCGACGTCGTAATCGGGGATCGTGGATTCCTGGACCGCCAAACACGATTCGGTCAACGCAACATCGACCACTTGTCCGCGCCCGGTGATGCCGCGGCGATACAGCGCGGCCAGCGCGCCCTGGGCGCCGAACATGCCGGCCAGGCTGTCGCCGAGCGAGAGCGCCAGCCGGGGCGGCGGCCCGCCGGGGAATCCGTTGAGGTGCCGCAGCCCGCTGGCGGCCTCGGCCACCGACGCGTAGCCGGCCTTGTGCGCCTCGGGGCCGGTCTGCCCGTAGCCGGACACCCGGACCAGGATGATGCCCGGGTTGCGCTCGGAGAGCACGTCGTAGCCCAGCTCCCATTTCTCCAGGGTGCCCGGGCGGAAGTTCTCCACGACGATGTCGGATTTCGCGACGAGGTCGAGGAACAGCCCGCGGCCGCGAGGCTTTCGCAGGTCGAGCGTGATGGCGCGCTTGTTGCGCGCGTGCACCGTCCAGAACACGTGGTGCCCGTCCACTTCGGCCTGGCCCCAGGTCCGCAGCGGGTCCGGCGCGCCCGGGGGTTCCACCTTGACGACGTCGGCGCCCATGTCGCCGAGCAGCCGGCCGGCGAACGGCCCGGCGATCAGGGTGCCGAGTTCCAGCACCCGGACGCCGTCCAGCGGGCCCGTCACTGTCTGCTCGCGAAGTCGTGGCGAACCAGCCAGTCGGTGACGACGTCGACCGCTTGGCGCAGCTTGTCCCGCTGGTCGGGGCCGGCGTAATAGTGTGTGGCGCCGGGAATTTCGTGCATCTCCTTGTCCGGGTGCCCGATCGCCTCGTAAAGCCGTCGGGTGTGGCTGGGCGTGCAGGCGTCGTCGGCCAGGTTACCGATCACCAGCGCCGGGACCGCGAGGTCGCGCCCGCACGCCACCCCGTCGCCGCGGGCGTCGTCGTAGCTCCATTGCGACAGCCAGCCGCGCAGCGTCGAAAACCGGGCCAACCCGACCGGGCTCATGTTCACCACTCGAGGATCGCCCAGGTAGCAGGTTCCGGGGGTGCGTTCGTTGGGATCGACGGTCGGATCCAGCCAGCGCGGGTCGGCCATGGTGCCGTGCACGACGAAGCAGAATTCGTCGTCGGGGCGGCCGGCGGCCCGCAGTTCGGCGAGTTTTTCCTTGGCCCACGCGGTGATGCGCCGGTTGCGGTCGATCTGCGCCTGCCGGTAACGGGCCAGAAATTCGTGGCTGTAGGGCGGTTGGTTGGGGTTGTCCGGGTTGTAGAGATCGAGCTCGGGATCGCGCTTGGTGGGGTCGGATTCGTCGAGGATCGACGCGTCCAGCCACTCGGTGAGCGTGCCGTGCCGGCTGATGTGCGCGGCGAGCAGCATGACACCGTCGGCAGCGGGCAGGTCGAGCCGCGTCAGGTCGGGGCCGTCCCCGGACGGGCTCGACGTGATGGTCGCGTGCTGGGCCTGCTGCTGGTAGAACATCGACAGCGAGCCGCCGCCGCTCCATCCGGCCAGCACCACCTTGGCGTAGCCTAGCCTCTTCTTGGCGTCCTTGATGCATTCGCCGAGATCCTCGACCACCTTCTCCATTAGCAGTCCCGAATCCGTGCCGCGGAACCGGCTGTTGCAGTAGATGACGTGGTGGCCGGCGCGGGCCAGCGCATTGATCATCGGCAGGTAGGCGCCGCCGCCGATGGGGTGCATGAACACCAACACGGTGTCGGACGGCTTGTCCCTGGGCTTGAGCAGATAGCTTTCCAGAACCGTGATCTCGGCCAGCCCGCCGTACACGTCGCGGACCGCGGAATTGTTCTGGAACGCAACGAGATACGGGATGCGGTCGTATTCGTGATTCATCAGTGCTGCCCGAGGTCGTGAGCCAGTACCTCGGCCGACGGGGTCAGCCGCCGACGCGTGTCGACGGCGATGACCTGCCAGTCCACCCGCGAATGCTCGGCGAACTTGCGGCGCGCGCGTTCCCGCGCCTTCTCCGGCGCACCGTGGTGAACCCCTTGCGGCGCATGGGTGATCAGGCCGGGCGGCATCGGGATGCCGTAGAGCGACCCGCCGTGGAAGAAGGCGATCTCGTCGTAGTCGACGTTGCGGTGATACCAGGGTGTGCGTTCGGTGCCGGGGACCCCCTCGGCAGGCTTGGGCAGGAAGTTCATCACGTAGACGCCGGTGGCCTGCATGAACAGATGCACGGTCGGCGGCAGGTGAACGCTGTCCGAAGTGACCACGTTGTAGTCGGCGATGTTGAAGGTGAACGGGAAGTTGTCACCGCGCCACCCTTCCACGTCGATCGGATTGTGTTGGTAGAACAGCGTTGTCGGCCCGCCCGCATGGATGAGCCGGACCTCGTATTCATCGCGGCCATCATCCTCGATCGGCTGCGGTTCGGGGATCGTGGCCTGCGACGGGTCGAACGGGAAGTGGCGCCCCAGCGCGCCGGGCGGCGGCACCCGGAACTCGTCGCTGGCCTCGATCATCAGCAGCGTCGTCTCGGTATCGGGCAGCTGCCGCCAGGTGCATGCCTTCGGGATGTAGAGCCAGTCGCCCTCCCGGTAGCGCAGCGGCCCGAACTCGGTCTCCAGCAGGCCCGCGCCGCGGTGCACGAAGCACAGCAGGTCGCCGTCGACGTGACGGACGTAGAAGGGCATCGGCTCGTGGCGGCGGCTCAACAGGATTCGGCAGTCGTCGTTGCTGAACATCAGCAGTGGCCCGCCGCCGGCGTCGGTGGCATCGCTGGGTTTCAGCTCTCCGGCGAGCACGTCGACCGGGCGCAGCGGGCCGACCGACCGATAGGCGGTGGGGTCGTTGCGGCGGTACATGTTGGCGGTCCGGCCGGTGAAGCCGCCGCGGCCCAGCTCGTCGTCCTTGAGCCCGTCGAGGTCGGCGTGCAGCCGGCGCGGCGTCTTGCCTTTTCGCAGGTGAACGAACGATTCCACGGGGCGACTCCTGGGCTCCGGCGGCAGGCCTCAAAACTGAAAGTGACATTACTTTTTGTTTTTGGGATGTACAAGGGGCGAGGGCTTCGTAGCTTTGGTCACATCCGCCCCGAGCTTCTCCGGAGGAAGGGACACCCTTTGTGCCCGCCTCTCAGCGACAAGTTCCTTGGTGCAAGACCGGCGCGGCCGTTGTCGCTGCGAGGCGGGCAAAGAGGCAATTCCTTCTCCGCTGCGCCCTGTGTGACAGACGTGACAGGAGTGCGTCAATCGCGCACGCGCACCACGACTTTCCCCTTGGCCGTACGATTCTCGAGCGATGCGACCGCCGCGGCCGCCTGCTCCAGCGGGTAGACCTCCGGCGTGGGGGCGGCCAGCTCGCCCGAGCTGAGCAGGCGCTCCAGGCCGGCCCACTGTTCGGCCAGCGCGTCCGGGTGAGTCGCGGTCCAGGCTCCCCAACCCACGCCGACGACGTCAATGTTGTTGAGCAGCAGCCGGTTCACCTTGACGGTGGGAATCTCGCCGCCGGTGAACCCGATGACGAGTAGCCGACCGCCGGGCGCGAGCGAGCGCAGCGAATCGGTGAAGCGGTCGCCGCCGACCGGGTCGACCACCACGTCGACGCCGCGGCCGCCGGTGAGTTCCTTGACGGCGTCCTTGAACCCCTCGGCCAGCACCACATCGGTGGCGCCGGCGGCCGTCGCGACGTCGGCCTTGTCTTCGGTGCTCACGACCGCGATGGTCCGCGACGCCCCCAGCAGCGAGGCCAGCCGCAGCGTCGAGGTCCCGATCCCGCCCGCCGCGCCGCGCACCAGCAGGGTCTCGCCGTTGGCCAGGCGGCCGCGCACGGTCAGCGCGAAGTACACCGTCAGGTCGTTGAACAACAGGCCGGCGCCCGCCTCGAAGCTCACGTTGTCCGGCAGCTTGAACACCCGGTCGGGCTGCACGACGGCCACCTCGGCCATTCCGCCCGCCAGCATCGTCAGCGCGACGACCCGGTCGCCGGCCTTGACGTGGATGTTGTCGGGGGCCGACCGCACCACGCCTGCGATCTCGGCTCCGAGCACGAACGGCGGCTCCGGCCGGTACTGATACAGGCCGCGGGTCAGCAGCGCGTCGGGAAACGCCGCGCCGGCGGCGTGCACCTCGACGACCACACCGTCCCCGGCGGGTTCGTCGACCTCCGCCACCTCGATCGCGTCTGGACCATCCAACCGAGTCACCCGTGCCGCCCGCATGGTCGGACAGCCTAACGCCGGCTCGGAATCCGCCGGAAACCTGTCCATACCGGCGACGCTAACCTCGCCTCATGGAAACCGTTCGGCCGCCGATCACCGCCACCTCCTCGGTGCGGCTGGGCGCCCTCGCTCCTTGATGCGCGTCCGGGCCGCCATCGCCGCCGACGCCGCCGCGTGCGTCGACATCTACCGGCCCTACGTGCTGGACACCGTCATCTCATTCGAGACGGAGGTGCCGACCGTCGAGGAGATGGCGCGCCGCATCGCCGGCGCCCACGAATGGCTGGTGCTCGAGGACGACGACGTCGTGACCGGTTACGCCTATGCGCGCCAATTCAATCCGCGCGCGGCGTACCGATGGTCGGTCGAGACGAGCATCTACCTGGCCCCGGATCGACTGCGCTCCGGCGGGGGTCGGCTGCTCTACACCGAACTGCTGCGCCGGCTCGCCGAACGCGGTTTCCGGCGGGCGTTCGCCGGCATCGCCCAACCCAACGAGGCCAGCAACGCGCTGCACAAGGCGTTCGGCTTTCGGCCGGTGGGCTACTACCCGCGCGTGGGGTGGAAGCTTGGCGCCTGGCACGACGTCGAGTGGTGGCAGCTCGACCTGCTCGGCCCCGACGAGGATGCGGCTCCGCCGCGACCGATCGCTACTTGAGCTCCGCGGACGACAGCCCCAGCAGCCGCCGCGCGACCACCAGCTGCTGGATTTGTTGGGTGCCCTCGAAGATGTCCAGGATCTTGGAGTCGCGCGCCCACTTTTCCAGCATGGACTGCTCGGAATACCCTGCGGTGCCTGCCAATTCGACGGACTTGAGGGTGACGTCGCTGGCCATCCGCCCGGCCTTGGCCTTGCTCATCGAGGCCTCTTTGGAGTTGGGGATCTTGTTGTCCGCCTGCCACGCCGCGCGCAGCGACAGCAGGTAGCTGGCCTCCCAGTCGGCCTCCATCCGCAGGAACTCCGCCGCGGCCGCGCTTTGGGCGTGTGAGGGCCGGTCGTAGGAGATCTCGACCCCGGCCTCGGTGAGGATCTTGCGGATCTCCTCCAGCGCGGCGCGGCCGACCCCGATGGCCATGGCGGCGACGATCGGGCGGGTGTTGTCGAAGGTCTCCATCACCCCCGAAAAGCCCTTGCCGACCTCGATTTCGGGGTTGCCCAGCAGGTTGTCCTTGGGAATGCGGACGTTATCGAACCGGATCGCCGCGGTGTCCGAACCCTTGATGCCGAGCTTGTGCTCCAGGCGTTCGACCGTGACGCCGGGATGTTCGCGCGGCACGATGAACGACTTGATCGCGGCGCGGCCCTGTGACTTGTCCAGCGTGGCCCACACCACGATGTGGGTGGCGCGCGAGCCCGCGGTGACGAAGATCTTCTCGCCGTTGATGACGTACTCGTCGCCGTCGAGCTTGGCGGTGGTGGACACCGCCGCCGAGTCGGACCCGAAGCCGGGTTCGGTGATGGCCATCGCCGCCCAGACCTTGCCCAGGCGTTCCAGTTGTTCGTCGGTGGCGACCGCGGAGATGGCGGCATTACCAAGCCCCTGGTAGGGAACCGACAGCATCATCGCGACGTCGCCCCAGCAGGCTTCCATCGTCTGCAGCAGCGCGGCCATGTTGGCGCCGTTGTGGTTTCGGTCCCTGTCCTCGTCCTCGTCGCGCAGCGCGTCGGCCCCGGCGAATGCCACCGATTCGGACGCGCCCTCGAAAAGGCTGATCAGGGTGTCGAGCTCGACCGGGTAGGCGTGCTCCTTGAGGTCGTACTTGCGGGCGATCGGCCGCATCATCTCGGCGGCGCCCTGGTGGGTCTTGACGATCACCGACTGCAGCTTGCGGGGCAGTTCCAGATTGATTGCCATGGTTGAACTTTCGGCTCGTTTTAGCTGACGACTCAGATGACGACAACGCCCTCGGCGACGCCGATGGCCCGCAGGTCGCGGTACCAGCGCTCGACCGGGTGCTCCTTGGTAAAGCCGTGGCCGCCGAGCAGTTGCACGCCGTCCAGGCCGATCTGCATGCCCTTGTCGGCGCCGAGCCGCTTGGCCAGCGCCGCCTCCCGGGTGAACGGCAAGCCCTGTTCGGCGCGGGCGGCGCCGCGCCAGGTGATCAGCCGCAGTCCGTCCAACTCGATGGCAATGTTGGCGCACATGAAGGCCACGGCCTGACGATGCGCGATCGGCTCCCCGAAGGCGTGGCGCTCCTTGACGTATGGGACGACGTAGTCGAGCACGGCGTGCGAGGTGCCGACCGCGAGCGCCGCCCAGCCGAGCCGGGACAGCGCGATCGCCTCGGAGTAATCCTCGTCGGAGGCCTCGTCCTCGCCCAGGCGGGCGCCCAGCGGCACCGACACCCCGGACAGCTCGACCTGGCCCAGCGCTGCGGCACGGATTCCCATGCTCGGATCCGCCTTGACGGTAAGGCCTTTGGCGGACGATTCGACGATGAACAGCGCGGGCTTGCCGTTCAGCTGGGCGCCGACGACGAACAGCTCGGCCTCGGCCGCGGCGGGAACCAAAGACTTCACGCCGTCGAGCCGGTATCCGCTCGGGGTGCGCACGGCGGTGGTCTTCAACCGGGTGGGGTCGAACAGGGGTTGTGGTTCGGCGATCGCCACGCAGGCCTGCGGGACGTTCTCGCCGGCGAACTCGTGCAGGTAGGTGGCCTGCTGGTCGGCGCTGCCCCAATGGGTCAAGGCCGCGGCGACGCCGCCGGGTGCCAGGATGGGCAGGGCCAGGCCCATGTCGCCGTAGGCCAGCGCCTCGGCCGCCAGCACGTTGGTCACGCTGGAGCGGTGCGCGGCGATGCCGTCGAAGTCCTCGGGGATGTTGATCGCGGTGATGCCCAACTCGGCGGCCTTCGCGATCAGATCGGGCGGGTAGGTCGCGGCCTCGTCGGCGTCGTGCGCCGCGGGACGTAGCACCTCGGCGGCGAACTCGTCGAGGGTCTCGACGATCATCTTCTGCTCGTCGTCGGGCGTCAGGTCGAAGTAGTCCTTGCCGCTGGACTTCAGCCGGGTCGGTCCGCCGCGCAGGTTCTGGGCCCGTTTGAACTGGCGGGAAGTGGCCGCGGCGGTGGAGAAGATGGTCTTCGTGCCGTAGCGCAGGCCCCGGTTCAGCGGGTCGCGCAGATGGTATTTGTCCAAGAACTCCTGGCCGACCAGCGGGGTGAGCAGCGCCAGGGTGATGTCAATGCCCGTGCGCTTGTGCGGTTGCAGCCCGACGCCGGTCTTGCGGCCGCGCCGTCGGGCGCGTGAGCGAGTGTTTTCTGAAGTCTGTTTTGAACCGGAACGGGTGTCGGTCATTTCAGCCTCTATCGATGGGCGTTGCGGATAAAACCTATCTTACTCCGGAGTAAGATAGATGCGACCGCCTGTTAACTAATTCACAAAGACTAGGCTCGCAGGCCCGAAAGCACCTGCTCATGCAGCAGTCCGTTTGTCGCCACGGCGCTGCCCGCGTGCGGGCCCGCGGTCCCGTCCAGGCCGGTGAACGTTCCGCCCGCCTCGCGCACCAGGACGTCGAGCGCCGCCAGATCCCACACCGACACCTCCGGTTCGGCGGCGATGTCGACCGCCCCCTCGGCGACCAGGCAGTAAGAAAAGAAGTCGCCGTAGCCCCGCACCCGCCACACCGCATCGGTCAGGCCGACGAAGCGATCGCGCAGCCCGCGTTGCGCCCATCCCGAAAGGCTGGAGAACGACAGGCTCGCCGAATCCAGTTGTGCCACTGAGGAAACGGACAGCGATCGGGGGGGACCGCCGTCGACCGTGGCGAACGCGCCGCGGCCACGCGCCGCCCACCACCGGCGGTGCAGCGCCGGTGCGCTCACGACGCCGACCGACGAAACGCCGTCCTCGAGCAACGCGATCAGGCTGGCCCACACCGGCACCCCGCGCACGAAATTCTTGGTGCCGTCGATCGGATCGATGATCCACTGCCGCCCGCTGAAGGTGGCGGTTCCACCGAACTCCTCGCCGACGATGCCGTCGTCCGGCCGTTCGCGCCCGAGCACGTCACGAAGTTCGGTTTCGACCGCCCTGTCAGCGTCGGTGACCGGGGTCAGATCGGGTTTGGTGTCGACGCGCAGGTCAAGCGCCCCGAACCGCGCGGAGGTCAGCGCGTCGGCGCGGTCGGCCAGCGCGAGTGCCAGCGCCAGATCGTCGTCGGTCATTGAGCAGTCCTACCATGGCCGGATGTGGGAATACGGTGTGCTGATTCTGCTCGTCGCGGTCCTGGGAGTGGCCCTTGCGCAGCGGTTCGCCCCGCGCGGCCCCCGCGGTGAGCTCGCGCACGGCACCCTCCTGGTGACGGGCGTCAGCCCGCGGCCGGACGCGACCGGCGAGCAGTACGTCACGGTCGCCGGGGTCATCAACGGACCCACGGTCAGCGAGCACGAGGTGTATCAGCGCATGGCGGTCGACGTCGACCACTGGCCGACCATGGGCCAGCTGCTCCCGGTGGTCTATTCGCCCAAGAACCCCGACAACTGGCGGTTCGTTCCCGCCGAACCGCCGGCCGCGTAGCGGTCACCCGCCCGCGGGCGGGCGCGTCATCACGGTGAGCCGGGTTCCGTAGCGTGGCAGGACGCCCGACGCCCGGGCCAACGTACCCGCCGGCATGCCGGGAACGCCGGGATAGCCGGAACCGGCCAGCTCGTCGGTGCCCGGAAGGGTGGTGAGGCCGGCGGGCTGCAGCGCCGAGACGCGGCTGGCCGACGGCGCCGACCAGCTGGCGGGCACCGCCATCGGCCCGATCGCGTTGGCCCGCCCCATGCTGACCGTGATCGCGTTGGGTAGTCCGCCGACCCCCGTTGCGGCGCCCTGCAATTGCCCGAGCCCTATCGGCCCGAGCGCGGGCGCGGGTGCCCCCAGGCCAGCGAGGTACGCCATATTCGCTTGGATGCCGAAGAGATTGGCTGTGTTGCCGCTCAGCGACGCCGGGATCCCGGCCATGGTTCCGGTCCCGGAGATCGCCGTGTTCACGAGCTGGATGGAGTCCAGCACGCTGATGTTGTTCCAACTGGTGGAGCTGATTGGAATCGGGCTGAGGTTCAACAGGTTCTGCAGACCGTCGCCGATCTGTGCGGTCAACTGGTACAGCGCCTGGTACAGATCCCCGAGCGGGTCGCTGGCCGCCTGATTGGCCGCGGCGGTCTGCTCGTTCAGGCCATCGGGGTTGGTGGTCTGCTGCGGGGACGCAAAGGACGTCAACCGGGAAGCGGCCGTCGCTGTCGCGGCGTAGCCGTTCATCGCGGTGGCGTCCTGGGCCCACATCTCGGCGTACTGGGCCTCGGTGGCCGCGATCGCCGCGGTGTTCTGGCCGAAGAAGTTCGTCGCGATCAGCGCCTGCAGCTGCGCGCGGTTGACCGCGATCACCGGCGGGGGCACCGTCATGGCGAACGCCTGGTCGAACGCCGCCGCCGCCGCCCGCGCCTGCATGGCGGTCTGCTTCGTCTGCTGGGCGGTTGTGGTCAGCCACTCGACGTAGGGAGTCGCCGCGGCGGTCATCGCTGCCGACGCCGGGCCATGCCAGTGCAGCGTGGTCAGTGCCGAGAGCACCGAGCCATACGTTTCGGCCGTGGTACCCAGTTCGGCGGACAGCGAGTCCCAGCTTCCCGCCGCTGCCAAAAGCGACCCGGAACCCGGACCGCTGTACATCCTGGCGGAATTGAATTCGGGCGGAAAAAAGGCGTAATCCATTGTCAGATCTCCCTTATGGGTGTGCCGGGTGAACCGTGCCGAGCCCGAATCGGCACCTTTTCCGCCGCCGGCCCGCCGGCGGTGGTCATAAAAATGTAGGCGCCAATCCGCGTTTCTACTGGAGTTTTAAGACGAAAAGGCAAGTGGGTCATTGCGATAACGCCCGCCGGATTTCGATACCTGAAAACGACTGAATTCATTTTCGGGGTCGGACGCCCGAAGCGGAATCCGCCAAGTGATGCGGCATTGCGACGAAGGTGACCGTCTGCCCCGTTATCGATAGGGACTAATGGCCCCCATTTGTGAACCGAATGCCCCTGGGTTGCGCCGGTCTGCGCTCAATAGCGTTGGGTGGGACGAATCCGTGATTTGTCCCCTCTGATCAGCACAGGAGACCGCGATGCTTCAGCCAGCCCCGACGGTCGTCGTTGGTGTCGACGGGTCGAAAACGGCCACCGATGCGGCGCGCTGGGCTGTCGACGAGGCGGTCAGCCGAGACATACCGCTGCGGTTGGTATATGTGGTCGCGCCGCCGGAATCTCCACCACGCTGGGCCCATGACGGCCGACTGGCCGCGGCCCGCGCCGTGTTGCACGACGCTCGTCGGGCGGTTGAGGCGACCGGGCAACAGGTGAAGATCGAAGCTGAAATCCTTTGGGGCAGCCCGCTTGCCAAGCTAACCGAAGAGTCGAGGTCGGCGGCGATGATCTGTGTCGGATCCGTCGGACTGAGTCATGCGGCCCGTGGGGCCGGGTCCCTGTCGGCCAGCCTGGCCGCGTCGGCCCTCTGTCCGGTAGCCGTCATCCGCCGCCCGGCGGGCAGGCCGGCAATCGCCAATCTCGACCGCGTCATCGTGCAGGCAGACAACGCGGTGGGGCTGCGCCATGCCTTCGAGGAGGCGATGCTGCGGCACGCGCCGGTGCTGGCGATCGCGGTGGCCGCGGGGGGCGACGATGCCGACACGAAATGTTCGGCGGGAGCCCAACTGAGGCGGCGCATCGCGCGGTGGACCCGCTTGTATCCCGACGTGTCCGTCGAATCTGCCGTCGTGAGCGGGTCGGTCGATCAATACCTCTCCGCCGGCGGGGGGCGGGATCAGCTGTTCGTCACCGACGCGCGCGCCTGTTTCGACCTGTGCGGCGCGCACCTCCCTGGAACTTCCGTTCTCGCCGCGCGTTCGAGCAACCTGTAGAGGCTTACGGGTGGGGACTCGGTTGGGCTCCGGAGGAGCGGCGTTAAGAGTATTTCTGGTCGACGATCACGAGGCGGTGCGGCGCGGCCTGGTCGATTTGCTTTGTGCGGACCCCGAACTCGACTGCGTCGGCGAGGCCGGATCCGTCGCCGAGGCGATGAACAAGATTCCCGCGGTCGGCCCCGACGTCGCGGTGCTCGACGACTGGTTGCCCGACGGCAACGGCATCGAGCTGTGCCGAGAACTGTTGTCCTGCATGCTGGAGCTGCGCTGCCTGATCCTGACGTCGTCCACCTCCGACGAGGCGATGCTGAACGCGATCCTGGCCGGTGCCAGCGGCTATGTCGTCAAAGACGTCAAGGGAATGGAATTGGCCTGCGCCATCAAGGATGTGGGCGCGGGCCGGTCGCTGCTTGACACTCATGCCGCGGCGGCATTGATGGCGAGACTGTGGTGGACCATCGAGAACAGCGACGAGCTGTGGGCCTTCAACGACCGGGAGCGAACGTTGCTCGGATTGCTCGGCGACGGCCTGACCAACCGGCAAATCGCCGACCGGACGCTGCTTGGCGAAGACGTCGTGAAGAACCACGTGTCGCGACTGCTGGTCAAACTGGGGGTGTCCCGCCAGCCCAATCGGGCTTACCGCCAATGGTTTTGAGGCGCCGGGTCAGCCGTGGCTGATTCGTAGCATTTCGGCCACGCTCGGCAGCTTGACCCGTGGACGCCCGTGCGGCTCGCCGGCCGCTCGCTCGTGGCGATCGATGACCTCCCAGTGGGCCGACGTCACGACCTTCGGCTGCCGGGACTCCAGCCACTCGGCCAGCTTGTCGGCGTGGTCGTCGGGGAACTCCGCGAGCGCGCCCTGTTGTTTCGAGCAGGCCAGGTCGTTCAGCAGCGTGTCGACGGTGTCTTGGGAGTCCTTCTTGTTGGTACCGATCACACCGGTCGGCCCGCGCTTGATCCACCCGACGACGTACTCGTTGCGGCTGCCGTGCACGCGGCCGTCGGTGTTGGGGATGGTTGCGCTCTTGTCGTCGAAAGGCAGCCCGGCCGTGGGCATTCCGCGGTATCCGACGGACCGCACCACCAACTGGGCCGGCAGTTCCTCTCGCTCGCCGGTGTCCTTGGCCGATACCCACCCGCTCTCATCGGTGACCAGTTCGTTGCGGCCCAACACGATGCTCTCGACCTTGCCGTCGCCCTTGATCTCGATCGGCGAAGTGAGGAAGCGGAAGACTATTCGGCGGTGGCCGGGGCGCGGCGCCCGCGCGGCGTAGTCGCGCAACACCTTGATGTTCTGTTTGGTCGTCTTCCCCGCCGCGGCCGCATCCTCGTCGCTGATGCCCTCCAGCTGCGCCGGGTCGACGATCACGTCGACCCCCTCCAGATCCGCCAACTCGCGGAGCTCCAGCGTGGTGAACGCCGTCTGCAGCGGCCCGCGCCGACCGACGACCACCACTTCCTCGACGCCGCACGGGCGCAGCGACTCCAGGGCGTGGTCGGCGATGTCGGTGCGGGCGAGCTCGTCGGGGTCGGTCACCAGGATGCGGGCGACGTCCAGCGCGACGTTGCCGTTGCCGATGACCACCGCCCGGGCGCCCGACAGATCCGGGGTCGACGTCTCGAAGTGCGGGTGCGCGTTGTACCAGCCGACGAATTCGACGGCGGCCATGCTGCCCGGCAGGTCCTCGCCGGGGATCTTCAACGACCGATCCGATTGCGCCCCGATGGCGTAGATCACCGCGTGGTAGCGCTCGGCGAGTTCGGCGGCGCTCACGTGCTCACCGACCACCACATTGCCGAAGAAGCGAAGGCGGGGGTCTTCGGCGGTCTTCTCGAATTGCTTGCTGATCGACTTGATCTTCGGGTGGTCGGGCGCGACGCCGGAGCGGACCAGCCCCCAGGGCGTCGGCAGCATCTCGAGGATGTCGATCGCCACGTCGATGTCCTCCGACGCGTCGGCCGCCTTGAGCAACGATGCCGCGGCGAAGAAACCCGACGGCCCGGAGCCAACAATCGCGACGTGATATAAGCGCATCCTCGAGCCTTCTACTCGTGCCGGGCCGTGCGCGAGGGGGCTGAGCGTCGCGGTCCGGGCTGCACATACGGGTCACCTGATGCTAAACGCTGCCGCCCGGACGACGACCTGAGCATTCGTCGCCGGTAACGTGGGCGGCTGTGGAACCCGACCGTCAAGCCGACATTGCCGCCCTTGACTCCACCCTGACCACGGTGGAGCGGGTGCTCGACGTCGACGGTCTGCGCAGCCGGATCGAGAAGCTCGAGCACGAGGCGTCCGATCCCAAATTGTGGGACGACCAGAGCAACGCGCAGCGGGTGACCAGCCAGTTGTCCCACGCGCAGGGCGAGCTGCGCCGCATCGAAGAGCTGCGCCAGCGCCTCGACGATCTTCCGGTGATGTACGAGCTGGCGGCCGAAGAAGGGGATGCCGCCAGCGGCATCGACGCGCTCGCCGAGGCCGACGCCGAACTCAAAGCGCTGCGCGCCGATATAGAGGCCGCCGAGGTGCGCACGCTGTTGTCGGGCGAGTACGACGAACGCGAGGCGCTGGTCACCATTCGCTCGGGCGCCGGTGGCGTGGACGCGGCCGACTGGGCCGAGATGCTGATGCGGATGTACATCCGCTGGGCCGAGCAACACAAGTACGGCGTCGAGGTGTTCGACACCTCCTACGCCGAAGAGGCCGGGATCAAGAGCGCCACGTTCGCGGTGCATGCGCCGTACGCCTACGGCACGCTGTCCGTCGAACAGGGCACGCACCGGCTGGTGCGGATCAGCCCGTTCGACAACCAAAGCCGGCGCCAGACTTCCTTCGCCGAAGTCGAGGTGCTTCCGGTGGTGGAGACCACCGACCACATCGATATCCCCGACGGGGACGTGCGCGTGGACGTCTACCGTTCCAGCGGTCCCGGCGGTCAGTCGGTGAACACCACCGACTCGGCGGTTCGTTTAACCCACATCCCAACGGGTATCGTCGTGACTTGCCAGAACGAAAAATCGCAACTGCAGAACAAGATCTCGGCAATGCGAGTGCTTCAGGCAAAGTTGTTGGAGCGCAAGCGATCAGAAGAGCGCGCTGAGCTGGACGCGTTGAAGGGTGAGGGCGGCAGCTCCTGGGGTAACCAGATGCGCTCCTACGTACTGCACCCGTATCAGATGGTCAAGGATCTGCGAACCGACTACGAGGTGGGCAATCCGGCCGCCGTCCTGGACGGAGACATCGACGGGTTCCTGGAAGCGGGAATCCGGTGGCGCAACCGAAAAGATGACGACTAACACCACTGTTCTTGCATCGACCGCTTCGATAAAGGCGCTGGGCTGGCACGACTTCTGGCGCGGCGAAGCCGGCCAATGGATCATCACCCGCGGCCTGCGCATCGTCATGGTGCTGATCGCGGCCATGCTCATGGCCCGGTTCGTCAACTGGGTGGCCCAGCAGGTGACGCGCCAGCTCACCGAGGGCTTCGCCGAAAGCGACGCGCTGGTGCGCTCGGAGACGTCCAAGCACCGCCAGGCGGTGGCGTCGGTGATCTCCTGGGTGTCCATCGTCATCATCGGCATCTGGGTGATGATGCAGATCGCCGGCATCCTGCAGTTTTCGGTGGGCGGGCTGGTCGCGCCGGCGACCGTGGTCGGCGCTGCGCTGGGCTTCGGCGCCCAGCAGCTGGTCAGGGATCTGCTTTCCGGCTTCTTCATCCTGGTGGAGAAGCAGTACGGGTTCGGTGACCTGGTCACCCTGACCGTCGTCGCCTCGACCGAAGCCACCGGCACGGTCGAGAACGTCACGCTGCGGGTCACGCGGCTGCGCTCACCGGACGGTGAGGTGCTGACCATTCCCAATGGACAGATCGTCAAGGTGGTCAACCTGTCGAAGGATTGGGCACGCGCGGTGGTGGACATCCCGGTGTCGACCAACGCCGACCTGAACCGGGTCAACGAGGTCTTGCACCAGGAATGCGACCGCGCCATGGACAACCCCGTGCTCGGGGAACTGCTGCTGGATCCGCCCACCGTCATGGGCGTGGAAAGCATCGAGGTCGACACCGTCACCCTGCGTGTGGTGGCCCGCACCCTGCCCGGCAAACAGTTCGAGGTCGGCCGCCAGCTGCGTGTCCTGGTCATTCGGGCGCTGGCCCGGGTCGGCATCGTGACCGCGGCCGACGCGACGGTCGGCCTCGTCGAGGACCCGTCCGTGCCCGCCGCCGAAGCCGCGGAAGGGGCGACCGACGGCAAAGTCGAAGATGCGGTGCGACGGCGTTGAAGTTCACCGTGAGCATCCTCGAGAATCGCGGCGAGGACAAGCAACGACGGCGCTGGAGCCACCTCTTCGGCGGCCGGATGCGCACGTCCACGCTGGTGCTGATCATCGCGTTCTTGGCGGTGTGGTGGGTTTACGACACCTACCGTCCGGAAGCGACCCCCAAGCCCCCGGCCCCGCAGGTGGTGCCGCCGGGCTTCGTGCCGGACCCCAACTACACCTGGGTGCCGCGCAGCCGTGTGCAGCAGCCGCCGGCCACCGTGACGGTCACGCCGACTCCGACCACGACCCCAAGCACCACCATGCCCCCGCCCCTCACGACGACGACCACCACGCCCCCGCCGTTCCAGTTGCCTACGCCGCCGTGCCTGCTACCGCCGCCCTTCTGCCCGCCCAGCTCCAGCCCGACGCCGACGCCGACGCAGCTACCCCAGCCCGGGCCCGGTCCGGTGCCGAGTTCCCCGCCACCGGCCAGCTGACTTGGCTCGCCAGCGAAATTCACGGCTACACTGGCGTGCCGTGATGATCACCCTTGACAACGTCAGCAAGAAGTACAAAGCGTCGGCTCGTCCGGCGCTGGACGACATCAACGTCAAAATCGACAAGGGTGAATTCGTCTTCCTGATCGGCCCTTCGGGGTCGGGCAAGTCGACGTTCATGCGGCTGTTGCTGGCCGAGGAGAGCCCGAACACCGGTGATATCCGGGTATCGAAGTTTCACGTCAACAAGCTCCCCGGACGTCACGTACCGAAGCTGCGTCAGGTCATCGGCTGCGTATTTCAGGATTTCCGGCTGCTGCAGCAAAAGACCGTGTACGAAAACGTCGCTTTCGCGCTGGAGGTCATCGGCAAGCGCCGCGAGGCGATCAACCGGACGGTGCCCGAGGTGCTGGAAACGGTCGGGCTGTCCGGAAAGGCCAACCGGCTGCCGGGCGAGTTGTCCGGCGGCGAGCAGCAGCGGGTCGCCATCGCCCGCGCGTTCGTCAACCGCCCGCTGGTGCTGCTGGCCGACGAGCCGACCGGCAACCTCGACCCGGACACCAGTAAGGACATCATGGATTTGTTGGAGCGGATCAACCGCACGGGCACCACGGTGCTCATGGCGACGCACGACCACCACATCGTCGACTCCATGCGGCAGCGGGTCGTCGAGCTGTCGCTGGGCCGGCTGGTTCGCGACGAGCAGCGCGGCATCTACGGGATGGATCGCTAAGTGCGCTTCGGCTTCCTGCTCAACGAGGTCCTGACCGGCCTTCGTCGCAACGTCACGATGACGGCCGCGATGATCCTGACGACCGCGATCTCGATCGGCCTGTTCGGCGGCGGGCTGCTGGTGGTCCTGTTGGCCGACCATTCCCGCGCCATCTACCTGGACCGCGTCGAGACGCAGGTGTTCCTCACCGAGGACGTGTCTGCCAACGACCCGTCCTGCGGCACCAACCCGTGCAAGGCGCTGCGCGAAAAGATCGAAGCACGGCAAGACGTCAAATCGGTGCGCTTCCTCAACCGTCAGGACGCCTACGACGACGCGATCCGGAAGTTCCCGCAGTACAAAGACGTTGCCGGAAAGGATTCCTTCCCAGCCTCGTTCATCGTCAAGCTGGACAATCCCGAGCAGCACAAGGACTTTGACTCTGCAATGCAGGGACAACCCGGTGTGCTTTCGGTGCTCAACCAGAAAGACTTGATCGACCGTCTGTTCGCGGTCCTGGACGGGCTGAGCAAGGCAGCGTTTGCCGTCGCCCTGGTACAGGCCGTCGGCGCGATCCTGTTGATTGCCAATATGGTCCAGGTGGCGGCGTATACGCGCCGCACGGAGATCGGGATCATGCGCCTGGTCGGCGCGAGCCGCTGGTATACCCAGCTGCCGTTCCTGGTCGAGGCGATGGTCGCCGCGGCGGTTGGTGTCGCGATCTCGGTCGCGGGGTTAATCCTGGTACGGGCAACGTTTTTGGACAACGCGCTGAACCAGTTCTACCAAGCCAACCTGATCGCACGGGTCGACTACGCCGACATCGTCTACATCTCGCCGTGGCTGTTCCTGCTCGGCGTGTCGATGGCCGCCCTGACCGCCTACGTGACGTTGCGCCTGTACGTACGGCGATAGCTGTGGCCAAGGACTCCCGCGGGGCCAAGGCGGCCGGCGACAAGCCCGGCAGCAAACGGATCGTGGCCACCAATCGCAAAGCGCGGCACAACTATTCGATCCTCGAGATTTTCGAGGCGGGGGTCGCTTTGCAAGGCACCGAAGTAAAGAGCCTGCGGGAAGGGCAGGCCTCTCTAGCCGATGCCTACGCAACCATCGATGACGGCGAAGTGTGGTTGCGTAACTTGCACATTCCTGAGTATCAGCACGGTAGCTGGACCAACCATGATCCGCGTCGCAATCGAAAGTTGTTGTTGCATAGGCAACAAATCGACAGACTAGTCGGCAAGATACGAGATGGTAACCTCGCCCTGATGCCACTGTCACTTTACTTCTCCGAGGGCAAGGTCAAGGTTGAGCTCGCGCTGGCACGAGGCAAGCGGGCTCACGATAAACGTCAGGACATGGCCCAGCGCGATGCCCAGCGCGAAGTGCTTCGCGAACTGGGGCGACGCGCCAAGGGCATGAACTGATCGGGGCGGCTTACGCCCAGCTGTCGGCCGTTACGTACGGCGTCAGCGATTTCGTGGGCGGTGTGGCCGCTCGACGGGTAGCGGCGCTGCGAGTGATGCTCGTGGCCTACCCGGTCGAGGCAGTATTGCTCGGTCTGCTGGCCGTCGTGGTGGGCGGCCCCATTCAGTGCGGCGCGGTCGTGTGGGGCTGCCTGTACGGCGTCGGGATGGCGTTCGGCATGTGGGCGTTTTTCGCCGCGCTGGGCGCCGGCCCGATATCGGTGGTTTCTCCGTTGGCCGCCGTGCTCAATGCCGCGGTACCGGTGGCGGTCGGTGTGGCGCTGGGGGAGCGGCCGGGTCGCGCGGCCTCGGTGGGCGTGGTGCTGGCCCTGGTCGCCGTCATGCTGGTCAGCCGCGAAGCGGCGGTCGAGGGAGTGACGCCGTATCGATTCACCCCGAAGGTCGCCTGGCTGACGGTCGTGGCGGGCTCGGCGATGGGGCTGAACCTGGTGTTTCTTCATCAGGCGCCGCACGAGACCAAACTCTGGCCGCTGGTGTTCGCCCGGCTGTCCGCCTCCGCGGTGGTGTTCGCGATGTCCGCGATGAGCAAGAACCTGAAGATGCCGGCCGGCAAGCCGCTGAAGCTGGCGCTGGGCGTGGCCGTGCTGGACATCTGCGCGAACGTGACCATGCTGCTGGCGCTGCACACCTGGCTGCTTTCGCTGGCCAGCATCTTGATCTCGCTGTATCCGGCGGCGACGGTCGTGCTCGCGATGGTGGTGCTGCGCGAGCGGGTGAGCCGATGCCAGGGCGTCGGCATGGTGATGGCCATGGGTTCCGTGGCGATGATCGCCGCAAGCTAACGGATCGGCTCGCGATCGGCCTACTATCCGTCCATGGCCGACCGCCCCGTCACGCAGCTGGATAAATCCGACGTCCTGTCCGGGCTCTTCGCCGTGTGGGACTCCATCGACGCGCTGCTCGACGGCCTGCCGGAGGGCGATTGGCTGGCGCCGACGCCGCTACCCGGCTGGGACGTCAAGGCCGTGGTGTCGCACATTATCGGCACCGAATCGTTCTTGGCCGGCATCGCGGCCCCGCAGCCCGATATCGACGTGTCGGCGCTCGACCACGTGCGCAACGACATCGGCGTAATGAACGAGTGCTGGGTGCGCCACCTCGGCGGGGAGTCGGGCGCGGAAGTGCTCGCGCGGTTCAGGGAGATCACCGCCGATCGACGCAAGGCGCTGGCCGGCATGTCGGAAGAGGAGTGGAACGCGGTGATGCCGACGCCGGTGGGCCCGGAAACGTACGGCCGGTTCATGCGGGTGCGCACGTTCGACTGCTGGATGCACGAGCAGGACATCCGCGAGGCGCTGTCGCGGCCGTCGTCCGAGAGCGAGCTCGTCGGGCCCGCGTCGCAGCTTTCGCTCGACGAGATCGCGGCCACCATGGGTTACGTGGTCGGCAAACGCGGCAAGGCGCCCGACGGTTCGCGCATCCTGTTCGAGCTGACCGGCCCGGTGGCCCGCGAAATCCGTGTCAGCGTGGACGGTCGCGCCCAGCTGGTCGAGGACTTCGGCGACCAGGAGCCGACGGCGACGATTCGGCTGGACGGGCTGCAGTTCACCAGGCTGTCGGGCGGGCGTCCCATGTGCCCTGCGCGCGCCCAGGACATCGAGCTCGGCGGCGAAAAAGACATCGCCAGACAGGTCGTTGAAAACCTCAATTTCGTGATCTGAGGCCATATTTGGCGCACGCGCTACAAGCGAAGCGACATCTCACACCCCGCGCATTGGGGGTTTGTTCTCCGGGGGCGATCGGGTAGCCGGAACTTACAGGCGCACCTCGCGCCGACATCAAAATCGTCAACGCCAGGAGGCCGACAATAATGACTGCACCCGACACCACCCGTTTGCTCGCGCAGCTGCGCACGCTGCTCGACTTGACCAACACCGAGATCCAGATCGCGGAAACCCGCGTTGTCCAGGCGCGCACCGACGCCGTGCGCCGCGAGCTGTCGCAGAACGCGGCCAATGCCCGCAAGCGCGCCGAGTCCCTTGAGTCCGCGATCCGCAAGGTGGGGGGTTACCCCGACGTCATCGGTCCGTTCCTGGGTCGTGCCGCCGCAGCAGTCAAGGCGCTGACCGAGCAGGCGCAACCGTTCGATGAGGCGCTGCTGGGCGATCTCGCGCTCGAGGACCAGCTGTTGGACCGCGCTCGGTACCTCAAGGCGCTGGCCGTCGCCGCAAAGCGCCAGGACATCGAGAATTTGGCCGAGCGCCTGATCACTGCCCATTCGGCGACCGTGGACTGGATCACGACCGTGCTGGCCGAGGACGCGCTTGGCGGGCCGGCCGCGCTACGCCGCACGCCGTTGCAGGCGGCCGCCGGCACCGCGGTGAAGCTGGTCAACCTGCCGGCAGCGTGGTCGGCGCGGGGGGTCGACCGGACCGTTGAGGCGCTGCGCTCGGCGGGTCCGGCGTTTAACGACCTGGTCAAGCGCGGCGGCAACGCCGGCGAGATCGCGGCGAAGGCGCTATCCGCTTCCCAGAGCGCGGCGCTGAAGGCCGCCGAGCGGGTCACCCGGTCCGAGGGGGCCGACGGGGCCGCCAGCGCCTTGCACTCGGGCCGGACGGCCGCCGGTGTCTTGGACGCAAAGGAGCTGCCGATCCGCAAGTACGACGACCTGAACGTCAACGAGGCGGTGGCCGCGATCAGAAAGCTGACGGACCCCAGCGACGTTCGGGCGATCATCGCCTACGAGGAGGCGCACAAGAACCGGCAACGCATCGTTTCCGCCGCGCAGACCCACGTCGCCGCCATCGCGCAGGACGTCGTCGGCATCAAGTAACCCGAAGTACCGTCTTGGCACCGAGTACCCCCTGCAGTCGCCCGACCGGGGGTACTCGGCTTTTGGCGGTCGGCGCGGGAAGTTAATTCCGTTGCCCGTTGTTGGTTACCGCGTACCATGGATTGTCCTGCCGAAAATCGGCAGGGATGCTCGAAGCAACAAAGACAAGGGGCTGAAAGGTTTCGACTTCGCGCATCGAATCAAGGGAAGCGTGCCGGTGCAGGCAAGAGACCACCGTAAGCGTCGTTGCAACCATATAAGCGCCGATTCACATCAGCGCGACTACGCTCTCGCTGCCTAAGCGACAGCTAGTCCGTCAGACCGGGAACGCCCTCGACCCGGAGCCTGGCGTCAGCTAGAGGGATCCACCGGTGAGTCCGGTCGCGGGACTCATCGGGACATACACAGCGACTGGGATCGTCATCCTGGCTAGTTCGCGTGACCAGGAGATCCGAGCAGAGGCATAGCGAACTGCGCACGGAGAAGCCTTGAGGGAATGCCGTAGGACCCGGGTTCGATTCCCGGCAGCTCCACAACAGAAGATGCAGCTCCTGCGACCCCAGCAGGTAGTCGTCGTCGGTGTGCCCTTGGCGGTGCGGCATCGATTGCGGGGGAGCGAGGTCGCCGTCCTGGCCAAACCCGTGCTGCACAGCTGACGATTTTGGGCGCACAATTGAGGGGCCTGTCTGAACCCGGGAGTGCGCGATGAGCGAGCAACAGTACGACTTTTTCGGCGAGATCTTCCAGCGGTACTTCGGACCAGCCATCGGCGCATATCCGCGAACCGGTGGAGCACTCGTCGATAGTTTGCTCACCCTCACGGACCACGTTTCGGATCGATTGGCGCAGACCCGGCGTGCCGCAATGGCATGGGGCGAGACCGAGACCCCGAACGCCAGGGTCACGTCCGAACTCTTCGTGATCACCCAACACGGACTGATGTATGCCGTCGGGTTGACCGAGTCGCGCCGGGCGCTGTATTACCTGGCCACGCCGCCCGCGTTGTTCGATCCATTCGTCGATCAGGTCGACACCGCCGAACTGCATGAAGGCGCGGCGGTTGCGGTGGACAATCGGTTCGGCCGCGACCTCGCATCCGCTCATCCGATGGACGCTGCGCTGCGCCGGATACTCGATGAGCACCTTGCGCTGCGAGTGGGTCTGCCCGGTTAGCTATTTCGATTTCCGGCAGCTCCACCTTTGGTTGCCGCGGCCGACCTGGTCGGGTGCCCGCCCGATAGATTGCTAACCGTGAGCGAAGACAGGGTCCGGGTGCGGATCGGAGACAACGGCGTGGCAACGGCGACGATGGTGCGCGCCGACAAACACAACGCGCTCGACCAAGCGATGTTCGAAGCCTTGGTGGACGCCGCGGAGAAGCTGGCCGGTGATACGTCGGTCCGCGCGGTCGTTCTGCACGGTGAGGGCAAGAGCTTCTGCTCGGGTTTGGACGTCGCGAGTTTCATGGGTGGCGAACGTGGCACGGGCGTCTTGTTGGACAGAGACCAGGACCGGCCCGCGAACCTCGCTCAGCGCGTGAGCTACGACTGGTCGTTGGTACCGGCGCCGGTCATCGCCGCGATCCACGGCAACTGCTTCGGCGGCGGTCTGCAGATTGCGCTCGGCGCGGACATCCGGATCGCGGCGCCGGACGCGAGGCTGAGCATCATGGAGGTCAAGTGGGGCCTCGTTCCCGACATGGGCATCACGCAGACGCTGCCGAGACTTATACCGATCGACGTCGCGAAGGAGTTGACGTTCACCGGCCGCATCGTTTCGGGCAGCGAGGGTTCCGAGCTCGGCTTGGTCACCCGGACAGCCGCGGATCCGCTGTCGGCGGCGCTGGCGCTCGCGGGCGAGATCGCGCTGAAGTCACCGGATGCCGTCCGGGCCGCGAAGCGCCTCTACAACGAAACATGGATGAGCAACGAACCCGCGACGGCTCTTGCGCGGGAATCAGTTCTGCAAAGGGGGCTGATCGGCACGCCCAACCAGATCGCTGCCGTCGTCGCCGGAATGTCCGGGGAGCAACCCGTCTTCGCCAACCCCGCGTAACCTCCCACGCGATCGGGGAGACGCGATGAGCGCCGGCCTATTCGGGCTACTCGACGACGTCGCGGTCCTCGCACGATTGGCCGCCGCCTCTGGCCGCGCGACCGCCAAGGCCGCCGGGGTCGTCATCGACGACACCGCGGTGACCCCCCAATACGTCCACGGCATCGCCGCCGAGCGCGAGCTGCCGATCATCAAACGCATCGCGATCGGATCCCTGCGTAACAAGCTCGTGGTGATCCTGCCGGTCGCGATGCTGCTCAGTCAGTTCGCGCCGCGGCTGCTGACCCCGCTGTTGATGCTCGGCGCTACCTACCTGTGTTACGAAGGCGCCCAGAAGATTTGGGAGAGCATCCGCGGTCGTGATGCCGATCCTCCGCCGGTCGCCGAGCACGAAGTGGTGAGCGGGGCCATCCGGACCGACATGATCTTGTCCGCCGAGATCATGGTGATCGCCCTCAACGAGGTGGCCGACCAGGCGTTGGTGCCGCGGCTCATCATTCTCATCGTCGTCGCCTTGGTCCTCACCCTCGTCGTGTACGGCGTCGTCGCCGTCGTTGTCAAGATGGACGACGTCGGCCTGCAGCTCACGGAGACCACGTCCCGAATCGGGCAACGGGTCGGCCGAGGTCTCGTCGCTGGTATGCCCATGGTGCTCTCGGCGCTGTCAGCCGTCGGGACGCTGGCGATGCTCTGGGTCGGCGGCCACATCCTGCTGGCGGGCGGCGACCGGCTCGGTTGGCATGCGCCGTATCACCTGGTCCACCATGCCGAGGACCAGGTTCGCCACGGTGTCAAGCCTCTTGGTGCGGTGCTGGGCTGGTTGGTCGAGACCGGAATATCCGCGGTGGTTGGGCTGGTCGTCGGATTCGCAGTCTTTGTGGTCATAGGGCTGTCGAAGCGGATCCGGACTGCTTTGTTCATCACCTCGGGCTGACTGCCCGCTGGAGGGTGACCTCGGAAATGTCGGAGTGGCTTTTCCCTCCGGTGGTGCCGAGGGTGCTTATCCACAGCACTACGACGGTCACCGGGGCGGGCTTGTTCACGGCGATGACGTTGTGGCCGGGCCGCAGCCCGGTGCGCGGGCTCAGTTCGGCGGTGTCGCTGAGCTTGGCGGGGGCCGCGCTCGGCGATGACCGTATCTGTGCCACCGTGCCGGTGCTGTCCAGATCGACGGTCACGGCACTAAGCGATGTCGGCTCGGGAAGTTCCAACAGTAATCCGACCCCGTCCTTGAACTTTGGGAACGGTTCGGGGTCAAAGTAAGTGTCGGTCGACCACGCCGTGGCGGGATTACCGTCAATGGCCAGCCCGGCCGAGTTTGGGCTGTCCGGGGCCCCGCCGGGTGAAAAGACTGAGGCTTTGAGCGGCTTTACCGTTCCGCTTCGAGCGGCAGGCGGAGGCGCTGCCGGCGTCGCCGGACTCGCCGTGGTGGTCTGAAGTCCCAGCCTGTCCGGGTGCATCGCCGCGTCGGTGTTGATGGCGCCCACAATCCGACTGATTGTGCTGGCGAACGTCATCAACACGACGAGAACGACAGCCGCCGCTGTCCCCAGCATTGTTTTCAACAGCTGACGGCGAGCGTATTCGGCCTTTTCGGCCGGTCCGAAATTGCGAAAGCTGGCATAGCAGCCGGGCGGTGGAGGTAAGAGCAGCTCGCGAGTGGTGGAGGGCGCCGCGTAGTTCTTGGCGTCGTCGCTGGCCTCGCGCAGCAACGTCGAAATCGTCTTGGCACTGCGGATGCCGTCGCCATCACGCACTAGCCCTGCGGCGGTGGATGAAATCAGGAACGGAACTTGCGGGTTGAGGACCGCGGGCGCTGGGATCAGGCCCTCTGCATCGGTCTCGACGCTCTCCCAATCCTCAACCGGGGCACCGACTTTGGCGGGCCAGCGGTTGACGAGCAATCCATACATGACCGCACCGATGCCCCGAAGGTCATCCCGCGGCGTCGTATTTGGCATGGTCGCCGGAAAAGCCAACACCAGGCGCCGGTCGACGCTGACCCGGATTCGCTCGGGATGGTCGATTGACAACGCGAAACCTGCCCCGTGCACGACGTCGGCTGTCTCCGCCAGGGATAACACCGCGTCTGCGACCCCGACGGGCGACGGCTGCGTGCGGGCCACTTCTTTCAGCGTGGCACCGCGCGTCCAGTCGGAAACAACTACTCCGCCGCACCAGTCGCGTCCCACATCAATCACCCTCGCCAAGCCTGGCGACTCGATGCTGCGCAGGCTTGCGGTGTTGGAAAGAATCGCGTCGACAGTGCTGGTCGGGAGCGAGTTCTCGGAGTCGACCACCGTGACGGCCAGATGTTGCCCCGTGACCGTGTCAGCGGCTTGCCAGAACTGAAGATGCGAAGATTTGCCGTAGAAGATCATTAGCCGAATCCGGCCGCCCGCGATCGTGGCACCGGCAACAAGGGGCGCCTTTTCTCTGGGCGAATACGGCTCTACCCAGTAGCGAGGAATGTCAGTCGTCGGCGGATCAGGTGTAACCGGTTGCGTGGCGGTCATCGCTTCGTCTCGCTCCCGCGGTGCTCACCGACCGCATCGGCCGGACGCGCACGGACGCTGATATTGGTCATCCATACATAGCCGGGGGTGGACACTCTTAAACCCTGTGTTCGCAGGGGCGGAGGTCCTCGCAAACTTGCCCCTGACTCCGCGGCGCGGGCATAGGCTCTGGCTATTCGGCGATCGGTAATGGGAGCGGCTCGGTGTCGTATGTTGTTGCGTTGCCAGACGTGATGTCCGCCGCGGCTACGGACGTGGCTTCGATTGGTTCGGTGGTCGCGACGGCAAACCGCGGCGTGGCGGGCGCCACCACCGAGGTGTTGGCCGCGGCCGAGGACGAGGTCTCCACGGCGATCGCCGCCGTGTTCTCCGCGCACGGCCAGGGCTATCAAGCCCTCAGCTCGCAGGCGGCGGCCTATCACCAGTGGTTCGTGCAGGCTTTGGCCGGCGCGTCCGGCGCGTACTCCGCCACCGAGGCGGCCAACGCATCGCCTTTGGCGGCGCTCGAGCAGGCGCTGCTCGGTGTGCAGCAGGAAATCCAGCAGATCCCCACGGCGCTGGGGAACGGATTCAGCCAGGGATTCGATGTTCTGTTCGCGGACCCGCATTCACCGCTCTTGGCGCTGCTTACCGGCGACAATCCGTTTACCGGCATCGTGGGGACCAACAACCCGCCGCGGGTGTTGACGTTGCTGCTCGGAGAAACGGTGCAGCACACCACCTATAACGGGATGCCCGTCGTGCAGATCACGCCGGCTCATCCCAACGGCGATTATGTGGTGGCCATTCACGGTGGCGCGTTCATCTTGCCGCCGTCGATCTTTCATTGGATCGACTACACGGTGATGGCGTATCAGACCGGCGCGACCATCGAGGTGCCGATCTACCCGCTGCTGCAGCAGGGCGGCACGGCCGGCACGGTGGTGCCCAACATGGCCGGCTTCATCGACTCGCAGATCACCGCACACCCCGGACATGTCAGCGTCACCGGTGACTCCGCGGGCGGCAACCTTGCTCTGGCGGCGGCTGAATATGCGCTCACCCACGGTGAGCAGGTGCCGTCGTCGATCGTCCTGCTCTCTCCGTGGCTCGACCTGGCGCACGACGGGGGTCAGATCGGCAGGGTGTGGGCGGGAGGCCTGTCCGTCACCGATCCCGAGGTGAGTCCGCTGTACGCGTCACCGGCGATACTTCACGGCCTGCCGCCGACGTATGTCTACTCGGGCTCATTCGATTCGCTCTACAACGAGACGCTGGCCCTTCAGCAAAAAGCCCTGGCCGTCGGCGCCCCGATGGGCTTCGTGCTGGCGCAGGGCCAGGTTCACGACTGGATCCTGCTGACCCCGACCGGCCCCCGGTACTGGGCGCAGATTGATCAGGAACTCGGTCTCGTGCACTGACGCGTCAGGTAGTCGATTACTCTAGCCGGCCCGGCGTCCGCGGCGGAATCCTCAGCAGCAGCACACCGCAACACCGTCGTTCGCGCTGCAAAGGGGTAGTCATGGACGCCCAACAACCACAGACCCGGTGCACCACTGATCGACCGGCGAGGTCATCATGACCGCCGCGGCAAGCCCACGCGGCTTCGTGCCGAGACGATTTCGTTGGTGGCATGGCATTGCCAGCGCGATCTTGATTGCTTTGGGCGGATATCTGTTCGCCGCGTACTGGGGGAGGGCCGACGCGGAATACCTCTTCACGGTGATCTTTTCCAAGAATCCGGAGTTTCTCTGGAAGGGAATACCGCCCTTTGTGGCGCAGGCGCTGAGTGACGCCCTGCACTTCGATCACTGGGTGATCCCCGGTTATTGCCTGGCGCTCATTACCTGTGCGGTGGTCTTCAGGTCTCTGGCGTTCTCCGAAGCGGGCAAGAGGATGAGCTGCTACATCCTTGCTGCGGCGGTAGTCGCCACGGTCGCACACGCGCTCGAGGACGCGTTGATTTACTGCGTACTGCACCGGACGCCCGGTGGGTCGCTCAGTCGACTGCCCGATGCGTTTTGGATTTATGCGCCCGCGGCTGTCGCGACCGTGAAATGGTGCGCGCTCATCGTGGCGGTGACGGCGGTCCCCGCAGCCGTGTTCGCGGTAATCCGGGCGGCCCTGTCGCACCGGCGCATGCGCAGGTACCGACGACAACACGACGGCCGAAATTGGTGGGACGACGCTTTGCCGGATCCGGCGCCGGAGCCGGAGGAGGGTGACGTCGAGGCGGCCTGGCGCCGGGCTTATTACGTACCTGACGACGACGGTCCGGGCGGCCATGACGGTGGCGGCTCTGTTCCGACGCCAACGGCGCTGTGTCTGTCGGGCGGCGGAATCCGCTCTGCCTGTGTGGCGATGGGCGCGATGCAGCAGCTCGCCGGCCCGCGAGGTGCGGTCGCTGACGCGTGGCCAACGACGCCGGCGCTTGACGATTTCGACTATGTGATCTCGGTGTCGGGGGGCGGCTTCAGCGCCGGGGCGCGGGTGCTCGGCGTTCAACCTGAGCCAACGCCCGGCGGCGGGGTAGGTGGCGCGATCGCGCGGCTGTCTGAGCGTTTCAGCGCGGGCTCAGTCGAATTCGACTCCTTGCGCCGCCGCTGCGACTACCTCGCGGATTCTCCGCTCGCGCTGCTGCGGGCACTCGCCGAGGTTTTCAAGAACCTCCTGGCATCACTGCTCATCCTGGCCTCGTCGGCGGTAATTCTAGGCTGGCTGCTGGGCATATTCGTCAACTATTTCCCGTTCAGGGCGGTGGTCCCCTATAGGGAAGGAATATCGCCGGCCAACCCGATCGCGCACTCGCGGTTGGATATCGAAGCGCTTCATGCCCGCCCCGTAGCGGCGTTTGCGGCCATCGCGATTCCCGTTGCGGCAGTGATCTTGTGCGTCATCGGCGGCCTGGTCTGCGAGTGGGCCTCCACGTCGCGGGGGAGCACCACATGGCAAAACAGGTTCGTCTGGTTGGGTCGCAGGGCCGCGTTGCTGGCCTTGCTGGTATTCGGTCTCAGCGTCGCCGGGCCCGCACTGATGTGGCTGTGTTTGCAACGACCGGATAAAGGCCCCATTGGCGCGATCGGCGGCATTGCGGCGGTGGTGGGCCTGCAGTACGCGACGACACTTTTGTCGATGACGTCGAAGAAGGACAGCCCGGTAAATCCATCGCGGTGGCTGAAATTGGTTCCTTCCGGAGTCGTGCGCATCGCCTTGGTGGTTTTGACGTTGGGTGTGCTGCTGGTCGCATGGCTGCTGCTACTCGGAGTCGTCGCCAGTCACGTCTTCAACATGGAGATCCAACAAGCGATCGACCATCCGGGCCGCAGCCGCCAGCCTTTGACGTCGGACCCGCAGTGGCTATACCTGGGTGGGATCATGCTGCTTGCGCTGTTCCTTGGTTGCTTCGACGTGACGTCGCTGAGCCTGCATCCGTTCTATCGGCAACGATTGGCACACACATTCGCGGTGCGCCGCCTCGGCGGGAAGGCGGTGGAGTACGAGCCCAGCGAATCGACGTGGCTCGACCAGTACGGCAAGGCGCAGACCGGTGGTCCGAAATTCGTGTTTGCCGCGGCCGCCGCGATATCGGACGGCGACATCCGCCCGGCGCCCGGCCTGAATGCCGTGTCGTTCGTCATGACCGCCGATTACGTTGGGGGACCGGCGCTCGGCTGGCTCAAGACCGCGGAGCTTCGCCACGCGTCACCCCCGCGCATCCAACGGGACCTCACCGTCGAAGCGGCGATGGCGGTGAGCGGAGCGGCGTTCGCGTCGGCAATGGGAAGGGAAAGCAAAGGCATCCAGTCGCTGCTCGCGCTGTCCGGTGCCCGGCTCGGAACCTGGCTCCCCAACCCGCTTTTCGTCAGGAACGCTCAACTCAAAGCCGCCGACCCTTCGTTCCCCAAGGCGCTGCCCTCGGTGCGCGGAGCCGGGTATTTCTATCGAGAGCTATTGGGGATCAACAGGTTCGATGCGCGACTGGTCCAGGTCACCGACGGTGGACACTACGAAAATCTCGGCCTCGTCGAGGCTCTCCGTCGGCGGTGCCGGCTGATCTACTGCATCGACAGCAGCGGCGACTGCCCTCCATTGCTGTCCGGTCTGTCCGAAGCGATCAGGCTTGCCAGGTTCGAGCTCGGCGTCGAGATCACCATGGAGACCGGCGAACCGTTCGGGGTGGAAAACCTCGCACCGGGATCCGGTGAGCAATTCTCCGAAAGTAATGCGTTTTGCAGCCTCAACTCGCGCATCACCAGATGCGCTGTGGCGCGGGGAAGAATCACTTATCCCGACGCAGCCGGAATCGAATCGGAGGAAGCCAGAACCGGATGGCTGATCATCGCCAAGGCTGTGTTGTGGCGGGAGTTGCCCGACTGGGTTTTGACCTATGCCGCGGAGAACGGCGGCGCAGAGTTCCCGCACGACAACACATCCGACCAATGGTTCTCCGAGGGGCAGTTCGCCGCCTACACGGAGGTCGGCCGCAGTATCGCGGTGAGTGCCATGAAGGTCCCCGGCGACGGCAGCGTCCCCGCGAGTGAAAGCCCGGTGCAGGCGGTCAGCGACGACGTGCCCGACGCGCCGGCGGCATGAATACACGGAAGGAGCCTTTGATGATTATCCGCCCCAGGAGGAGTACGCCCCGTCAGGCGCGTGCGGTTCGGTTGGTGCGTGCCACCGTGTTCGGCGCGGCGCTCGCCCTTGTCGCCAGCCCGTTCGTCGCACCTGCCGTCGCGCGCGCCGACTTCAATCAGCAGTTCTACGAGTTCTGCATCACGAACCTTGGCCAGGGCAACGACTACTGCTGCGCGCATGCCGGCGGCAACGTGAAGGGCCCCAACTGCACGGATCCGGTCACGGGAAACGTCATCTCGCCGGCGCTCGCGGTGAGGCCGCGTTGATAGTCATCGGGCTCGTCTACGACGCCCATTCTTGAGATGGGCGATGCAGGATAAACACGTCGCACCCAATGCCGCAGATAATACGATCATCCATACTGGTGCGTGGCTCGACGCCAGCACCGCGCATAGCCAGCCCACGACACCGCCGACCGCAGCGACGGCGATGAGTTCGGGCCATGCATATCGATGCGCCCATCGAAGCGCCAGTGTTGGCAGGAGCAGGGCGATCGAGGCGACCAGCGCCATGATTGCCGCCCGCACCGATGTTGGCACGTCGAACTTGCCGCCAAGCGTGTTCGACACGCTGAACGCACCCAGCAGCGCGCCCAGAAGGCTGGTCTGTAGGACGGCAAGCAAGTTTGCGGTTCGCCCGTGCGCAGCTGAAATCTGTTGCAGGCGAAGGTCGGTGAGCTTCTGCGCTTCAGCCACGCGTTCACGACACGACTCCAGATAAGCAATCTCGTGATCCACCCGATGGAGAAGCCAGTCGGCGAGGCCAAGCTCGCGCGCGAAAGGTGAGCTGTTTGAAGTGGCTGTGTCAACATCAGTCGGCTGATATTCCCGTAAGTTGTGGGCGGCGATCTCCACGGTCTGATGCAGATCGCGCAGGCGCGTGATGGAGATCAGAAGGCCGGTGGCCTCGCCCTGAGCGCGACCCAGCCGGCTCTGTGCGTCGATCAACTCGCTCGCCGATGTCGCCTCTGTCTCGAATTGTTGGTGAAGCGCGAACATTTCGGCGAGGTCGTCGTCGAGTCTGCGTTCTTGTTCGCGCAAATCTGAAATGCCCCGCTGGAACACATTAACCTCAAAGCGGAGCTTGCTCGCATGCATAAAGTAGCGCATCAATAGGCCGATGTCGTCGTTCTCGCCTGTCAGCCAACACCATTCGTTTAACACCGCGGCGTTTTCGCGGTCGGTCAGCGCGACGACTGAACGTCCCCACGACGAT
Organism: Mycobacterium sp. IEC1808; assembly: GCF_002101935.1. Taxonomy (NCBI): domain Bacteria; kingdom Bacillati; phylum Actinomycetota; class Actinomycetes; order Mycobacteriales; family Mycobacteriaceae; genus Mycobacterium; species Mycobacterium sp. IEC1808. Next base: position 169,363 of record NZ_LQPV01000015.1, on the reverse strand, counting down.
TCTCTATCCCACAGCGCAATTCCCGGCTCGACTTCCGCCGACAATTCAAGTCCTGAGCCTGCGTGGTCGGCCTGTAACTTGCGGACGGTGCCGGCGGCTTCCGCGGCCAATACGGTTGCCGGTTGGTCGCCGACGCCGGTGAATAGGTGCACTGCGCCCAACGCGCCGATGAGCTGATCGCCGCCGGTGGCATCGCGCCACGCTGTCGACAAGTCGGTCCATGCGTCTTCGACGTCGGTCGTCGGCGCGCGCAGCCTGATGGCAACCGCCGCAACGTCATGCGCGGTGAATACGAACGCGGCGTTTTGAGCGTCGGCATCGGTTTTGCCCGCCAGCACGCGGAACCACACGTCGTCGATGGGCAGCTCGTCTGGCGGCTCGACGGGGACGTCATGATCGGCGAGGGGCTCGGTGATCCCGATCTTCGATGCCGCCATCCACGTCTTCCGCAGGGCCCTGTCGGGACTACCCACGCCAGGTAAAAGCGGCACGAATACGAAAACGTGAAGTGCGTGACCGCGGATGCTGATCGTCACGCGATCAACCTTCCGCGGAGCGGAAGCCGCCCCGGGCAGAAAGCGTGTCCACCAAGCGATTGGCGAACTCGCGTATCTCCTGCGGGGGCGGGACTTGGATGTCGACAGCTGCGTCGAGAACACCCACCGGCATCGCAGGCCGCCCGGCGGGCGCACCGTTGATCCGCGACTGCCGCCTTCGGATCATTACCGCGATGAGCGCCGCACCAATAATCGCGAGCAGTACGCCTCCGAGCACCAATCCGATGAACCCCGCATGGAACGACGTGGCCGGCCCCGGGGGTGTGGGCGACGGGGGCGCCGGCGTCGGTGCAACCGAACGTTTTGAAAGGCTGGTCCCGACGGCGAAGACGCCGAGCAGGCCCACTACCACCGTCGCGACAGCGCTCAGAAGTATGGCGAGGGAGAACCGTGCGACACGCGGGGGATTGCCGCGCGAGAGCTCGGCCCGAAGCGGGGGCGCCCCACGTGGGGGCGCCGCTCTTACCGCGGACTCTCCGTCCGATCCCGCCAGATCGGCGAGGTTACTGAGCGCTTCCGTCAGTGCGGCGGTGTCGTCATGTTTGGTCGCCCAGTCGATCTCGTGGAAGCGAGCGTCAACGACCGACCATTGAGAGGGGGACAACTGAAGCCCGACGACATGGTTGATTGCGCTCTGGGTCTCTTCGAGCAGCTCCTTCGGCAACTCACTCGCCACAAAGGCAAATCGTACGGCTCTTGCTGGTGAGTTGCGGCGCGAACAATTGGCGAAAACGGCGGGTTCGAACCGGCGCCCTCGTGCAAGTATGGGTCCAATGATCCTCGCCATCGACCTCGGCAAGACGTCGTGTCGAGCGTCCGGGGGCGGCCGGCGGGCCGAGGGGGCGGGCGCGCCCGGACTCGCCACGCCGGGCGGCGTCCGGGCCGCGGAGGCAGCGATCCTCGCCGTCGCGCGAGATTTCCGCCCGGTCGACGAGGTGATCGTGGGGGCCGCCGGGGCGCTGAATGCGCCGGCCGCGGCGCACGCGTTGGCCGAGTCGCTGCTGAGGTCGCTGCGGGCCGAGCGGGTCGCCGTGACGGGTGACAGCGTGATCGCGCACGCGGGCGCGCTGGACGGGAAGCCAGGCGTCGTGCTGATCGCGGGCACCGGGGTCGTGGCGCTCGCGATCGGCGCGGACGGCGCGCTGCGAACCGCCGACGGGTGGGGCACGTGGCTGGGCGACGAGGGTGGCGGCGCGTGGATCGGCGCCGCGGGCCTGCGCGCTGCGCTGCGCGCCCACGACGGCCGGGGCCCGTCCACCACGCTGCTGGACGCCGCCCGCGCCCGGTTCGGGGCGCCGGAATCCTGGCCGGCGCAGCTCACCGACGCGGCGGCGGTCGCGTCTTTCGCGCCCGCCGTCCTCGCTACGGACGACGACCCGGTGGCGTCGACGATCGTCGGCGCCGCCGCCGAGTCGCTCGCCGCGGCCGCCCGCGCGGCCGGGGATGGGCCGGTCGCGATGGTCGGCGGCCTGGCGGGGATGGAGGCGCTGCGCAAACAACTCGACTTGATCCCGGCCGCCGGCGACGCGCTCGACGGCGCGCTGCGGCTCGGCGCGATTCACGAGCCGCACGTGACCCGGGTGCAGGCGGCCGTCCGGCAGGGCCTCGACGCCCTCGCCACCGAGGCCGTCCGACCCGGCCTCGACGACCTCGACCTGCGGCCGGTCGGCGAGGTCGTGGCGCTGCTTGTTGCCGCCGAGGGCGAGGCGCACGTAGCGGTTGCGGCGGCGGTCCCGCGGATCACGGCGGCGGCCGAGGCCATCGTCGCGCGGCTCGAGCGGGGAGGCCGCCTGATCTATGTCGGGGCCGGGACACCCGGACGGCTGGGAGTGCTCGACGCGGCCGAGTGCAAGCCGACGTTCGGCACGGACCTGGTGCGCGGCGTAATCGCCGGCGGGAGCGCGGCGTTGACCGAGGCGATCGAGGGCGCGGAGGACGCGTTCGACCCCGCCGATCTCGCCGATCTCGCCGCCGCCGACGCGCTGGTCGGGATCACGGCGTCGGGCCGGACGCCCTACGTGCTGGGGGCGCTCGAGCATGCCCGCGCGGCGGGGGCGCTGACGGTCGCGATCGTCAACAACCCGGGCAGCGAGGCGTCTGCCGACATAATGATCGAGCTGTTGACCGGACCGGAGGTGCTCGCCGGCTCGACCCGGCTGACCGCGGGGACGGCCCAGAAGGTGGTGCTCAACGCGCTTTCGACCAGCGTCATGATCGCGCTCGGCAAAGCCTACGGGCCGCGGATGGTCGATGTCCGCACCACCAGCGCCAAGTTGCGCCGCCGCGCCGTGCGCATCGTCCGCGACGCGGCCGGGGTCGACGAAGAGGCCGCGGTCGCCGCGCTCGCCGCCGCGGGCGGCCACGCCAAGACCGCGATCGTCACGCTGCTCGCCGGCGTCGACGCGGCCGAGGCCGCCCGTCGGCTCGACCGGGCCCGCGGACGTGTGCGGGACGCGCTCATTATGGGTGCGCCGCAATGAAATCCGCTTCCTTGACAAGCCTTGCCGTCGGACCCAACATCATGGCGGGATCAACATGAAGCGCATGCGAAGGGCCATCGCCGTCGCAGCCGTCGTACTCGTGGCGGGTTGCTCGCATGCCCATGTCTCGCAGACGGCGGTAATCGACAGTTCGCAGCCAACGCCAAGGCCAGCGCCCGCTCCCGCCGCGGCTCCCGCGCCCAGCTTCCCAACCCTCTCCAAACCGCCCGACGCGGCCCCGGCACCTGATTTCGCAACGGTTTCCAAGCTGATCAACGACGCGATTGCCGCGAACAGGCTGCCCGGTGCCGTGGTCGTGATCGGGCACGCCGGACAGGTCGTGTTCCACCAGGCGTACGGCTCGCGCAAACTCGCCGGTGAACCCGGGCTGGACGGATCGCCCGCACCGGCCGAGCCGATGACCGAGGACACGATCTTCGACATGGCGTCCCTGACGAAGATCCTGGCCACCGCGCCTGCCGTCATGCAGCTCTATGAACAAGGCAAGGTTCAGTTCGACGACCCGGTGCAGCAGTACCTGCCTGACTTCAACACGACGGACGACCCACGGCGCGCAAAGGTGACCGTTCGCATGTTGCTGACGCACACCTCGGGCGAAACGGGCGACGTCGAACTCAAAGATCCATGGGGACTGGACGAAGCGAACAAAGCGGAAGGCATCCATCGCGCGCTCACGACGCCGCTGGAGTCGGAACCCGGCGGGGTCTTCCGCTACTCCGACATCAACTTCATCCTGCTCGGTGCGCTGATCGAGAAAATCACCGGCGAGGCGGAAGACGATTACGTTGCCGAACACGTGCTCGCACCTCTTGGCATGCAAGACACCCGCTACCTCCCCGCGGACAAAGCCTGTGGCCCGCACACGGTCCGGGGAGCCGCGATTGGATGGGCCGGCCCGTCAACCGGGAACGGATGTCCCGCGGGCGCGTGGAGCATGGACCTTTTGCCGCGCATCGCGCCGACGGCGCGCGACGAAGATGGCCGGGCCGATCCGGGCAAGAATCCCGATCTCGATTACCTGATTCGGGGCACCGTGCAGGACACCACGGCGCGGCGCATGGGCGGAGTGGCCGGGCATGCCGGCGTTTTTTCGACGGCGCACGATGTGGGCATATACGCGCAGGCGCTGCTCGATCGGCTTGCTGGCCGTCCAAGCGAATTTCCCCTGGCGCAAACGACTTTGGAGTTGATGACCACTCCGCAGCAGCCGGGCCATACGCCCCAGCAGCTCCAGGCGGCCAACGACGCCGCCCGCCAAGCCCTCGCAATGCGGCGAAGCCCCGCATATCCGCTGCTCGCCGCGCGCTATCCGGCGATCGCGGGCCAAAACCTGCGCGGCTTTGGCTGGGATATCGATACGCCCCTTTCGATGGCGCGGGGCATGATCTTTCCGATCGGCAGCTTCGGTCACACCGGGTTCACCGGAACCTCACTCTGGCTCGACCCGCGCTCCGATACCTACGTGGTTCTGCTCGCCAACTCGATCCACACGCGGGGCAGTGAACCGATCTCGGATTTGCGCGGCGAAGTGGCGACTGTGGCGGCGCGGGCGTTGGGCCTCTAATGGGGCCTCTAGGTCCGCTCGAAATGTTGATAGTCGAGGGGAGCCGTCCACTCGCCACCCCACCGCCAACCACGGTCGGTGAAGGCACGCACCGCCGGGTCGCCGACGTGTAGGACTCCGGGGTCGGTGCGGGTGCGGTCCAGGTAGGCCGCGGCGTTCCGCGGTTCGAAATAACCGCTGGCGTAGAGGCACGGGTTGAGAAGCGTGTTGATATCGATAGCCCGCCCGTAAGCGTGCGGTGACCATTCATCGGTTCCGGGGATGAGTCGGCAATTGAACGCCGACGTGTTGTTGTCCTCCATCGACAGCTCGTCGTCGGCGTCCGAATAGTGGTCGACCGTCTGCATTTTCTCGATCGGATAGCCCAGCCGGTAAAGCTGCTCGAAGATCGCGATGACCTCCGGCGCCAGCTCCTGATGCACGACGAGCTGGCCGCGGTGGGTCTGGCCGTCGAAACCGAGGTAGTCGAGGTCAAGCCGTCGCAGCTGCTCGGGTTCGACGGGACAACCGGGCCGCCAGGTCGCACCGAGTTCTGCGGTGGTGACCGGCTCTACCGTCGCACCCGCGGGTGCTGGCGGCGCGCTCACCGGCGACGGCGCGGTGGGTGACGACGACACGGCCGCTGACCACGACGGAGACGAGGTGGCCGCATGCGGTGGCGGCGCGGCGGTGCATTGTACTAGCACGACGCCGGCCGCGAGCACTTCCGCCAATACGGCACACGGCCGCTGGAAGGGCGTCAATGGAGATGAATCCTCACCGTTTTCCCGGACAGGTCCGATGCCAACGCTACCGCGGACGGAAATCGCGGCCTGTGCTGCAGCAGAAGTGGGTAAACAAACGGCATCAGATTGGCCAATCACGTCAGTAATCGGAAGGTGGCATCGGATGCCTGGTCACGAAGGGGGCCGATGGGACGTCGGCACCAAGGACGACGCGGTCTACCTCGAGCGCGTCTCTGAGAGCGACGAGCGGTTATTCGACGACTTGTTAGCGGCCGACGAGGCCCGCGAATTGAGTGGGCTATTGACGAAATACGCAGACAAGCTCGACAAGTCCAAGGACGCCGGCAAATCCAAGGACTCTGATAAGTCGGAGGACTCGGGCAAATCCGACGACTCGGACAAATCCGAGGATTCCGATGAGTCCGACAAGTCCGACGACTCCGACAAGTCCGAGGACTCCGACAAGGCCGACGATTCCGACGAGTCGGACGAGTCCGAGGACGGCGACGAGCAAGAAAAGTCCAGCTGAGCGGGCCCTATTGACGGTGCGGGCCGTTAAACCTCTGTCTCCTGCGCCCATCTCGGCCGGCGCGTTTCCCGGCTGTGCGGCGAGCGCGCCGCGGCGAGTGTCGCCGCAGTCCCGCCGTTGATCGCGGTGAGCGGCGGCGGCTGGCCCTTGCGCAGCGTCGCGATCAGCTCGCGGTACGGGCCGATGAGGTAGACGGTGTCGCCCGCTTGCAGTCGAGCGTCGCGGCGAGGGCGCAGCCTGATCGGCCCTTCCGGCCGGATGATCGCGATCACGCGGGTTTGCGTGGACATGTGCACCATCGTCAGCCCGTCCAGCTCGCTGCCCTCCGCCACAAGCATCCCGCCCACCATGAACGAGCGCTGGCCTACCCAGAACGTCCCCAGCACCTGCAGGCCCATCGCGGCGCCGATGAACCAGGGCGCCGCCAGGTCGACGATCGACCGCACGTTTTCGAAGCCGAACCGCCGATTCACCGCGGTGCCCAGCGCCCGGCCCTGAACGCGCATGACGATCGGCGTCTTGGTATCGGATCCGAGGATCTCGAGCAGCACGATCCCGGTCTCGATGTTCTCCATGTCGTCGCTCGTCACCACCGCCACTCCTCGGGCGCGATCGACGCGCGCCGACTCCAGCGTCTGGCGCATCGCCGGATCTCCGAAGATCACCGGGACGTCGAGTTCCGCAGCGGTCGACAGGAAGCGGTTGTTCTCGTCGCTCTCGATGACCAGGACGTCGTATCCGGCCGCGGCCAGGTCGCTCACGACGCGGATGCCGACGGAACCCAGCCCGATGACGACGACGTGGTCGCGCATTTGGCGGGCCCGCCGAAGTCCGGCCAACTGGACGAAGCGGCGCGAGAGCAGCAGGTCCGCTAGGAACGCGACGAGAATGGCCGTGACGATCGCGCCGCTGAACATCAACCCGACAGCGAACAGCCGCAGCCAAACGGGTTGTTGGGTGAAGTTGAATTCGCCGTAGCCCACGGTGGTAATCGTCTCGGAGGTGAAGTACAGGGCGTCGATCCACGACATCCGCGGGTTCCGGTAGGCGAAGTGCACCACGGCTGTCGAACCGAGCGTGAGGAATAGCGCGAATCCCAACGAGGGATAAAGCATTGGGTTGATGTCGTCGCGCATGGCGCGCGTGGCATCGATGATGCGCCGCACCCGGGAGTGGCGAGAGCGCGTCGCGGTCGCGGGGGGCACCTTGATCCCCCGGGCTTCCAACTCGTCTTTGACGCCGATCATCGACGTCCAGTCGCCGGCATAAACCCGCTGATCTCGCCCGGGGCATGGCACCACCTCGCCGGGGGCGGGTGACTTCTTGCCGTGGACCACCGCCACCGGTGCCAGGTCGCCGTATATTTCGCGCAGTGTCCCGTCGTGCGGTGCCTCGGCTCCCCAGACGACGAATTCGATACCGGCCGTTTCGAACTGGTGCGCGTTGCGCGAAAGGACCGCCTCGACGAGCGATGGCGTCGCCAGCTCGGCGACGTCCAGGATCGCGCCGGGTCCGTTGACGGTCGACACCGCTTCGCGCAGCACGTCATTGGCCAGCCGGGCCACCACACGGACGTCGGGGCTGTATTGCCTTGCCAGCAACGCGATTTCGAGATTGATCGCGTCGTTTGGCCCGGCGCAGACGACTGCCCGGGCGCGATGTACTCCGGCGCCGAGCAGATCGGCGGCGGTATTGATCTTGATGATCCGCGCGCCGGCGCCTCGCAACTCCTCGGCGATGGTTCTCGACAGAGCGTCGTCACCGGCGACGATGATTTCGCGATGCATGATCTCGCGCGCCGGTTGGGAAACGGGTTGCTCCATGCGAGCGTCGAGATGGTCGATCTGTGGCCTAAGCCGGGGAACCGATGACATCGTCTTCATGGTTCGGCCTTTCGCTTTTCGTCCCTATGACTATCGGCCACCGTGCCGGCTCATGCCACCTGAGGAGTACGGATGCAGAAAGTCGTGCGGTGCAACAGGTTCGACTCGGGCGCGTCACGCTGACGAAATAGTTGAGGTGTAAAAAACCCTGGCGCCACTGCTACTCGCGTCAACAGTCTGATAGTGGCGAGCGAAGGAGCATTCCGTGTCCGAACACACGCCCGACGACATCTTCAAACTCGTCAAGGACGAGAACATCGAGTACGTCGACGTCCGCTTCTGTGACCTGCCGGGCACCATGCAGCACTTCACGATTCCGATCTACGTGTTCGACGAGAACGTGTTCGAGGAAGGCCTGGCCTTCGACGGCTCCTCGATTCGCGGCTTCCAATCGATCCACGAGTCCGACATGTTGCTGCTTCCCGACCCGGAGACCGCGACGATCGATCCGTTCCGCGAGGCCAAGACGCTGAACGTGAACTTCTTCGTGCACGACCCCTTCACCCTCGAGCTGTATTCACGCGACCCGCGCAACGTCGCCCGCAAGGCGGAGAACTACCTGATCAGCTCCGGCATCGCGGACACCGCCTACTTCGGCCCGGAGGCGGAGTTCTACATCTTCGACTCGGTCAAGTTCGACTCCAACATCAACAGCTCCTTCTACAAGGTGGACGCGACGTCAGGGTGGTGGAACACCGGCGAGGAGACCGAGTCCGACGGCAGCCCCAACCGCGGCTACAAGGTCCGCCCCAAAGGGGGATACTTCCCGGTCGCCCCCACCGACCACTACGTTGACCTCCGCGACAGGATCCTGACGAACCTGACCAACGCCGGCTTCTCCCTCGAAAAGGGCCACCACGAGGTGGGGGGTGGCGGCCAGGCCGAGATCAATTACAAGTTCAACACGCTGCTGCACGCGGCCGACGACCATCAGATGTACAAGTACATCGTCAAGCAGACCGCGTGGCAGGCGGGCAAGACCGTGACGTTCATGCCCAAGCCCCTGTTCGGCGACAACGGCTCCGGTATGCACTGCCACCAGTCGCTGTGGAAGGACGGCGTCCCCCTGATGTACGACGAGGAGGGCTATGCCGGCCTGTCGGACACCGCGCGGCACTACATCGGAGGGTTGCTCTATCACGCCCCGTCGTTGCTCGCCTTCACCAACCCCACGGTCAACTCCTACAAGCGGCTCGTTCCCGGCTATGAGGCCCCCATCAACCTGGTGTACAGCCAGCGCAACCGCTCGGCGTGCGTACGCATCCCCATCACCGGCAACAATCCGAAGGCCAAGCGACTGGAGTTCCGTTGCCCCGACTCGTCGGGCAACCCCTACCTGGCGTTCTCGGCCATGCTGATGGCCGGCCTGGACGGCATCAAAAACAAGATCGAGCCGCCACCACCGGTCGACAAGGACCTCTACGAGCTGCCGCCCGAGGAGGCCGCGGAAATCGTTCAGGCTCCCACCCAGCTGTCCGCGGTGATCGACCGTCTAGAGGAGGACAGCGAATACCTCACGGAGGGAGGCGTTTTCACGCCCGACCTGATCGAGACGTGGATCAACTACAAGCGCGACTACGAGATCGCGCCGTTCAACCTCCGGGTGACCCCGTACGAATTTGCGCTGTATTACGACGTGTGAGCCGGATCAGCTGCCCGCCTCGATGGCCGCGACTTTTGCCGCCGCGTCGGGCCCGCAAAACCGCTGGAGGCCCACCGGGCCGGCGGCCAGCAGATCGTCAATGCGGCGCTTGAGGTCACCCGACGAGAGATGCGCATAGAGGTTCGCGCCCGGGCAGGACGTCGAGGCGAGATCGCGATGGCCCGCCAATGTGTTGCTCGCGACCCGAAAGTTCTGCGCGGCCCAGGCGAACGCGAGCGCGGCTCCCTGCAGCTGCGCCTCGGACACCGCTTCCTGGTCGAAGTCGCCTTCGCAGAGCACCAGGAAATGGCCGGTCGTGTTGTAGTCCGTCGCTGTGTCGCCCGCGAATTCGGTGCTTCGCAGTTCGTAGATGTTGCCGTCACGGTCGACGCCGACGTGATACGCGATGTCGATCCAGCCCTTCTCGTCTTGGTGGTACCGCTGGTCTTGGCGCAAATGGCTTGGGGCGTTGCGGTTTTCGCCGAGGACCACCGCCTCGTGGTGCAGCGTCATGCGGGTGATGGTGTGCGGCTTCCCGCCGGCGCGGGCAGGTCGCGCCCCCCAGGCGTCTCGACAGAGCAATTGCGCCGACATAGCGGCCGAGGCGACGTCCGTCCGTCCCGCACCCGCGCCGATCACCGACAAGCCGATGCCGCCCGCCAGCCGCAGCAGCTGACGGCGGTCGACCATGGGCCAGCGCTCCTACTTCGCCGCACTCGGGCAGTACGCAAAGACGGCGGCCTGCGCCAAATGCAAGGCGTCGTCATGGCCGAAGCGTTTCGGCCACGGATTACCCGCGGCTTTGTCCTGGTTCTGTGCCTCCAGGATGTTGTTGACCGTGGACTCGATAGGCTCCGGTCGCGGCGGCAACATCAGGAAGCAGGTGTGGTGGCCGAGCTCCATGAACCGCTGACGCATGGCCGCCTTGCCGCTGTCCGTGATGCCGTAGCTGTCCAGCGTGGACAGGAATTGACCGTCCGCGCCGTCGGCTGGCGAGTTGGCGGCGCTCGAGGCGCTGACCGTGACGGTTTGCGGGCCCGGCGACATCGCCGTTTTGTCCCGTGACAGGTACACCCCCACCGAAATGAGGCCCGCCAGGGCGGCTACCGCGAGAGCCGCCCCGCCGATGAGCACCCCAACCGGCGTCTGCCTGGTTTGGCTGCCCGTCATGCGCGGCCTCCTCTGACTCCCGGATGGTCGCCAAGGGCGCTCGCGCTTCGTGGATCACGCCGACCCCTCGCCCGGACTCTCCAGGCAACCCCAAGTCCAATCAATATCGCACCGTTTACGCTCCGGAGTTCAACGACACGTCAATGGCCGATGTCGAAGTCTGTCATGGCGGCGGCGGTCCGTACAGACCGCGCTAGGACACCGGGCCGACCAGGTTCGCGTTCTGCGGGCAGTACGCGTGGACGGAGATCGTCACGTAGGTATCGGCGTCGAGCCCCGGATTGCTCGTCCGGAACGCCCCGACTATCTGTGGCACCGTCATCCCCTGACGGATGTCGTCGCACACCACCTTCCCGTTGTGAATGGCGGCCTCGGGATTGGCGAACGAGATGCCGTGATCGTTCAGGTCCTGCACGTACTTGTTGTCCTGATCCGGCGTGGACACGATGGACGACGGCCCGGCCGCTGAAGGCGGCGCCGTGGATGCGGTCGGTGCAGGCGTTGGCGCGGCCGGTTGCGGACCCTTGGGGGACGGGCTGAAGAGCCAGAAGACCAGGACGATCGCGCCCGCCAACCCCAGACCGCCCATCAGCAGCGCCGCGGCCTTTCGCCAAGTGGCGCTCCATGATTGGCGGTCTTCCGGTGGTTCATCCCGGACATCGTCGTAGTCGCGCGCCGACGTGCGGTCGGCTTCGTCCGAAGCCGCGTGATTGGGTACGGCAACCGTCTCGGCGCGGTTGAGCCCGAACGTTTCGTCGGCAGCCGGAGACGGCTCGGCCATGACGGCCATCGTAGCCATCGCCGAGCGATTGTGAGAACCTCGCGCTATGTCAGCCTCGCCTGACCATCACGCCGACCCGGACGACCGGGGCGTTTCCGGAGGCCGCGTCGAGCGCGCGATGGATTTGCTTCGGCGCGTGCTGCAATACGAGGTCAGCGTCGGGGCGCTGATCGAACTGGCGCTGTGGCTCGCGATCCCGTACCTGTCCATCGGCTTCGTGTGGGCGGTCCTGCACACCGACGAGACCCAGCGAATCCAGGCGCGACTCGAACCCGTGTTCCCGGCGGCCCCCGACGTCGCGGCATTTGGCCTGACGGCGGTGCTGTGGCCGGCTTCGATTCAAATCGCCGATGCGTGCCCGGCCAGGTAACGGCTAACCCGCCGCGGCGTCGTCCCCGGTTACCCGTTCGATCGTGTGGGGCGCAACGCCGAGTCCGCGCAGGCAGAACCGCAGCGCGCGTTCGCGGACGACGGCTCGGTCCCAACGATGGGTGGCCCACTGCCGCTGGGTGCCTGCCCAAACGACGCCGTGGATCGATTTCGCCGCGGTCGACGGGACGATGTCCTCGAACACGCCGAGTTCGAGCCCGCGCTCGAGCTGCTCGATGAGCGGCTCGAGTATCGCACCGTAGGCGGGGGCCACCATCTCCGGCGAGGAGAGCGCTTTCGAGTGAGCCTCCAACGACAGGCGGCGCGAACCCGATTCGCCGTTATCTTCAAAGGCGAGTTCGAGTCGCCCGTCGACCCACGCAACGACGGCTTCGACCGGGTTGGTGGTGTTCGCCATCCGGCCCCTCAACCGTTGCGTCTCCATGCGGGCCAGCTCCAGAAAGACCTCCGCAACCAATTGATCCTTCGAGTCGAAATGCCGGTAGAAGGCGCGGGTACTGAGCTGCGCGCGTTCCAGCACGGCGGCGACGCTAAGCCCTCGGACGCCGTGGTCGTGCATTGACTGAGAGGCGGCGTCCAGGATGGCGCACCGCACGTCCGGGTCGGGGGCGAGCTTGTTCCGTCGTTGCGTCAACGAGGTAGTCATGGGTCAGAAGAGGGTGGTCCGGTTATACAGACGTTTCATAGGTGCGTAGGTACCCCGCGCCATTGCCAGTGAAAACCTCCAAACATCGCCCGATCGAAAATTAACGTTTTCGAAATCTCTGGCTAGCCCAAGGCGGTGACTTGCTCGATGGTGTTCGGCGCCACGCCCAACCCGCGCAGGCAGAACCGCACCGCTCGGTCGCGGACCTCGTCTCGGTCCCAATGGTTCGTCGCCCACTGCCGCTGCGTGCCGGCCCACACGACGCCGTGTATCGACTTGGCCGCGACCGCCGGGACGATGTCCTTGAACACGCCCAGTTCCAGGCCCCGCTGGAGCTGCTCGATGAGCGGCTCGAGGATTGCACCGTAGGCGGGTGTCACCGCCTCGGGAGTCGAGACCATTTTCGATTGGGCTTCCAGCGACACCTGCCGCAGCTCCGCCCTGACGTCCTCGTCGAATGCGAGGTCGAGCCGCCCGTCGATCCAGGCGGCCACCGCCTCGATCGGGTCGGTGGCTTGCGACATCTTGTCGCGCAGCCGCGTCACTTCGCTGCGCGTCATCTCCAGAAAGACCGCCGCCACCAGTTGGTCCTTCGACTCGAAATGGCGGTAGAACGCTCGGGTGCTCAGCTGCGCGCGTTCGAGCACCGTGGCGACGCTGAGTCCCCGAACACCCTGCTCGCGAACCGATTTCGCCGCGGCATCGACGATCGCGCGGCGCACGTCGGGGTCGGGCGCAAGCTTCTTGCGGCGTGGCGTGACCGTGTGGCTGGCATATTGCTGCGGACGCGCTCGCGGCTCCCCCTGTCCCGTCATAGTTTGTAAAAATAATCCGCTGATCGGTCATACACACCCGCTTTCGAAAACACCGTGTCGGGCGAGTTGACGTCGCGCAGCAGCGAGAGCGAAGGAAATGTTGGCCGGGTCTTCTATTAGACAAATGCACAATTGTTCGCGCGCGAATTGTTCTCGCCGACTTGTGGCTGGTCTCGGCCCTTTCGATGGCGTGGCTTGCGGGTCGCAAACGGCGACGCGGCAATTGCGTTTCACCCGAACGGGTTTGCTGAAGTCGAGCAACGTACCGCAACTTCCTTAAACGTCTTACTGGTCAAAATTCATAACTGAAAACGACCATTTCGGTGAACCCTAGTTCACTGGCGAGCGAAACATCGTGCTCGTGCACCGGAGCGATTCGCTCTAGGCTGCGGCCATGGCAATCGACCGGGCCGCGCTTGTCGCCGGCAGCATCCGACTCGCGTCGGGCATCTCCTTCCTCGCCGACCCGCTCCGGGCGAACCGGCTGTGGGGCGACCCGGAGGAACCGACGCCGACGGCGCGACTGTTGCTGCGTTCCATGGGCTATCGCGATGCGTTGATCGGCGGGCTGCTCGCCGCCGCGGCGCTGCGCGGCAAGGACACCCGCGGCTGGTTCCTGGCCTCGGGCGGTGCCGACGCGGCCGACCTGCTCGGCGGGATGAGCGTGCACGACGAGTTGAAGCCGTCGCAGCGGCTGATCGGCCTCGGCGGTGCCGTCGTCGGTATCGGTGTGGGGCTTTGGGGCGCGACGCGGCGTAACGTCGTCGGGCGACGAGGGGAGCAACCATGAGAATCGGCGTCCTGACGTTCATCACCGACGAAGGAATCGGCCCGGTCGAGTTGGGCCGGGCACTCGAGGAGCGCGGGTTTGCCTCCCTGTTCCTGGCGGAGCACTCGCACATCCCCGTCGACGCCGAGACGCCGTATCCGATGGGCGGGCCGATTCCGCGGAAGTACTACCGGACGTTCGATCCGTTCGTGGCGTTGACCGCGGCGGCCGTCGCGACCGAGCAACTCGTCCTGGGCACCGGGATCGCTTTGGTCCCGCAGCGAGACCCCATCCTGACGGCCAAGGAGGTGGTCTCGCTCGATCTGGTATCGCAGGGGCGATTCCGCTTTGGTGTGGGCGTGGGCTGGCTGCGCGAGGAGATCGCCAACCATGGCGTCGATCCCGGTGTGCGCGGCCGCACGGCGGACGAGCGGCTGGACGCGATGATCGAGATCTGGACGCGGGAAAAGGCCGAGTTCCACGGCGAATTCGTGAACTTCGATGCGATCTACAGCTGGCCCAAGCCGCTGACGAAGCCGTATCCGCCGCTGTATGTGGGCGGCGGGCCGGGGGCTTTCAAGCGCATCGCCCGGCTCAACGCCGGCTGGCTGGCCATGAGCGGGTCGGCGGGCGCCCTGTCGGGTCAGCTGGAGGAGCTGCGCGCCGTTGCCGGGCACGACGTCCCGGTGATCAACATGCACATGGGGAAGCACACGGCGCAAGCACTCGAGGGTTACCCGCCGCTGGGGGTGGAGCAGGTTTTGGTGGAGCTGCCCACCGAGCCGCGTGACGAGACGCTGCGGCGTTTGGATGAGCTGCAGGCCGAGTTCGCGCAATTGGCGTAAACCATTGCCGGGCAGGGGATCTAACGGACCAGGGCCGCTTCCAGGAGCGACCAATAGCTGCGTTCCCGCTCGGTCAGCTCGTTGGATGTGATCGCACCGAAGGTGGCGGCGTCGCGCGCGAACCGGGTCGGCGCGTCGGGCAACGCGTCCGGGCCTTGGAGCCGGAAACAACTCGGCGCCAGGGGACCGAACAGCAGGGCGCGCCGCAGCTCCGGCCAGTCATCCGGCTTCGGCTCGACACCAGCGGCCCGGGCGAAGGTCATGGCGACCAGGTTCATCCGCGTCTTCTGCGACGTCCCTCGCCGGGAGCGGTAGGCCGTGATCGCCGTCCGCTGGTCGGTCTCGGTGGGCGACGGGATGGTGCCGCCCCATGTATAGGCGATCCACCTAGCTTGAAGTTCAAGCGGCACAAAGTATCCGCCCGACTGATCCCACATGCCCACGAAGGCCAGACCCGGAAGGTCGGGATGGAAGGTGTAGCGGTCGGCGTCCAGGTGCACCGAGTCCAGGTCGAGGACGCGCCGGATGTCTTCCCCGAGGAATGGCATCGAAAGATTGAACCCGGTGCCGAACACGATCCCGTCGAATTCCTCGGTGCGGCCGTCGGCGAACGCCACCGTCGTGCCCGCGACCGACGCCATCCACGGACGCACCGAGATCCGGCCCTCGGCCACCAGCGGCAGGTAGTGCTGGTTGAGGGTGAGGCCGGCCACCGAGACGGAAGGGTCCGGCGCCGGCGCGCCGTACTGCTCGGGGCTCCCTCCGGCCGCGATCACCATCTCCTTGAGTTGCCGGTCGATCTCGGCCGGCTGAAGCGTCTCGTCGGCCAGCGTTCCGTAGCGCGTATAGACCCGGTGATCCGACGGGACGCCGGCGGCGAACTTGGGCAGCACGTACCGCTGGCGTCGCTGGGTCACCACGACGCGCGCCGCGCCGAGTTGCGCGAGCTCCGTCGCGATCTCGAGTGCGCTGATCGCGCAGCCCGCCACCAGAACGCGCTTACCCTGATACGGGGCGGGCCCGCGGTAGTGGTACGTCGGGGTCGCTCCGGCCGGGCCGGCGAAGGTCTCGAGCCCAGGCACCGGGGGAATGGCCGCAGCGTGGAACCTTCCGGTGGCCACCACGACCCGCTCGAAACTTTCCTCCCCGCCGGCATGACGAACGAGCCAGCGGGCGCCGTCCCGCGCGACGAGTTCGACCGGAGTTCCGAACAGGATGCGTTCGACGAGCCGGAACCTTTCGGCGAAGCGGCGCAAATAGTCGAGAATGGCGCGGTTGGACGGATAGACCAGGCCGGTCTCGTGCTCGAGGTCGCTGAAGGCCGTCAGGACGCGGCTGCTGTTCGTGTGCATGCTGGGCCAGACGCCGCTGCGGCCGTCGAGGCCCGCCCATTGCCCGCCGACCACGGGTGAGCGCTCGAAGATCGTCGGCTCGAACCCCTGCGACAGCAGCCAACGCGCCGCGATGAGACCACCCGGTCCCGCCCCGATCACCGCGACGTTTCCAGCCATCCTGGAACTCTAAACGCTTCAGCCCATGCCGATTCGAATGTTCTTGACTTGCAGGAATTCGTAGAGGCCGTCGAGGCCGCCGGTGCGGCCGAAGCCGCTTTGCTTGAAACCGCCGTACGGTCCCTGCGGCGAGATGTCGCTGAACGTGTTGACCCACACCGAGCCCGCCTCGAGCCGGCGCGCCATGCGGTGCGCGCGGGCGAGGTCGCGCGTCTGCACGAAGGCGTTCAAGCCGTATGGCGTGTCGTTGGCGATGCGCACCGCTTCTGCTTCGCTGCCGAACTTCATCAGGGACACCACCGGGCCGAAGGTCTCCGTTTGGGCCAGCGTGGAAGCGTTGTCCACGTCGCCGAACACGGTCGGCTCGATGTAGTATCCCGCCGACAGCTCGCCGCCCAATCTGGTTCCGCCGGTGAGCATTTCACCCGCTTTGTTGCGGACGGCGCCATCGATCTCGGCGATGATGCGATCGGCGGCGGGCTGGTTGATGACAGGCCCGAACACCACGCCCGGGTCGAACGGGTCACCCGCCTTGGCGCTCGTGACGGCACCCACGAAGCGTTCGGTGAACGCGTCGTAGACCGATTCGTGCACCAGGATCCGGCTGGCGCAGGCGCAGCTCTGTCCCGACTGGATCAGCGGGCCCTGGTGCGCCGACAGCATGGCGGCCGCGTCGAGGTCGGCGTCGTCGAAGACGATCATCGCCGACTTGCCGCCGAGCTCGGCGACCACCGGTGTCAGGTTCGTCGCGGCCGCCTCGAGGACCTTGCGGGCGGTTGCCGCGCCGCCGGTGAAGTGCACCTTGCGGATGCCCGGGTGGCGGACGAGCGCGTCACCGCCTTCGGGTCCGGCGGGCACCACGTTGACGAGCCCGGCGGGTAGGCCCGCCACTACGCACAGCTCGCCGAATCGCAAGGCGGCGAACGGCGCCACCTCCGACGGCTTGAGCACGACGGCGTTGCCCGCCGCCAGCGCCGGGGCGACGCACGACGCGATCACCACCAGCGCGCCGTTCCACGGGGTGATGACGCCGACGACGCCGTAGGGCTCACGCTCGACGAGGTTGACGTCGAACGATTCGGCCACCGGCGTGCTGAGGCCGTGCGGTTTGTCGACGTAGCCCGCGAAGTGGCGCAAAAACCGTTCGAGCAGAATTGCGTTGCCGGCGAGCGAGATTGGGACGGCGTAGTCGTGCACGTTGAGCTGGGCCAGCTCGTCCAGATCGTCGCGCACCGCGTCGGCCAGGTCGATCAACTTATCCCGCCGGCGATCGGCGGTGAGCGACATCCATTCTCGATGGGCCGCCCATGCGGAGGCGACCGCCTCGTCGATCTCGGCGGCGCCGGCCAATTGCACGCTCGCGTTGGGCCGGCCGGTGGCCGGGTAGATGTGCTGGTGGACCCCGCCGGACGACCGGGTCACGCGGTCGCCGCCGATCAGTAGTCCTCCGGACAGTGACGAGTTCACGTTGCGGTGGCTTCCGCGCGCCATTCCGCCGACACCCGCTGCTTCTGCTCGCCGATCACCTGGCTCAGGTGGGAAGCCTTCGGCCAGCCGTAGTAGGCGGCGAAATGCAGGGCCAGTTCGTCCATCTCGTCGAACGAGATGTCGCGGCTCTTGAGCGCGGCGTAGACGTGGCTGAGGATCGGGATGGGCGCGTCCTGGATGGCCACACAGGCCACCGTCACCAGCCGCCGCTCCTTGATTCCCAGGCCCGGCCGCAGCCACATCTCGCCGAACACGAAGTTCAAAATCCCCGCGCCCGAGTAGGGGTTGTCGCGGATCGGAACAAACGGAATGCAGTTGACCGCCCTGAAGCATTCCTCCCCGCCCGCCAACCGGCCCTCCGGATCGCTCGGGGTGACCAAGGGCAGCAGCGGCTCGGGTGGCGGCACGTCCTGGCCGCGCTCGCGCTGGATCCGTTCCCATTGCGCGTCGACGGCCATGTTGAATCGGGACGCCTTGGGCCAGCCGGCGTATACCGCGAAATGCAGTACGGTTTCGCGCATCTCGGTGATGGTCAGGTCGCCGCTGTTCAACGCCGCGTACACGTGATCCTGCAGGGGTTCCTCGGCGTCGGCGGCCGCGACGCAGGCCAGCGTGACGAAACGCCGGTCCCTGCGGCTCAAGATCGGCCGCGACCAGATTTCGGCGAAGACGAAATCGATCAGGCCACTGGTGGTCGTGGGGCTCGGATCGTCGGGCGGGGGCATCGTCATCACCTCGGCGAAACGGTGTCTGCCCAGTTCGGAGCGTTCTGTCATGAAACCCACTCTCGGCGTTCGGGTTTGATGGCCGTCACCGTAGGGTGACGCCGGCGTCCACCTTGAACTCCAGCCCGGTGACGAATCGAGACTCGTCCGACACCAGGAACAGCACCGCGTTGCTGATGTCGATCGCCTCGGCCATCAGGGTGGGCAGGGCATTGAGGAAGATGGGGATCAAGTCGGGCCGCGTCTCGGCCAGGAGGCCCTGCAGGGATTCCGGGCGCATTCCCGTCTCCACCCCCGTCGGATGCACGGTGTTGACGCGAACGCTGTGCGCGGCAAGCTCATTCGCCAGCGCGCGGCTCAACCCGACGACGCCGTGCTTGGACGCCGTGTACGGAAGGTGCAGCGGCGTGCCCTTCAGCCCGGCCGACGAACTGACCAGGATGAGGCTGCCGCCCTGGCCGACGAGGTGGGGGAGGGCGGCGGCGCAGGTGTTCCAGGTGCCGATGAGGTTGACGTCGACGACGGTGCGCCAGTGCTCCGGCGTCGTCGTGTCCCAGGTGCCGACGGTCAGCACCCCGGCGTTGGCCACGGCGGCGTCCAAGCCGCCCAATTCGGCGACGCCGTCGTCGACCGCCGCGGCCAGGGCCGCCGCGTCGCGGATGTCGACCACGTGGAGGACGGCGCGGCGGTCATGCTTTTCGATCAGCCGCACGGTTTCCTCGAGGTCCGCGCGCGAGGCGAGGGGATATTCGATTTCCGGTAGCGAGGCGCAGATGTCGACCAGGATGAGGTCGGCCCCTTCCTCGGCCAGGCGCACGGCGTGGCTGCGGCCCATTCCCCGCGCGGCGCCGGTTACCAGCACCCGCTTGCCTGCGACTCGCCCAGTGGCACTCATAGCTTGTTGCAGAACCCGGCGTCGACGGGGAAGGTCACCCCGGTGACGTACCTGGCCTCGTCGGAGACCAGGTAGGCGATGGCGGCGCTGATGTCCTCGGGCTCCAGCAGGCCGACCGGCATCGGGTTTTGCAGGTGCGGGCCGCCGTCCGGGTAGTTCTCGAGGAATTCGGTCATGGCGGGGTTGAGCGCCATCATGGTGTTGACCGCGGTCGGGTGCACGGTGTTGACCCGAATGTTCAGCGGCGCAAGCGCATTGGCGAGCGTCCGCATCAGCCCGACGATACCGTGTTTGGAGGCCGCGTAGCCCAGGCCGCCGCCCTGCAGGCCGCCGAAACCTTTCAGCCCAGCGGTGGAGCTGGTGAAGATGATCGCCCCGCCGCGATTACCGGCGAGCAGGTGCGGAATCGCCGCCCACGCGGTGTGGTATGCGCCGTCGAGGTTGACCCCGGTCGCCGCCTTCCACTGCTCCAGCTCCTCCTCGATGGTCAGCTCGCGGAAGGCCACCGGCGCGATCCCCGCGTTGGCCAGCACGATGTCGAGGCGACCGAACTGCTCGACGCCGGCGTCCACCGCCGACTTGACCTGATGGAAGTCGCGGACGTCGGCCACCAGCCCGAGCATCTTGGCGCCCTCGGCCTCGACGAGGGCCACCGTTTCGTCGAGCTCGACGCGGCTGGCCATCGGGTAGCCGTTCGCGGCGATGTCTTCGCAGATGTCGATGCCGACGATGTTGGCCCCGTCGCGCGCCAGGCGAATCGCGTGGCTGCGGCCCTGTCCGCGAGCGACCCCGGTGATGAAGGCGACCTTGCCTTCCAGTTGGCCCATGCTTCTGCCCTTCAGTAACGTGGTTACCCGAACGGTAGAGTAACATGGTTACTGTGGTTGCAGAAGGGGGTCGCCAGCCGGACCCGATCATCGAGATCGTGGTCGAGCTGCTGGACACGCAGGGCTACGAGGCCGTGCAGCTCCGCGAGGTGGCCAAGCGCGCGCGGGTATCCCTCGCCACTATCTACAAGCGGTACGCGACCCGCGACGAGCTCATCGTCGCCGCCCTCGAATGGTGGATGGACACCAATCGCTACGCGAACCTGCCGTCACCGGCCACCGGCGAAGGCGGCGAATCGCTTTATTCCGACCTGATGGCTGTGTTCCGGACGATTTTCGAGCCGTGGGAGCGGCACCCGACGATGCTGCGATCGTACTTTCGCGCACGGTCCGGGCCGGGTGGCGAACGGCTGATCCAGCGCGGCGTCGACGCCGTGGTCCCCGTCGCAAAATCGATTACGGCCAAGGTGGATTCGGACTATGCGAAAGATCTTGAGCTGATCCTGACGGGCGTGGTCTTCGGCTTCCTGGGGCGCTTTGCGCAGGGCGAGATCGAGGTCACCGAGATCGTGCCCGGGATCGAGCGCGCCGTGTTCTGGTTGACGGCGGCCTACGAGGACCGCGCCGTCGCGCGATAGTTCAAGTGCCGCAGAACGTTTGGTACGCGCCGAAATCCTCGGGCGCGGGGCTGGCGTAGCGCTCGAGGCCCGGGCGTTCGTCGTACGGGGCGGTGACTGCGTCGAGCAGGCGCCCGAGCGGATCGAGATCGCCCACCGTGGCCGCGGCCAGTGCCTCCTCGACCAGGTGATTGCGCGGAATGTAGACGGGGTTGGTGCGGTCCATAGATTCGGCGTCCGGGCCGAGGGCGCGCCAGCGCGCCAACCACTCGTCGAACCCGGCGAGGTTGATGAACAGCCCGCGCGCTCCCTCCGATTCGCCGCGCGCCGCCCGACCGAGGTGGCGGAAGAAGGACGTGTAGTCGACATGGCTCTCGTTCAGCAGCGCGAGCAACTCGTCGGCCAGCGGCGCAACGACTCCGGCGTCCAGGTCCTGAGACAGACCCAGTTTGGCGCGCATGCCGGCCGACCACACCGCGTCATAGCTGGGCCGGAAAATTCCGAACGCTTCCTCGGCGAGCGCCACCGCCTCGTCAACGTCGTTGGACAACAACGGAATCAGCGATTCGGCGAACCGCGCCAGGTTCCACCCGGCGACCACCGGCTGGTTGCCGAAAGCGTAGCGACCCCAGAAATCGATCGAGCTGAAAACCGTGTCCGGGTCATACGCCTCCATGAAGGCGCACGGCCCGTAGTCGATGGTTTCACCAGAGATCGTCATGTTGTCGGTGTTCATCACCCCGTGCACGAAGCCGATCAGCATCCATCGGGCGATCAGCGACGCCTGGACGGCAACCACCGCTTCGAACAGGGCCAGGTACGGCCGCTCGGCCTCGGCCGCGCTCGGATGGTGTCGCGCGATCGCGTGGTCGGCGAGGCGGCGCAGCAGATCGACGTCGCCGGTGGCCGACGCATATTGGAAGCTGCCCACGCGCAGGTGACTGCTGGCCACGCGGGCGAGCACGGCGCCGGGCAGCACCGTCTCGCGCTGCACCGGCCGCCCGGTGGCCACGACGGCTAGCGACCGGGTCGTTGGGACGCCCAGCGCGTGCATCGCCTCGCTGACGATGTACTCGCGCAGCATCGGACCCACCGCCGCCAGACCGTCGCCACCGCGCGCGAACGGCGTGGGTCCCGACCCCTTCAGGTGGATGTCGCGCAGGCGCCCGCCGTCGTCGACGAGCTCGCCCAACAGCAGGGCGCGGCCGTCGCCCAACCGCGGGACGTACCCGCCGAACTGGTGCCCGGCATACGCCTGGGCCACCGGAACGGCGCCGCCGGGGACGAGGTTGCCCACCAGAAAACGCAGCCCGTCGGGACTCCGCAGCCAGTCGGCGTCGAGACCGAGCTCGGCGGCCAGCGGCTCGTTGATCGCGAGCAGCCGCAGGTCGGGGGCCGGCTCGGCCTGCCAGCGGACGGCCATCTCCGGCAGCTGGCGAAGGAACCGGTCCTGCAGAGCAACGGTGGTATCCGGCGCAACGCTCACTTCACCGAGACTACGGAAAGTCCCGTCCCTAGCCGATGGCCTGCGCGATCAAGTCGCGGGCGCGGTCGAGCATCGAGGCAAACGGCCCGACGGCGAAATTCAGCTTCGCCGATTCCACGCCCGGATGCGGACGGGTTGGGGCTATCGCCTCGGCCGCACGCACCGCCGAGCCCATCCGCTTGAGGTCGTTCGCGTCGACTTCCTTCTGCAGCAGGGGGAATTCTTCGTCCTCCTCGTGCCGGGCGTGGTCGAGCACGGCGTCGCGCAGCTTGGTCAGCTCGTCGATGAACTCCTGCGAGGTGAAGTCGAGTTTCTCGATCCCCGACAGCAGTTCCTTGGCTTCGTGCTCTTCTTTGAGCCGGGCGTCGACGATTGCGTCGCCGCCGTCTACCTCGCGGCGAGTCCGCGGATGCACCACCATCTCCTCGGCCGTCTCGTGCACGGCCAGCAGTTGGCGCAACTCCACGAACGGCTTCTCGCGTGCCTTGGGGTCGGATGCGTGCAGCACTTCGTCAAACATGTCCTCGATGAGGTTGTGCTGCGCTTTGAGAAACGCGACGACCTCCTCGGGAGACTGAACAATCATGTCGGCCATCGCCGATACCTCCATCGATAGGGGATTCGGGGGTGCGGGCTATGGGCTGTGCACCGCTTTGCCAGAAATACCCGGCGCTGGGACGGGTAAACGCGAGCCCCCGTCAGACCGCTTGCAGCATCCGACGGGGGCTTCCGCGGATTCAGCTAGATGTTGCCGCGTGTGGTGGGTGTTCCGACAGCCGCGATTGTGTCGGTGTCCTTGCGGCGCTTGAGGCCGATGAGTCCACCCAACCCGAGCAGGCCAAGCAGCCCCCACAGGCCGTTGTCGTCGCTGTGTTGGTCGGTGTTTTGGCCATTGTTGTTGTCGGCCAGCGTCGTTGTGGTCGATGACGGCGCCGGCACATTTTGAGTGGTGGCGTTGGCGACGCCCGCCCCGCCGAACAGCAGTGCTCCGGTGGCAGAAATGACCGCAATTGTCTTACGCATGTTTGCTCCTGAATTTGTTGTGCTCGATCGAGTGAACTGACCGAGAAAGAGTGCGACGCGAAAAAGGGCCCGAATGTCGCAAGGGCTGGGCTACCCGGCGTGAGAGGATTGAAACTGCACCCAAGGATTTTGCCCAGTACGATCGTTTGCCGATGGATCAGCAGGACCCGCAACAGCGCATCGCCGAGTTGGAGCTGCAGCTCGCGCAGCAGAAGCGCATCGCGGAGCTCGAGCGCCAGCTGGCCGACGCGAGAGCGGCCGCGGGAGACGGCCAGCCAGTCGAGCGTCCGGCCGAGGTCTCCGCGGTGCAGCTGGCCGCCATCGACGAGCACGCGCGCCGGCTGGCGCAGGCCTTGGCGGCCGACCGCAGTCAGCCCTTCGGGGGACCGGCGCCGCTTCGGGAGGCACTTGCACGCGCCGTCGTCGACGCGGGACTGTCGCAGCAGCAGTACAGAGACGTCCTCGACCGGGCCGGCCTGCGCGCGGGAGGCACGATCAAAGTCGGGGGACAAGTCGTCTACCAGCGTTGCGACCCATCCGATTCCGTTTTCCTGGCACCGCGCCCGCGGGGAGCCTATGGCGGTCAGGGCTTCGCGGCGCCGCAGCGCAAGATCTCCGGGGCCGGTTGGATCGGGCCGATCGTTGCGCTGCTCGGCGGGGGGATCGGCCTCTGCGTAGGCATCGCGGCGGCGGCGACCGCCCTCATCCCGTCGAGCGCGCTGTGGATGAGTCCCGTCGTGTGCCGCAGCGGATACGCGATGGCGTACAACACCTCGCACTACAGCTACAAGCCGGGCCAGTCGGGCACCAGCGTGAGCTTCCAGTGTGTCGGTGACGGCGACTCGTACGACGTCAACGACTTCGCGGTCTTTGCGCTGCAGTCGTTGCTCGCCGCGCTACTGGTGTTCGCCGTCCTGGTTGTGGGGGGCCTGCTCTGGCGGCGCTCGCGCAAGCCCGCGTGATCATCGGTTCGCCGGGCGACTACGGTCTAAGGAACACGAATTTCACCCAACGGAATGAACATGGCGACAGATCAGATGTACGAACAGGTCGACGACCAGGCGCCGGATCCCGCCGACATCGGCTGGCGCATCGATCCCGTTCTCGCCCGCAGTTGGCTGCTGGTCAACGGCGCGCACGCTGACCGTTTCCAGGCGGCGGCGCATTCCCGCGCCGACATCGTCGTCCTCGACATCGAGGATGCGGTGGCGCCCAAAGACAAGCAGGCCGCCCGCGAGAACGTGGTGCGTTGGCTCAACGCCGAAAACACCGACTGGGTCCGCATCAACGGGTTCGGCACCCCGTGGTGGGCCGATGATTTGGCGGCACTGGCCGGTACGCCCGTCGGTGGGGTGATGCTGGCGATGGTCGAATCGGTGGACCACGTCACCGAGACCGCGCAACGCTTGCCCAACGTGCCCATCGTGGCGTTGGTCGAGACGGCCCGGGGACTGGAGCGCATCACCGAGATCGCCGCGGCCAAGGGCACATTCCGGCTCGCGTTCGGGATCGGCGATTTCCGCCGCGACACCGGCTTCGGCGAGGACCCGAGCACCCTGGCGTACGCGCGCTCGCGCTTCACGATCGCCGCGAAGGCGGCCAACCTGCCGAGCGCGATCGACGGGCCGACGATCGGCTCCAACGCGTTGAAGCTCATCGAGGCCACGGCCGTTTCCGTCGAATTCGGGATGACCGGCAAGATCTGCTTGACGCCGGATCAGTGCGCCGTGGTGAACGAGGGACTTTCCCCATCTCAGGACGAAATCTCCTGGGCCAAGGAGTTTTTCGCCGAGTTCGAACGTGACGGGGGAGAGATCCGCAACGGCTCCGACCTGCCGCGTATCGCGAGGGCCACCAAGATCCTGGATCTGGCCCGCGCCTACGGCATCGAGGTGTCGGAGTTCGACGACGAGGAGCGCGTGCACTCGCCCGCGCCGTCGGACACGTATCACTACTAGGAGTTGGTCCGATGAGCGCCACGGTGGACTTCCACTTCGACCCCATGTGCCCGTTCGCCTACCAGACGTCGTTGTGGATCCGCGACATTCGTGAGCAGCTCGGCATAACCATCAACTGGCGCTTCTTCAGCCTCGAGGAGGTCAATCGGTCGGAGGGCCAAAAGCACCCGTGGGAACGGGAGTGGTCCTACGGCTGGTCGCTGATGCGGATCGGGGCGCTGTTGCGCCGGACGGACATGTCATTGCTGGACCGGTGGTACGGCACGATCGGGCGCGAGCTGCATACGCTAGGCGGCAAGCCGCACGATCCGGCGGTGGCGCGAAAACTGCTGGGCGACATCGGCGTCGACGCGGCGGTTTTGGACGAGGCGCTGGACGACCCCACCACCCACGACGAGATTCGCGAGGAACATCAGCGCGTCCTCGACGCGGGCGGGTTCGGTGTGCCCACGCTTTTTCTGTTGGACCAGTGCCTGTTTGGACCCGTGTTGGTGGATCCGCCGACCGGGCCTCCCGCGCTGACCCTGTGGAACGTCGTAACCGGGATGGCCGAGTTGCCGCATGTCTACGAACTGCAGCGGCCCAAGGCGCCGGCCGATCTCGATCTCATCGGCCGAAGCCTGCGCCCGTATCTCGATGGGCGCGATTGGGTCAGCATCAACCGCGGCGAAGTCATCGACCTCGAGGGACTAAGCCGCGTGTCGGGCAATGGCGACGCCGATTCGTAATTCGATCTCGCTGACTTCGATCGTGGGAGCCCGAGGTGGGGCCGTCGACCGGTACGTCTGCCCCGTCGGCGTGGTGAACTCGGCTGTGTGCGTATGGTTTTCGTCCACAGTGGTCCTCACCCGCCAGCCCGCGGCCTCCTTGGCGTAGTTGCACAGCGCACAGCAGCCCATCCCGTTGTCCGCGGTGGTGGGGCCGCCCGCGGCCCACGGCCGGGCGTGGTCGCGATGTCGGATCGGCGCGTCGCAATAAGGAGTGCGGCAACGTTGATCTCGCATCTCGATGAAGGCGGCCAGGCCGCGCGGAAACAGGCGCGCCCGCGACTCCATCGCGACCAGCGCCCCCGAACGCGGATGCGCGTAGAGCCTGCGCAGCGTCGCCCGGGAGCGCCGGTCCGCCAGCGCGCCGGCGACCATGGCCCGGGCGACCGCCGCCGGAACCGGGCCGTAGCCGCCCAGGTCCGCCGGCGCATTGTCACCGCCCAGCAGCGTTGCGTCCGTGAGGACCAGGTTGACCGCGATCGGGGTGGGGATTGCCGCGTCGCGTCCGGTGACCCGTTCCACCAGGGTGTCCGCCATGATTTGGCCGCGTGAGCGCCCGTCGCACCGGGTGTCCGCCTCACGGCGCAGCGCCGCGTACACCGAGACTCCCTGGGTCACCGGCAGCAGCGCGGTCACGTAGGTCATCGTGTCCGGCGCCGGTCTAATGGTGACCGTTCGCTCGTTCTCGGCCTTGGCCGCTCGCTCGACGACGGCATGCGGGTCCAGGCGATAGGCGATCGCCTTGGCGGCCGCGGCCAGCCGCGCGTCGCCCACGCCGTTCAGCTTTTCCGGGTCGGCGCACAACTCGGCGTCCAGCGTGCGGCGATCCTCGACGTCCAGGCAGGCGCTCTCGCGCACGATCAGGGTTGCCCGCCACTCCGAGAGCGCCCCGCATTCCAGTGCCGCCAGCGTGTGCGGCATCTCGTACACCAGCGCCTTCGCGAATCCCAGATGCCGGCCGCCCCGGGCGGGGGAATCGCGTCGCGCCAGCGCAATCTCGCTGGCCACCCCCCGTCCGCGCTGTGCGGCCGGCACGCCGGCGGCGGCTTCGTTCGAGCGTCGCAACGCATCCAGGGCCGCGGCCAACCGCGCCTGACCCGCGGCGGCGGCCGACTTTTCGCGCTCCAACTCGGCGATCCTGTCGATGAGAGCGGCCTCGTCCGCATTCGGTTCGAACATAAGTTCGATTGTACCGGGGCCGCCGACAAGATCGCTAACCTGAGCCCGTGGGCGCCAAAAGCCGCATTCGTGTGGCGCGCGTATATGACGAAACCGAGCCGAACGACGGGCAGCGGGTGCTGGTCGATCGCATCTGGCCGCGCGGGGTGCGCAAGGACGACCCGCGGGTGGGCATCTGGTGCAAGGACGTCGCGCCGTCGAAGGAGCTGCGCGAGTGGTACCACCGTGACCTGGAACGGTTCGACGAATTCGCGGCGCGCTACACCGACGAGTTGCACGACAGCCCGGCGCTGGCGGAGCTGCGAAAGCTGGCCAAGCACGGCGTCGTGACCCTGGTAACCGCCGCCCGCGAAGTCGACGGCAGTCACGCGGCGGTGCTGGCGAAGCTCCTCAAAGGCAACTGAAATGCGGTTGGGATTGCACGCGCTGGGAATCGGGTCCGGCGCCGACCGCGCGGTGATCGACGCCGTCGCATCGGCCGCGGACAATTGTGGCTTTGCCACACTCTGGGCCGGTGAACACGTCGTCATGGTGGATCGATCCGCGTCCCGCTACCCCTATTCCGACGACGGCGTCATAGCCGTTCCCGCGCAAGCGGATTGGCTCGACCCGATGATCGCACTGAGCTTCGCCGCCGCTGCGTCGTCCCGAATCGACCTGGCGACGGGTGTGCTCCTGCTCCCCGAACACAACCCGGTCGTGGTGGCCAAGCAGACCGCGAGCCTGGACCGGCTGAGCGGCGGGCGCCTGACGCTGGGCGTGGGCGTCGGATGGTCGCGGGAGGAATTCGCCGCTCTTGGTGTGCCTTTCGAGCAGCGGGCGGCCCGCACCGCCGAATACGTGGCGGCGATGCGCACGTTGTGGCGCGACGACCTCGCCTCGTTCGACGGGATGTTCCTCCGCTTCGATGCGATCCGGGTCAACCCAAAGCCGTTGCGTGAGCGCCGCATCCCAATTGTTTTGGGGGGCAACAGCGATGCGGCGCTGCGGCGGGTGGCCGCTTGGGGCGACGGCTGGTACGGGTTCAACCTCGACGGCCCGGCCGCGGTGCGCGAACGCATCGACAGGCTGGAGCGGCTCTGTGCCGACGAGGGCCGCGACCGCGCCGAGCTGAGGGTGTTCGTGGCGCTGCGGGAGCCAACTGTCCGCGACATCGGCGCGCTTTGCGAGGCGGGCGTCGACGAACTGGTCCTGGTGGCGGCGCCGCCCGACCGCCCCGAGGCCGCTACCGGCTGGGTTTCCGCGTTGGCCGACAAGTGGGCGGAGGCGCTTGGGTAGGCTGCGCGTTTGATATGAGCGAACCCGAAGTGATCTTGCCGCGGGAACTGACCGACATCAGCGAAGAGGTGCGTCGCGTGCCCCCGCCGCCCGGCACCGCCGACGTTCCCGAACCGTATGCTTTCCGGCTTGCCGACCCGGACAAAGATGCCGAGATGATCTCGGAGTGGATGAACCGGCCCGCCCTCGCCGAATCATGGGAATACGCCTGGCCGCCCCAGCGCTGGCACCGATACCTCAGCGCGCAACTCGACGGCAGCTATTCCCGACCGTTTTTTGCCAGCCAGGATGGCCAAGACCATGCTTACATCGAGTTGTACCGGGCCGCAAAGGATTCCATCGCCACCCGGTACGAGGCGGACCCGTACGATCTCGGGATACATGCCGCCATCGCCGACGAGGAGTTCGTGAATCGGGGTATCGCCGGGTACGTGCTGCCGTACTTCGTGGCGAGCGTGCTCGGCCAGGACCCACGGTGTCGCCGGATCATGTTCGATCCCGATCACAGGAACAAGACCGCGCGGCGATTCTGCGAGCGCGCCGGTTGCGCGTTCCTGGGCGAGCACGAAATGTCGAACCGGCGAATGGCGCTGTATGCGCTGCCCCGTACTCCCGACGACGTGCCGAAGCTCCGCGAGGCCTGAGCGCCGGGGTCAAACCTGCGCCGCCGCCCACTGGCCCACAACCACCGCGGCGATGCCCAGGGCGACGCTGACGACGACGTTGGCCAGCGCCGTCCATGTCTGGCGTTCCTCACCGAGGCGATGCGTTTCCAGCATCCAGGTGGAAAACGTGGTGTAGGCGCCGACGAACCCGGTCCCCACGACCAGCGCCGCGTCCTTGCTCAGCGCCAGGCCGCCGAGGAAACCCAACAGGAAGGCGCCGCTGACATTGACCGCCAACGTCCCGAACGGAAACGACCGAGCCACCCGCCGGGCCACCGCGCGGTCGATCACGAACCGCAGCACCGACCCGATGCCCCCGACGAGCGCGACGCCGGACCAGACCAACACGGTCGTCATCGGCGCACCCTCACCCGGCGAACGAAGGCGGTGGCCATGTAGACGGCCAGGAATCCCAAGATGACGCTGGTGACCGTGTAGGTCGCGGCCATGGCCCAGTGGCCGTGCTCGATCATCCGGACGGTCTCGACCTGCATCGTCGAGAAAGTCGTTAAGCCGCCGCAGAATCCGGTGCCGAGCAGCGGGCGCCGGTAACTCGACACCGGTAACCGCTCCAGCAGTCGGGTGGTGAAGTAACCGACCAGGGCGGCGCCGACGATGTTGACGATGAACGTCGGCCACGGCCACTGATCCGTGTCACGGACGAGGACCGTGCTCAGCCCCGCCCGGGCCAGCGCGCCGATCGCTCCGCCGACGAAAACCGCGGCCAGTTCGCGATAGTCGGGTCGTGCCACGCGTTCGGTTCCTTTCCGGCGGATGAACGCTTCGCAGCATAGAGGGACATGCGACTGCAGCAGCGCGCAGAATTGGTAACCATGGCCCACCCGCGCGCCGGTCAGCCGGCCCAGCCCGCAGACCTCGTCGACCTCCCGCACCTGGTCACCTCGTATTACTCGATCGAGCCCGACCCGGAAGACGTCGCCCAACAGGTGGTGTTCGGGACGTCGGGGCACCGCGGGTCGGCGCTCAACGGGGCGTTCAACGAGGCCCACATCCTGGCCATCACCCAGGCCATCGTCGAGTACCGCGCGGCGCACGGCACCACCGGACCGTTGTTCATCGGCCGCGATACCCATGGCCTCTCGGAGCCGGCGTGGGTGTCCGCGCTGGAGGTGCTGGCCGCCAACGACGTCGTCGCGATGATCGACTCCCGCGACCGCTACACGCCGACGCCGGCGGTCAGCCACGCCATCCTGACCTACAACCGCGGCCGCATCGACGGCCTGGCCGACGGGATCGTCGTCACGCCGTCGCACAACCCGCCGCCCGACGGCGGTTTCAAGTACAACCCGCCCAACGGGGGCCCCGCCGACACCGACGCGACCAACGCAATCGCCAAGCGCGCCAACGAAATTCTGCGCACCGGATCGGGTGTGCGCCGGGTCCCGCTGGCCCGAGCGCTGGAAAGCGTCGAGCGCTACGACTACCTGGGCACCTACGTCGACGACCTGCCCAACGTGGTCGATGTCGCCGCCATCCACGAGGCCGGGGTGCGCATCGGCGCCGACCCGCTCGGCGGCGCCAGCGTGGACTACTGGGGCGAGATCGCGCAGCGGCACGGCCTGGACCTGACCGTCGTCAACCCGCTGGTCGACGCGACGTGGCGGTTCATGACCCTCGACCACGACGGCAAGATCCGGATGGACTGCAGCTCGCCGGACGCGATGGCGTCATTAATAGCCAACCGGGACCGCTACCAGATCGCCACGGGCAACGACGCCGACTCCGATCGCCACGGGATCGTCACGCCCGACGAGGGGCTGCTGAATCCGAATCACTATCTGGCGGTGGCCATCGACTACCTGTACACCCATCGGCCGTCCTGGCCGGACGGCATCGCCGTCGGGAAGACGGCGGTCAGCTCGTCGATCATCGACCGGGTCGTCGCCGGCATCGGTCGCAAGCTCGTCGAGGTGCCCGTCGGGTTCAAGTGGTTCGTCGACGGGCTGATCGGCGGCACCATCGGCTTCGGCGGCGAGGAGTCGGCGGGGGCGTCGTTCCTGCGGCGCGACGGCTCGGTGTGGACCACCGACAAGGACGGCATCATCCTGGCGCTGCTCGCCTCCGAGATCCTGGCGGTCACCGGTTTGAGCCCGTCTCAGCGATATCGGGAGCTGACGGCCGAGTACGGCACCCCGTTCTACGCGCGCGTCGACGCGCCCGCCGACCGGGACCAAAAGGCGCGGCTTTCCAAGCTCTCGCCCGAGCAGGTGACCGCCACAGAATTGGCGGGGGAGCCGATCACCGGCAAATTGACCAGCGCCCCCGGCAACGGTGCACCACTGGGCGGGCTCAAGGTCACGACCGCCAATGCGTGGTTTGCTGCGCGGCCGTCGGGCACCGAAGACGTCTACAAAATTTACGCGGAATCGTTCAAGGGATCTGAGCATTTGGCGGAGGTGCAGGAAGCCGCGCGCGAGGTGGTGAATAAAGTCATCGGGTGACCCTTTCCCTCCGCCGTACCCGCCTGGGGGGGCGTGGTCCTCGTTCTGAACGGCTGCCGCGCGAAGTCTGGATCCTCAGCTGGGCCAACATCATGGTGGCACTGGGGTACGGCGTCATCTCGCCGGCGATGCCGGCCTTCGCCCGTACATTCGGGGTCAGCATCGAAGCGGTGACCTTCTTGGTCACCGTCTTCTCGTTGACCCGACTGTGTTTCGCACCGATAAGCGGACTGTTGGCACAACGGTTGGGTGAACGGCGGATCTACATCGGTGGTTTGCTGATTGTGGGGTTGGCCACCGCCGCGTGCGCGTTCTCCCAGGCGTACTGGCAACTGCTGTTTTTCCGCGCGCTCAGCGGCTTGGGGTCGACACTGTTTTACGTCTCGGCCTTGGCGCTGATGATCCACATCAGCCCGCCCGACGTGCGCGGGCGGATCGCGGGCATTTTCACCAGCTCGTTCATGATCGGCGCGGTCGGCGGGCCGGCGGTCGGCGCCCTAACGTCGGGCTGGGGGCTGACGGCTCCGTTCATCGTCTACGGCGCCGCGATGCTGGGTGTGGCCGTGGTGCTGTTTTACGGCTTGCGCAATTCCGCGCTGGCCGCGCCCCTGCCGCCGACACGATCGACGGTGACGATCCGAGAAGCGTTGGGGTTCCGTGCTTATCGGTCGGCGCTGTTGTCCAACTTCGCGATGGGCTGGTCGGCGTTCGGGCTCCGCGTCGCGCTGGTCCCGCTGTTCATTTCCGACGTCATGGGCCGCACCGTCGGCGTCATCGGCGTGGTGCTCGCGGCGTTCGCGGCCGGCAACGCGGTGGCCGTCATTCCCAGCGGCTACTTATCGGACCGGATGGGACGGCGCAGTTTGTTGATCGTCGGGCTGGCGGCGTCCGGTGTGGCCACGGCCGGGCTGGGCGCCGCGACGTCGCTGCCCGCGTTCATGGTCGTGGGGTTTGTGTCCGGCGTGACGACGGGCATCTTCATGTCGCCGATGCAGGCCGCCGTCGCCGACATCCTCGGCAGGGAGGCGCGTGCGGGCACTCCGGTGGCCGCGGTTCAGATGGCGTCTGATCTGGGCGCGATCGTCGGCTCGATAGTGGTCGGCTGGGTCGCCGAGCGGCTGAGCTACGGCTGGGCGTTCGGCATCAGT
Organism: Mycobacterium sp. IEC1808; assembly: GCF_002101935.1. Classification (NCBI taxonomy): domain Bacteria; kingdom Bacillati; phylum Actinomycetota; class Actinomycetes; order Mycobacteriales; family Mycobacteriaceae; genus Mycobacterium; species Mycobacterium sp. IEC1808. The sequence goes on along the minus strand of NZ_LQPV01000015.1, from coordinate 136,517 downwards.
GGGATTGTTCTTTTGGTCGCCGCCCTTGCCTGGGTGCCGGCACCGGAAACGCGGACGGCGCTCGAGCCGGCCTGACCAGCGACTTTGAACGCTGGATGACAGTGGTGTAGCTTCGATGGGCACAACTTCTTGGGGCTATGGCGCAGCTGGTAGCGCACCACACTGGCAGTGTGGGGGTCAGGGGTTCGAGTCCCCTTAGCTCCACTTTCCGGACACCTAAGGTGTCTGGATCGAACCCCGCGGGGGTCACGCGGCTCCGTCGCCGAGGTGTCGTAGAAAGTCGTCGACCGCGTTGTTGAATAATTCGGGGCTTTCTCGCGCCGAGAGGTGGCCGGTCCGCGGGAGTTCGATGAAGGTGCTGCCGGAGATGGTTTCTGCGAGATCTTTGACTGCATTGACGGTGAACTGGCGGTCTTCGTCGCCGGCGATGACCAGTACGGGAACGCCGGCGATGGTCTGGAGAGCGCGATGGGTGTCCTCGCGTCCCAGCAGGATGCTCTTCATCTGCAGCGCGACTGATTTCGGGTCTTCCTCGAGAACGGATTGGAAGGAGTCGAGGAATTCGGGTTTGGTGCGCTTCGCGGTCTTGCCTGCCAGACCAGCTTGCGCGAACCGCACAATCCAGCCGGGCGCTGTGTCATAAGTGCCGATGAGTGCGACGATGGGGCCAATGACCAGTTTTGTCGAATATTGTTGCGGGGGAAGCGGTTCCGTTGGCAGCGACCACTGCTATGAGCCTTTCTGGGTGCCATGCGGCGAATACGCTGCCCAAAATCGCACCCCAGCTGTTGCCGACGAGGACGCATTTCTCAATAGCGAGCGCGTTGAGGACCGCGAGTAGGCAGGCGGAGCATTCTTCGAGAGTGATGGTGGAGCGTAGCGGGTCGGAAGCTCCGCTGCCGGGGGCGTCGATGAGCACGATCCGGTGGGTTGGAGCGTAGTGCTCGTATTGATAGCGCCACATCGATCCGGTGGTGAGCAGGCTGTGCCAGAACACCATCGGTGTGCCGTCGGCGCGGCCGCCGACTCTGACGTGCACGGCTCCTAGGGCGGTGGGAATTGTTTCGTGCACGCTGTCGGGGGCCCAGTCATCGGTATTGGCGATCATGGCACACGGCCTTTCGTCGGTGGTCATTGCAGGATTGGTCGGCAAGGGCATCAGGGATTAGGAAGGGAATTCGGTGCCGAACATCGGCAGTCCGCTCTTGGACTCGGTACGGCTGACTTCGTCTTGAAGGACTTCCCAGTGTTCTGCGAACATGTCGTCCTCGATCCGGATGATGTTGGCGCAGATGATCGCCTTCGGCAGCCCCGGACCGGCGAAGCGGCCGTGGGCGATGACGAAGTCGCCGCTGCCGGCGATGACGTGGTTTTCGTATTTCACGGTCATGGGTAGTGCGTTGACGTGAGCGAACAGACCGTCGCGGCCGGGCGGGATCGCGGGACTGTGCTGGATGTAGTGCGGCGACCAGAATGACTCGGCGGTGGCGAAGTCGTGGCGGTTGAAGAGGGTGTCGAAGGCTTCTAGAACGCGGCGGGCGTTGCGGTCCTGTTTGTCGGTGCTCATGCGTGTCTTTCCGGTAATCGTGGCGCGCGGCGCGGACGGAGGTGCGCGCCCGGGCGTTGGGGTTGTCGAGGGAGGTTGAGAAAAGCCGCGATCAGATGCGGCGGGATCCCGCGACCGACCACACCTCCGCGATCTGCCCGTGGGACAGGTGTGCGACGTCGATGCCACTGATCTGGCCGTCGGCGCCGCGGGCGCTCCACCGCATGGCAAAGCGGTCGGTGTCGGCGACGACCGGCATGTCCATGTCGAAAATCGTTCCCGGACGCTGCCGGTGCACGTTGCGGATGTAGGCGACCATGTCGGCCGGGTTGCGAACGGCGTCACCGGCAGCGCCAGCGACATTGTCGCCAAAGTGGATTCGAAATTCCGAGGCCAACAGGCTCCCGGCGATGTCGAGCTCGCCGTTCCACAGCGCCGTCCAGCGCTGCGCCAACTCGAGGGCGTTCATTTGATCCTCACTCAGGTCGTCGATCAGTGGACGATCTGAGCTTCTAGCGGTGAAGCGACACCGTAGTGTCGGAGTTTCCGACAGGATCAATGACATCTAGTGGGTAGCCGCGCGCAAAGTCGTTCAGATCGACCGGGCGCGGGGGCACTGATTCGGGCAAGACCTCCGTGGCGCAGATGCGGTCCATCCGAAATGTCCGCATCTGCTCGCGGTGCCGACACCACGCCACGAGATACCAGCTGCGCCCGCCAAGGAGCCCGACCGGTTCAACCTCGCGGACCGACGTCGAGCCGGTCGCATCGACGTATTGCAGGCGGATGACGCGGCGGTCACGCAGCGCCCGTTGCACGTCGCGAGGTATCGATTGCGCATCGTCGTCGCTGCAGTTCATGAGTCCGACCATTGGCGCCGACCGCGCAACGTCGCCGCGACGGGCTTCGCCGAGGGAACCCGCGATTTTTGTCATTGCCGACCGTCCGGCCTCGGCGAACGGAGTACCGGCGAGCCGCGCGACGGCTACGGCCAGCGCGGTCATCTCGGCGACGTCCAAAGCTGGTGCGGCGAACGTTGCAGCTTTGTCCAGGACCCATCCGCCGGTGCGGCCGGCATGGGTGTAAAGCGGGGCCCCCGCCTGAAGGAGGCCGTCGAGATCACGCTCAATGGTGCGGGTACTGACCTCAAACCTGTCCGCCAACCACCGCGCACTTCGAGGTCGTGGCGATACGGCGCGCAACTCCTCGACAATCGCATACCAACGCTCGGTCTTCGTCATCGAACCGGCCTCCACACCCTCCACGCTCTGCCTCGCCCGGCGATGCAATCGACGCTAGTACGAGCAACAGACAAGTGGCCTTCGGCGGCCGCTCGGCAATGTATTCAACGACCTGACGGCTAAGCTGCAGGGCTACCGTTCGTCGTTCGAACCGGCGATCTTTGATTGCAAACGTTCGAGGCGATCGGCCGTCTGCGGGTTCGAGAGTTCTCCCCTTAGCTCCACCAATGTGATGAGTTGAGCCATACGTGAGATCAGTCGCCGCCCGGGTTACAAATTGCCCGGTCACCGGCCGGGTTTTTCTCGGGTTGATGTGGTGGCTGCTGATCGCCGGATTGACGAACCGTTTACAGCGCCTCGGTCGCGTAACCACGCGCTACGAACAGGACGGCCAACCCAGGTGGTGGCTGGACGGGAGCGTTCAGCACCCATGGACCAGCGACGACGTCGAGTGCGCAGACAGCAGTATGTACAACGGCCAGGAGCCGCGGCTGCGGATGGATGGACGTGACGGGTCCGCATAAGACTGCAAACTTGCGTTGTCATCGTCGAAAACGTTGAGGGCCTTGGCGGTCGGTGAGCGCGTGAGATACCGGTTTGGTCCCGCGGTGGCGGCCTCCACGGGATGTGTGGCGGCTTCGCAACTCGAAATGGGCACGTAATTCATTCGTTTCGGTAACGGCGCGGCAAAACTTCGTTCGACCGGACGCGGGTTACCGTGTCGCCGTGCAACATCGCTGCAGCTGTGGATCGCAACCGCGGGCCTCCCGGCGTAGTGTGCTGAAATGCGCTGCGGCCGCGCCAGTTGTCCTCGGTTTGGGGATCGCCACGGACGTGCTCGTGGGCCCGGCGCGCGCACCCGCGGACCCTTACTTGTCATCAGCGGCGATGGCGCCAGGCCAGCCGATTAACATCATCACCCGCGCCGGGTGGGGCGCCAATGAGTCGATACGGCGCGGAGGGCCCCTCTGGGGCAATGGAATTCGTGCCGGGGTCGTGCACCACTCCGCGACCGGCAACGACTACGCGCCGACAGACTCGGCGGCCATCGTGCGCTCGATTTACGAGCACCACGCGTTGACTGAAGGTTGGGGCGACATCGGCTACAACGCGTTGGTCGACAAGTACGGCCAGGTCTTCGAGGGCCGGTTCGGCGGCATCGCCAAACCCGTCCTGGGCGTCCACACCGGCGGATTCAACACCGACACCTGGGCGGTATGCATGATCGGCGATCTCAGCCAGGCGCCGCCCACGCCCGAACAAGTGCGGGCGGTCGGCCAGCTGCTGGGATGGCGGCTCGCGATGGACACGGTGGACCCGAAGGACACCGTCACCCTGACTTCCGCCGGCGGCCCTAACACACGCTTCCCGAGAGGTGCCACGGCGACCTTACCGAGCATCTTCGCCCATCGTGACGTCGGCGAAACCGCCTGCCCCGGCAACGCCGGGTACGCGTTCATGGAAAGGATCCGCGACATCGCCGCCCGGTACAAGCAACCGCCCAACCCACAAGATGTTGCGCAGTCGCTGAACGGCGGTGCGATCTACGACCGTTGGCAGGCGACCGGCGGCATGACCGGCGGGCTCGGCGCACCGACGTCACCCGAAGCGCCCATCGGTGATTCGATCCGCTACGTTGTCTTCGCCAAGGGCGCGATCTATTGGTCACCGGCCACCGGGGCTCAGCCGCTCACCGGCAGGATCTACGAGGCCTGGGCCACGCTGGGCTACGAGCGCGGCCCGCTGGGCCTGCCGACCAGCGCCGAGATTCACGAGCCGGAGTGGATCGTGCAGAACTTTCAGCACGGCACACTGAGCTTCAACCGGCAGACCTCAACCGTCATGGCTGTGGTGGACGGGGTGGCCAGCGTGGTACCGCCGCCGCCCGCGGGCGGACCGCCTATGCAGCTCGAACGGTTCTCAGTAGCACGCAATCCCGTCATCTAGCAGCGCCGAGTCCGGCGAGGAGCTTAACGACATGCGCTGAAAGCCGCTTCCGGATTTGGACGCCTCGTCGCAGGCGGACTGCTTCCTAGCCGTCGTGACCGGGAGGTCACGCCGGAATCAGCGTGACCGGCAGCCGTTCGAGGCGGCGAATCACGTTGTTGACTCCCCACTTTGGGGTGCCGTCGACCTCGATACGCTTGACGCGTTCGAGCATCGCGGAGAGGATGGCGGCGGTCTCCATCCTGGCCAGACCCTGGCCGGCGCAGGCATGAGCGCCGTTGCCGAACCCAATGTGCCGTCCGGCATCACGGCGGATGTCGAACACCTCAGGGGTCTCCCATTCGCGTTCGTCGCGGTTTGCCGAGGCGTACAGCACCAGTAATCGGGTACCGGCAGGGATGTTCGTTCCGGCTATTGAGGTATTGCGGGCGGTCTTCCGCGTGAACGCACGCACCGGCGATTCGTACCGCACCACCTCGTTGATCGCGTTCGACAGCAATTCTGGTTCTGCTCGCAGCATTTCCCACTGATCGGGGTTGGTCGCGAACAGGTAGATCGCGCTGGAGATCGCGCTGATGGTGGTGTCCAACGACGGTGCAATGTAGTCAATGATCAGCGGCGGCACGTCTTCGAACGACAAAGCGCCTTCATCGACGGCCGTCAAGAGTTCGTGAGCCATGCTGCCGGGCAGGACGTTTCGGTCACGCACTACAGCACGCGCGAAGCGCAGCATCTGCATGCTGCGCGGAATGGCTCGGATTGCCTGATGGTTGAGCGGTCCAAGGAAGTCGAAGGTTGCTGCGGCCCAGGGAATCAGGTGCTCGCGTTGGTCCTGCGGCCAGCCGACCAGATCCGGAACCACAGCCAGCGGCAGTGCGGTCGCTAGATCGGCGACACCGTCGACTCGGCGCCTGGTCAGCGCGAGGTCGACGATGGCGCCCGCCGCGTCTTCCACGGAGGTAGTGACCCCACGCAGCGCCCTGGGCATCAGACGGTGGGCAACGAGCTTGCGACGCCGGTCGTGGTCGGCCCCATCGCTGTTGAGGGTGGTCCCGCGGGACAACCAGTTGGCAGCGGCGTTGGCGGCGACACCATGTCCGGAGAGGTACGAGTCGTCGGCGCGCAGGGTGGCTTTGCACTCGGCGTAGCGGGGGAGAGCGACCATGCGGCGGCGGGATAGCCAGACGAGCGGACCAAGGCGCCGAAGCGTCCGGTAGTGCGGGTAAGGGTCGAGGATGGCCGACGTGCTGTAGACGTCAGGCCGGTACGACGGAATGTCGCGGGGTCGGTGCACCACAGCTCGCCTTAGTTGTTGACGTCAATGCCCGCCCGTGGGCACGGACGGAACGAGGGTGCTACGCCTACCGCGCCGCGGTGCGCTTCGACAATCGGTTGCTATGTACGGCGCGTTGGCTGCATCATCTTCTGATGACGAAATCGTCACATACGACCATATCGTCAGTCAAGGCTCGTTGACGATCGCCGACAAAGCACCAGGCTCAGGGATGCAGGTTCCACTGACCGCAATCTTCGGCAAGGACGTCGTTGACGTCGACTTCGAGTCCTCCGACTACAGGGCCAGGATTCGACGCTGTACTCACCACACGTTGGTAGAGGACCGCGGTCGGCTCGACCTGGCCGCGGGACCAGGACCGGGTCTGCCAGGCCCACCGGTGGCCGGGGGTGCGCGAATTTCCAATTACGCCGTCGGCGGCGGCCCATCGGCACACATCGATACCGCCGTAGACCCCGGTGCGCTGCACTCCCAGTACCGAATTGATTCCGCGAAACCACTTAAGTGCCAAGTTGTTCCAGGTGTCGTGGTTAATGTCCTCGTCGACGCTGAAGAAGATCGGGGCGCTCTGACCGCCACCCGCCGCGGTGTGCAGCTTCCAGGCGGTGCGAGCATCGTCGACGCCGCCCTCGAACCCGCGCCTGAAGTCCGATGGTGCCGTCCCGCCCGGCTTTCCGTATTGGTAATTGCTGACGATCATCAGCCCAGCAGCGGTCAGCTGCTCGGCGTAGGACCGGGTGATCGGCTTGGCGCCCATAGACGAGCCGGGACGCGATAGCGAGACGTAGTTGATGACGCCGGAGTGGCCGGCAGCTCGAATCTGCTGCGCTGGAATCTGGCGCATGGCGAAGTCGATCAATGTGGGAGTAGTGCCAACCGCCGCACGGGCGGTGACAACTGCCGATGCCGCATACAACGCTGGCAACACAGAGATAGCAGCGGCGTAGCGCAATACGTCGCGGCGGGGAATAGCGCGCGGTCGCTGGAGACACACATTTACCGAAAAGTCCTGCATCGCGTGATGTTAAGTATTCGACTTTTGTGAACAGAAGTAGCCGGCAGCAGTCGATATCAAATCGGTTTTTGCGATTCACCGGCCCGAGTTAAAGGCCAGAGCGGATGAGGGGACGCGGCGCTCGAACGCGGGCTACGGAATCTCGTACACAACCATCTTGTCGGCGATGCCGCGCAGGGCGGCCTCCTTCCGAACCGGTCGGATCGACTCCTTCTCAAGGATGGCGGCGACGCCGGGAGCGTCGATCACGGGACCGGTGATGTGGATCTCCTGCGCCGTCGACAGGCTCTGCACCCGCGCCGCGATGTTGACGGTCTGGCCGAAATAGTCCTGCCGCTCGTTCAGCATCACTGCAAGACAAGGCCCCTCATGGATGCCGATCTTCACGATCAGGTCGGTCCTGCCGCGTTCGGCATTGAGCTTTTCCATCGCGGCCCGCATCCGCAAGGCCGCGGCGAGCGCGTGGTCCGGCTGGACAAAGGTCGCCATCACAGCGTCCCCGATGGTCTTGACCACGGCGCCCTTTTCGGCCGCGATGATTTCCAGAAGCGCGTGGAAATGCGCGCGCACCAAGTCAAAAGCGGCAAGGTCGCCCACCCGCTCATAAAGCGCGGTCGAACCCTTGAGGTCGGTGAACAAGAAGGTCAGCGAGGTGATTTTGAGGCGCTGATCGATGGTGAGGTTGTCGGCCTTGAAGACATCGCGAAACGTCTGGTTCGACAGCATCCGCTTGGCGGTGAGGAACGGCCTGCGCTTGGCCAGCAAATCGTGGAGCGCGTCGGCGACAAAGACGGTGGGCAGTGTCCGCACGCTGCACCGGTTGTCGAGCGCGAGCCGCAATGGACCCGGTCGCAAGGTGATCGACTCGGTCGGCGGATGCGCCTTGTTGAAGGTCAGCCCGAGCTGCTGAGTTTCCTCGGTCGGCTCGCCCTGGACGTCGATGAAATGTGCGGAATGCGTCACCGGCTCGAAAACGATGATGAATTGGGGCGGAAGCTCCAACGACAGCACAGCCTTTTCGCCGGCGGCCAGCTCCATCGCATCCAACGTCGCTTCCCCGGACAGCGAGGCAAAAGAATCCTCGCCGAGATCGATGCCCGAACTCCAGAACACCTGCTTGTAGTAGTCCCACAGCGGGAGCGTGTTGGGATCGTGCGCGCCGATCCGCCTGACCTTGGGGCTGACCGTAAACGCCACCTCGACTTGCTCGTCGACGGAAGGCTCATAGCCGCACGCGCATAATCCGCAGCGATAGTCGTCATCACGCAGCGATTTCAGCGTGTCGTGCGCGTCCAGTACGCCGCTGCAACCAGGACAAAGCACATTCCAGGTGAGATCGAACAGGCCAAGCCGCGAGGCATGCAGGAAGCCGGAAATCACCTTCTCTTCGTCGAAGCCGGTGCGCTCGGAAAAGTCCAGGGCGTTGATTCGATTGAGCTCATGATCTTCGCCGTCCTGGATCAGCCGCGCGACAGCGTCTGCGATGTCCGGATCGGCGGTTCGTTTCAGGGCCGAAAATTGGGACTGCAGGTCGCTCATGATTCCAACCTAAACATCAGCGCAAGCTGCCAGCTGCGCCTTTCGTCGATACACCAGTGCCGGGTCACAGGACGCGGTCAAGCCCTTCAACACCAGTAGCTTCGAATTTGATCCGATGCGGCCTCGATCAATTCGATTAGGGTTGATTCATGGGTGGCGAGTTCGTCGAGATCCGCATAACCCAGCCCTGGGAATCTCTCGAGTCGACGCCCGAAGCACTCCGCCCGCGACTGCTGGATTGGGAGATTGACGCCAAGGGTAGGCACATCGCCTGGCGCTACCGGATAACCCGGTATGAGCAGGACGGCCAACCGAGGTGGTGGTTGGACGGGACCGGCCAGCATCCGTGGACCAGCGACGACGTCGAGTACCTGAAGGACGTTGCCGAGCACCACGCCGGTCGTCTGCTGCGCAGACAGCGATGGCGGCCCAAGAGCATGTACAACGACCAGGAGCCCCCGTTATGGCTTGGAGGCCAAGGGTTGTCGTCCTGAGGGCGGTAACTCGCGGCCGGCGTGAAGGTCAAGGCCTCACGGCTGATAAGGCTGTGAGCGCTCGTCTTCGGCAGAGTCGTCGTCGTTGGCCAAGTGATGCAGGACGCGTTCGTTGAGGGCGGCGAGCATGTCGAGCTCCGCCGGGGAAAGCAGATCGATGAATTTGCGACGGACGTCCTCTACGTGGCGGGGCGCCGCCTTCTCGATGGCGGCGCGGCCGGCCGGCAGCAGGCGGACCATGGTGCTGCGGGCGTCGTCGGGGTTGGGCTCGCGGCAGATCAGCCCGTCCTCCTGCATGCGCCGCACCTGGTGGGAGACCCGGCTTTTCTCCCAGCCCAGTGTGTTGCACAGGTCGTGCGCGGGCATGCGGTCCCCGTCGTGCTCCGAGAGCACCGCCAGGATCTGGTAGTCGGCCGCGGAGAGGCCCGCTTGCTGCAGGCCCCGGTTCAGGTGCACGGCGAGCTGGTGATGCGCGTGCTGGAAGGCCCGCCAGGCGCGGTCTTCACGCGGGGTCAGCCATTTCGGTTCCATCGGCGTCCATAGTACCGATTTGTTGACGCATCAACAAAGCATGTTAAGGTTGAGACGTCAACCTTTTCGACCGTCAATTAGGACAGGACACCTCATGAGCAGCATCAGCATCATCGGCACCGGGAACATGGCCCGCGCCATCGGCGCGCTGGCGATAGCGGGCGGCAACAGCGTCGAGGTCATCGGCCGCGATCGAGCCAAGGTCGTTGACCTGGCCAAGGCCCTCGGCGGCAGCGCCACGACGGGAGAGTTCGGCGCCGTCCCGACCGGGGACATCGTCGTCGTTGCCCTGTTGTACGCCAACGTCGTTCCGGTCGTCGCTCAATATGGAGACGCCTTGGCGGGCAAGGTCATCGTCGACATCAGCAACCCCTTCAACGCCGCGGCCGACGGGCTGGCCATCCCCGAGGACACCTCGATCGCGCAGGAAGTTGCCAAGGCGGCCCCGGCCAGCGCCAGCGTGGTGAAGGCATTCAACACCGTCTTCGGCGTCGTCCTGGCCCAGGGGCGCCCACTCGACGTCTTCATGGCCGGCGACGATGCGCGCGCCAAGGCGAGCGTGGCGGAGTTCATCGAGAGCCTCGGGCTGCGCCCGCTGGACGTCGGCGGCTTGGACATGGCGCACTGGCTGGAGGGAACCGGCCTGGTCGTGATGGGTCTCGCGCGTCACGGAGTGGGGAACTTCGACTTCGCCCTCGGCGCCGCGGTTCCTGGCTAAGCCGCGACTAACAGGGGCGCCGTGCACGCAAAGACTGGTTGATGGATCACCGAAAGGATTCGCTATGAAGCTCGGTTTCGCACTTCCCATAGTCGGGCCCGCTATCAGCAGCGCCACTGGCCTGAGCGCGTTCTGCCGCGGGCTCGAGGACCTTGGCTACGACACGCTGTGGGTCGGCGATCGATTCGTCACGCCGGTCGATATGCACAGCACCTATCCGGGCAAGGAACAGCCGTACCCGCCGCAGATGACCCGTTACCTCGATCCGGTGCTGCTGTGGACCGTCGCTGCGACGGCGACCAGCCGGGTGCGGCTGAACGCCAGCACGCTCAGCACGTTCTACTACGAGCCGGTGCATTTGGCCCGGCTGCTGACCACGCTCGACGTGCTCAGTGATGGCCGCCTTGATGTTGGCGTGGGAATCGGGTGGATGAAGGACGAACACGACATCGCCCGGAGCGCGGACTGGCGCCGGCGCGGGCGGATGCTCGATGACGTGCTGGCGTTCCTGCACGAGTGGTGGACGACGACTCCGGTGTCCTGGGAGAGCGAGTTCTTCTCGCTGCCGCCGGTCCATGCCGACCTCCGCCCGGTCCAGCCCGGCGGTCCGCCCATCTGGATCGGAGGTGCCAGCGAGGCCGCGATGCGCCGGGTCGGCCGCCGCGCCGTCGGATGGCTCGGGGTCGAGGGGCTGCAGGACGAGGTCACCGACCACCTGTGGTCGATTGCGCGCCGTGCGGCGAAGGACGCCGGCCGCGATCCTGACGCGCTGAAGACGGCCATGCGGATCAATCTCGAACCAGGCACGTCCGTTGACTCGGTTGCGCTCAGGCTCGAGCGCCTCGCCCGGTCGGGGGCTGATGAGGGAATCGTAGATGCCTTCGCAATGTTTTCTAGCCTTGGCGAGATGCTCGACTTCGCCAGCCAAGTAATCGATCGATGGGGTGATGATGGGAAAGCTTGACGGCAAGGTAGCGGTGATCACGGGCGGATCAAGCGGGATGGCGCTGGCCGGTGCCAAGTTGTTCGTTGAAGAAGGAGCTCACGTCTTCATTTCGGGTCGGCGGAAGGAAGCGCTGGATGAAGCCGTCGAGCTGATCGGCCGGAATGTGACGGGCGTGCAAGCGGATTCGGCCAACCTGGACGATCTGGACCGGTTGTTCGACGCGGTCAGGCGGGAGAAGGGCGCCGTCGACGTGTTGTGGGTGAGCGCGGGGATGGGCGAGGAGGGCAAGCTCGGCGAGATCACGGAGCAGCACTTCGACGCGACTTTCGGGCTGAACGCGCGTGGCACGCTGTTCACGGTGCAGAAGGCATTGCCGCTTTTCAACGACGGTGGCTCGATCTTCATGACCGGGTCGATCGCTTCGGTGAAGGGTTTTCCTCACTTTAGTGTGTACGCGGCGAGCAAAGCCGTGCTGCATGCCTACGCCCGCGTGTGGTTGAACGAGTTGAAGGACAGGAGGATTCGGGTCAACGTGCTGACCCCGGGCCAGGTCGCCACGCCGATACAGGAACAGTTGTTCGACGAGGAGACCAAGGCGCAGTTCGAGGCAATGATCCCGCGGGGAAAGATGGGCAGCCCCGCGGAGATTGCATCGGTCGCACTGTTTCTCGCCTCGGACGACTCGAGCTATGTCAATGGTATGGAGTTGATGGTCGACGGCGGCACCACGGCAGTCTGACTACGCGAGTGCTAATCCGTTCGCGTACAGGGAGATTCGTGGCCGGACGGCAGACCCGTTCTAGACGCGCGCCGTCTCGATGGCAGCGCCCATCGCAGTCTGCGACTCGGCACGCTGACCAAGGGTGGTGGCCGTGAGCATGAACAGCGTGTGCCCGTCGGCACCGCCCAATTCGCACGCGATCGCGTGGCGACCTGGCGTGTCGATGGTTGTCGTCACCGCGCCACCGGCAACCACGCGGACGAACCGGTCAAACGCCGGACTGGCCACCCAGACGCCATCGTCTTCATCGATGGCGATGCCGTCGGGAAAATCCTCGAGCTGGGCCCACACTCGGCGGTTATCAAGCGAGCCGTCATCCGCCAGGTCGAAGCCGGTGATCCGACGTCCGAAACTCTCCGCCACCAGCAGCGTCGACCCGTCGGCCGTGATCGCCATGCCATTGGCGAATTGGAGATCGTGGGCCACTTCGGAAGCCGAGCCATCCGGGTCGACACGCAACAGGGCGGCTGCCACCGGCTCGTTGCCTGCCGCGTAGTCGTAGCCGAACTGGCCAACGAAGGCATGGCCGCGGGGGTCGACGCACATGTCGTTGATTTCGTGGGATGCGAATGGGCTCAAGTCGCCGTGGATCGCGAGATCCGAACCGTCGAAGCGCATCAGGTGGCGACGTGCCATCGAAGCGATCAACATCGAGCCGTCAGGGAGCCAGCCCAGCCCCGACGGCTGCTCCAGCTCGACCACGGTGCGAACTTCGCCGTCTTCGCCGACGCGGAGCACGGCGTCACCGTGCATGTCCGAGACATACAGCGCCCCATCGTGCCAACGCGGACCCTCCAAGAAGGACCGCCCCGTGACCAGGGCATGGATGTCGGGCATGGCAACGATCCTAGGACTGCATAGCGTGGTTGCTCGTCGAACGTCACGGGAACGTCGACGTCGAGCAGGACTCAAGCCGGAGAATCGTGGTCATCCGCCCGGCAAGACCGCGATGGACTTGGTGTCCAGGTAGCCGTCGAGGCCTTCCGGGCCCAGTTCGCGACCGTAACCGCTGGCTTTGACGCCGCCGAACGGCGCAAAGGGATCCATGGTGTAGCCCGCATTGATCCCGAAGGTGCCGGTGCGGATGCGCCCGGCGATCGCCAAGGCTCGCACGGTATCTGCGGTCCACACCGAACCGGCAAGGCCATAGTCGGAGTCGTTGGCAATGGCGACCGCATCGTCCTCGTCGCGATAGGGGATGACGGTGATCACCGGTCCGAATATCTCTTCGCGCGCGATGCGCATCGCGTTGTCGGCGGCGGCGAAGAGCGTGGGTTGGACGTACCACCCGCGTGCGAGGCCGTTGGGCATGCCGGTGCCCCCGATGACGAGCCGGGCGCCTTCTCGTTCACCCACCTGGATGTAGTCGCGGACACGTCGTTGTTGACGTTGCGAGACCAGGGGGCCGAGTTGGGTGGCGGGATCGTTTGGGTCGCCAACAATCAGGTTGGCCATCTCGGATGCGAGCGCGTCGACGTACTCGTCGTGGCGGTGTGCGGGTACGAGCACTCGGGTCAGCGCGTTGCAGATCTGGCCGCTGTTGGACAGGCTGGCCGACCGGATGCCGGTGGCTACCTTGTCAGGTTCGGCGTCGTCGAGCACGATGGCGGCGGATTTGCCGCCGAGTTCGAGGCTGACCCTGGTCAGGTTGGCGGCGCATGCGGCGGCGACCGCCCGCCCCGCGGTCGTGGATCCGGTGAACGACACCTTGTCTACTTTCGGGTGCGCGACGAGGCGTTCACCAACCGCGGCGTCGCCGGGTACCACGCTGACCACGCCTTCAGGCAGACCGGCTTGTTCGATCATCTCCGCCAAAAGCAGTGCATCCAAAGGTGATTCGGGTGCGGGCTTGAGTACCACCGTGCACCCGGCCAGCAGCGCGGGCACCAGCTTCGTAATGATCAGAAATTGCGGCATGTTCCACGGGACAATCGCTGCGACTACGCCGACCGGTTGCTTCTGGACCACTACATCGGCGCCGAAAAAGCCGACGCGGCTCTCTTGCCATTGGTGGCGCTCGGCCAGGTCGCAGAATGCGTTGATCATCATGGCGGGCAGACCGACCTGCGCGCGCTGGGCGAAGGTGATGGGTGCGCCGATCTCGGCCGTGATCGTCTCGGCCATCTCGGTGCGCCGTTGGTCGTAGACGTCGGCGAGCCGGCGGACCGCGGCGATGCGATCCGGGGGTCTGCTCGCGCCCCAGGCCGTGTCAAAGGCGGTGCGCGCTGCGTTGACGGCTTCGTCGACGTCGGCGGGCGTCGCGGCAGGGACTTCGGCGATTGTCTGCTCGGTGTGGGGTGAGATGACTTCGATGAGCTTGGCCTGCGACCGCACCTTTTGACCCTTCGTCTGCCGAGTATCAACTACTTGCGATTCGGGTGATCAGCATATACCGTCGGCCCGACGGACTCCTACAGATAGGAGAGGTTGTGGCTCGCTTCCCCAAGCCCTCGGAGGGCAGCTGGACGCAGCATTACCCGGAACTGGGCACCGGGCCGGTGTCCTACGAAGACTCCATCAGCCCGGAGATCTACGAATTGGAGCGGGCGGCGATCTTCAAACGCGCGTGGCTGAATGTCGGCCGGGTGGAACAGCTTCCGCGTAAGGGCAGTTACTTCACCAAGGAGCTCAAGGTAGCCAACACGTCGGTCGTTCTGGTGCGCAACGCTTCTGGAGAGGTCAACGCGTTCCACAACATCTGCCGGCACCGCGGCAACAAGCTGGTCTGGAACGACATGCCGCTGGAGGAGACCAGCGGCGTGTGCCGCCAATTCACCTGCAAGTACCACGCCTGGCGCTACGACCTGGATGGCAACCTGACGTTCGTGCAACAGGAGGAGGAGTTTTTCAACCTCGACAAGAGCCGCTACGGGCTGGTGCCGGTGCACTGCGACGTCTGGGAAGGCTTCATATTCATCAACTTTGCGCAGGAGCCCGCCCAGTCGTTGCGCGAGTTTCTGGGGCCGATGGTGACGGGCCTAGAGGGCTACCCGTTCGGGAAGCTGACGTCGCGTTGGCACTACAGGTCGCAGGTGAAGGCGAATTGGAAGCTCTACATGGACGCGTTCCAGGAGTTCTACCACGCGCCGGTGCTGCATGCGAACCAGTCGCCGACCGCCTACTCCAAGGCGGCCGCTGAGGCCGGCTTCGAGGCCCCGCACTATCGCCTGGAAGGTCCACACAGGCTGGTCAGCACGTCGGGGGTGCGGGCCTGGGAGATGCCGGACGAGATGCGCAAGCCCATCGACGACATCTGCCGCAGCGGGCTGTTCGGCCCCTGGGAAAAGCCGGACCTAGGGGAAATGCCGGCGGGGCTCAATCCCGCGAAATGCAATCCGTGGGGCCTGGATTCGTTTCAGCTGTTTCCCAACTTCGTCATGCTGTTCTGGGGTCAAGGCTGGTATCTGACCTACCATTATTGGCCGACGTCGTATAACAGCCACGTGTTCGAGGGGACGTTGTATTTCCCGCAACCACGCACCCCTCGTGACCGCGTCGCGCAGGAACTGGCGGCGGTGACGTTCAAGGAGTACGGACTGCAGGACGCCAACACCTTAGAGGCGACCCAAAGCATGATCGAGTCACGGGCGATCGACGAGTTTCTTCTCAACGACCAGGAAATACTGTTGCGCCACCTGCACAAGGAGACCGCAGCCTGGATCGACGAGTATCAACGAACCAAGGCAGGAGTGTGAACGCGGTGTCCGCCATGCTGCCAACGGAATTCGCCGACCTGGAGCCGTTTGCGGAGTGGTGCCTGCCCACCGAACCCGAGCGTTACGCCAAACGGCTGGCCAGCTCCATGACCGAGATGAAGACGTTCTACGACGCGATCACCCCGCGCGCCGAGGAGGCCCTGGCTTACTGCGACAAGTTCCCCCTCGACGACTTGCCGGACGACGTCCTCAACCTGATGCACCTGCTGTATTCGATGATCATGGTGTCGTTCCCGGTGGAGTGCTGGAAGCAGCCCCGCGTTCCCGATTCCGGTGCTTCCACCCTGGACTGCGTGTCCGAGCCCGTGCCGTGACGCTCGTGCTTCGGGCAGCGCGCTGGGCTGACGTCGACGCCGGTCGGGTGCGCTCCCCGGCGGTCGTGGTGATCGACGGGCAGCGCATCAGCGCCGTCAATCCCGAAGGGCCACAACCGGATCCGGCCACGGTGGTGGAGCTCGGCGACGTCACGCTCCTACCCGGCCTGATGGACATGGAACTCAACCTGCTGATCGGCGGCCCCGACGGCCCCGAGGGCCTCCCGGCACCGATGCACGGCGTGCAGGACGATCCGGCGTATCGCACACTGCGGGGCGCGGTGAACGCGCGCACCACGCTGGACGCCGGCTTCACCACCGTGCGCAACCTCGGGCTCATGGTCAAGACCGGCGGCTACCTGCTCGACGTCGCGCTGCAGCGTGCCATCGACCAGGGCTGGCACATCGGCCCCCGCATCTATCCCGCGGGCCACGCCGTCACTCCTTACGGCGGGCACCTGGACCCGACGGTGTTTCAGCGGCTGGCACCCGGGATCATGCCGCTGTCCATCGCCGAGGGTATCGCCAACGGTGTGCCCGACGTCATCGCCTGCGTCCGCTACCAGATTCGCCACGGCGCCAAGCTGATCAAGGTCTCGGCGTCGGGGGGCGTCATGTCGCACAGCACCGCTCCGGGCGCCCAGCAGTATTCCGATGCGGAGTTCGCCGCGATCGCCGACGAGGCCCACCGCGCCGGGGTGCGGGTCGCCGCGCACGCCGTCGGCGACACTGCGATCCAAGCGTGCATTCGCGCCGGCATCGACTGCATCGAACACGGGTTTCTGGCCACCGACGAGACGATCCAGATGATGGTCGACCACGGCACCTTCCTGGTTTCCACCACCTATCTGACCGAGGCGATGGCGATCGACCGGATTGCGCCGGAACTCCGGAAGAAAGCCGAGGAGGTCTTTCCCCGCGCAAAGGCGATGCTGCCCAAAGCAATTGCGGCCGGAGTGCGGATTGCGTGCGGCACCGACGCACCGGCGATCCCGCACGGCCAGAACGCCAAGGAGCTGGGGGCGCTGGTGGCGCGCGGCATGACCCCCATGCAAGCGATCCGGGCCGCGACGGTCGTGGGGGCCGAACTCGTCGAGGCCGACCACGAGTTGGGCCGGCTGGCGCCGGGTTACCTCGCCGACATCATCGCCGTACCCGGTGATCCGTCTCAGGACATCGCCACGACGCTGGACGTCTCGTTCGTCATGAAGGACGGCCGGATTTTCAAAGAGCTGGCCGCGTGAATCGGGACAAGGAGACCGGCATGGAACTCACCGAAAACCTCCTATGGTTGCTCAAGCAGGCGTTCTACTTCTCGCTGACCAGCGTGAACGACGCGATCAGCAGCCACGGTGTCAGCACGGCCCAGATCGGTGTGTTGCGTCAGCTCTCCAACGAACCCGGGCTATCGGGCGCCGAACTCGCCCGACGCCTGCTGATCAGCCCGCAGGGTGTTCAACTGGCTCTCACCGCGCTCGAGCGCCGCGGCCTGGTTGAACGCAAGCAGGACCCCCAACACAAGCGCATTCTGCAGGCCTATCTCACCGACGAAGGACGCGACGTCGTGGCGAGGGTGCTGGGTGACGCCCTGACCGCGCACGAGGAGGTCTTCGGTGTACTCAGCGGCGAGGAGCAGGAAACCCTGCGTGAACTGCTCGCGAGGGTGGTCGAAAAGGGCACCGGGCACGAGTTGTTCAAAGACAACATCGAGAGCTGATTCACGTCTCTAGTACTTGAGATTAATCGCAAGTAGTTGATACTGTGGCGAACGATGGAAGACTCCCGCGCTACGGTGCAGCCGACCGATGCCGACGTCGTCGCAGTAGAGGTGACCATCGAGCTCGACCGGTGCACTATCACCGTGACCTACAGTCCTGGCGACACGTTGCTGCAGACGGGCCGCATGGCGGGTCTAAGCCCACCGTCGTCGTGCGAAGTCGGGAACTGCGGAACGTGTATGGCCCGCTTGGTCGAGGGCAGCGCTCGGATGATCAACAACGAGGCACTTGAAGATGACGAGGTGGAGGAGGGCTGGGTGCTGACCTGTCAGGCACTGCCGACTAGCCCCACGGTGCGGGTGGTGTACGAGTGAACAGGGTCTGCGTTGTGACCGGGGGCGCATCGGGCATGGGTGAGTCGACGTGCCACGAGCTGGGCCGGCGCGGCCACCGTGTCGCGGTTCTCGACATCAATGAGCAAGCCGCGCAACGCGTCACCGAGGATTTGCGTGCAGTGGGTGTCACGGCCATCGGAGTCGGCGCCGACGTAACGGACCGGGGCGCCGTCGAGCAGGCGTTCGCCAAGGTGCGCAGTGAGCTGGGCCCGGTCTCGATCCTGGTGACGAGTGCGGGCATGTTCGGGCACTCTCCGTTCACCGAGATCACCGCAGAGTCATGGGCCAATATCATCGACGTCAACCTGACGGGCACCTTTCACTGCTGCCAGGTCGCTATTCCCGACATGGTCGCCGCGAAATGGGGCCGGATCGTGATGATCTCGTCGTCGAGCGCCCAGCGTGGATCGCCGTTCGCCGCCCACTACGCGGCGTCCAAGGGCGCGGTCATCACCCTCACCAAATCGCTGGCCCGCGAGTACGCGGCGGACGGGATCACCGTCAACAACATCCCGCCGTCGGGCATCGAAACGCCGATGCAGCTCCAGGCCCAGGAGGCGGGGTTTGTGAAGTCCAACGAGGAGATCGCCAGGAATATCCCGATGGGCCATCTGGGCACCGGAGCCGACATCGCCGCGGCGGTCGGTTTTCTGTGTTCCGACGAGGCGGGCTTCATCACCGGTCAGGTGCTGGGCGTCAACGGCGGAGCGGTGATGTGACGAGGTTGGTCTTAAAAGCATGGTGACACAGGGAGGTTCACGATGACGCGGTCCGGAAGGCCCTCGGAGGGCTCCTGGACGGAGCACTATCCCGAGCTGGGGACCGGCCCCATCTCGTTTCGAGACTCGACATCGCCGGAATTCTTCGAACTGGAACGCGAGGCCGTGTTCAAACGGGCGTGGCTGAACGTTGCCCGCGTCGAGGAGTTGCCGCGCGTAGGCAGCTATGTCACCAAGGAAATCGAGGTGGCCCGCACGTCGGTGATTCTGGCCAGGGGCCGCGACGATCGCATTCGCGCCTTCTACAACGTCTGCCGCCACCGGGGAAACAAGTTGGTATGGAACGACTTTCCCGGTGAAGCGACACGCGGGACGTGTCGTCAGTTCACCTGCAAGTACCACGGGTGGCGCTACGGCCTCGACGGTGCGCTGACATTCGTGCAGCAGCCGGAAGAGTTCTTCGACCTCGACGTCGCGGACTACGGATTGCGGCCGGTGCATTGCGATGTGTGGAATGGCTTCATATTCATCAACTTTGATGCCGAACCGCGTCAAAACCTGCGCGAGTTCTTGGGTCCGATGATCACCGGCCTTGACGACTACCCGTTCGGCAAATTGACCGAGCGCTACGAGTGGGTGGCGCACAACAACAGCAACTGGAAAATCTTCGCCGACGCGTTCCAAGAGTACTACCACGTGCCGTCGCTGCACCCACAACAGGTGCCGGCGGAGGTGCGCGACCCTAAGTCCGGATTCACCTGTGGGCATTTCCAACTCGACGGCCCGCACCGGCTGGTGTCGACCGCGGGACGGCGCCGTTGGCTGCTGCCGCCGGAGTTCATGTATCCCATCGAGCGGGCCACCAAGAGCGGCCTCGTCGGCCCGTGGCGCACCCCGGATATCGGGGAGCTACCGGCCGGCCTCAATCCCGGGGGCATTGAGCCCTGGGGAATCAGCAACTTCCAGATCTTCCCGAACACCGAGATATTGATCTACGGCGGCTGGTATCTCCTGTACCGGTACTGGCCGACTTCGTACAACACCCACCGGTTCGAGGCCTACACCTACTTCCACCCGGCGCGCACCGTCCGGGAACGCGTTGAACACGAAGTCGCCGCGGTGGTGCTGAAGGAGTTCGCGCTGCAGGATGCCGGCATGCTCGGCGGAACGCAGGCCGCACTGGAGTACGGCGTTGTCGACGAGTTCCCGCTCAACGACCAGGAGATCCTGGTGCGCCACCTGCACAAGGTCATCGTCGACTGGGTAGAGGCATACCCACGCGAAAAAGCTCCGGCGCCGGCGGGGGTCTGATCATGCCGGACGCCCTGCTGCCCAGTGCATTCGCCGAGCTGGAGCGCTATGCCCAAATGTGGTGCCTGGCCACAGAGACCGAGCGCTGGAACGCGCGGGTGGCCAGCACCATGCCCGAAATGCACGAGTTCTACGATGCGTTCTTCCCGCGCCTGGAAGAGGCCATCGACTACTGCGACAAGTTCCCGCTCGACGACCTACCCGAGGATGCGCTCAACCTGCTGCACCTGATCTATTCGCTGATCATGGTCGCCATGGCGGTCGAGGTCATGCACCAGCCCGTTCCGACCGATGCCGCCGATGCGGTCATGATCCGCACCG
Source organism: Mycobacterium sp. IEC1808 (assembly GCF_002101935.1). Classification (NCBI taxonomy): domain Bacteria; kingdom Bacillati; phylum Actinomycetota; class Actinomycetes; order Mycobacteriales; family Mycobacteriaceae; genus Mycobacterium; species Mycobacterium sp. IEC1808. The sequence goes on along the minus strand of NZ_LQPV01000015.1, from coordinate 115,971 downwards.
AGGAACCGGTCCCGTGACATCCGCGTGACCACAAGGAAGGCCAGGCAGGGATTTTCATGAGTCTGCTCACCATAACCAAGCTCGGCGAGTCCGTCGGCGCCGAAGTCACCGGCCTGGATCCGGCTCAGCTCAGTTCCGACGACCCGGTCGGTGAGGTCATCCTGGATGCGTTGGAGCACAACGGTGTGCTGGTCTTTCCGGGGCTCCGGCTTCAACCGGAGACCCAGGTCGCCTTCTGCCGCCACCTGGGAGAGGTCGATCACTCCTCCGACGGGCACCACCCCGTGCCCGGGATATACCCGATCACGCTGGACAAGTCGAAGAACTCCTCGGCGGACTATCTTCGGGCCACGTTCGACTGGCATATCGACGGATGCACCCCGCTAGGGGACGAGTATCCCCAAAAAGCCACCGTCCTTTCGGCCGTGCAGGTCGCCGAATGGGGCGGCGAAACCGAATTCGCCAACTCGTACGCCGCCTACGACAGGCTGAGCGACGAAGAAAAGCGCCGTCTCAGCACGTTACGTGTCGTGCACTCCCTGGAAGCCTCACAACGGAGCGTCAACCCGGATCCGACCCCAGAACAGTTGGCGCGATGGCGATCCCGGCGTACCCACGAGCACCCGTTGGTGTGGACACACCGCAGCGGCCGCAAGTCACTGGTGCTGGGCGCCTCGGCCGACTACGTCGTCGGAATGGATCTCGACGAAGGGCGTGCCCTGTTGGCCGAACTCCTCGAGCGCGCCACCGTGCCCGCGAACGTCTACAGCCACACCTGGTCGGTCGGGGACACCGTCATCTGGGACAACCGAGGGGTCCTCCATCGCGCGGCTCCCTACGATCCCCGTTCAGCCCGCGAAATGCTCCGCACGACCGTCCTCGGCGACGAGCCGATCCAGTAAAGGGAACCGTGAATGACAAAGTCACTACTGTTCGTAGAGAGCAAGCCGGCATCAGCGGAACTGGTTGAGGAATACAATCATTGGCACGATCGGGTGCATGTGCCCGAGATGCTGACAATTGATGGATTCGTGTCGGCCCGACGTTGGCAAACCGATGGTGACTCGTTCGTCACGCTCTACGAGATCGACACCGACGTCGACACGGCACGCACCAACCTAAGGGCGGCGTTCGCCGAGGGCCGCATGTCCAAACCGGTTGCGGTCGAGACGGAACCGCCACCGGTGATGCGTTACCTGAGTCTGATCAGCGACTCCACTGTATGACGGACAGCCACTTCGTGACCGGCCGACGACTCTTCCGCCAACGCCTCGCTTAGCCGGCGGGTCGCAGCGGCGAGCTGCGCGCCGAGCTGGGTGACCGCCGCGCCGCTCATCGGCTCGGCGCTGGGGACCAGGCTGAGCATCAGGGCGATGCGGGATTCGGCCTCCAAGATCGGGGAGTCGATGTGGCTCACCTCGTAGGTGCGGTCCGGCTCCAGGCTGATCGGGAACCAGTCCTCCTGATGGATCAGCTCGTCGGTCAATTCCTGTGCCAGCTGGCTCAGCCGGGTGGAACGCACCTCGGCATTGCGGACGATCTGTGCCAGTTCGCGCAGGCGCAGGTCGGGCAGGATGTGCAGGCCGACCGCGTAGCCGCGTTGCTTGGCGGCGGCGATGGCCTGCCGGTAGCGATCGCGCACGTCGTCGGGAAGGGTGGCCAGCCAGCGTTCGCGAGCTTCTGGCCCGGCCCAGGCGACGGTCGACGCGCCATACGGCGGGCGGTGCGGGAACTGGGTGCCGACAGGCATCGGGTTACCGCCGCCGCGGCTGCTTCGGACTTGATCGACGACGGTCGAGTAGTCATCGCTCACCGAAAAGGCAACGCAATGCGCACCCGTCGCGGCCGACAGCTCGGCCATCGCGGAGCGGGCCAACACCAGGGCGGGATAGCGGCCCGCGGCCTCTCGGCCGAGGCGGACCAGTGCGGGCCCGAGGTGGTAGGTCTTGCGAACCGGGTCGCGCAGCAGCCAGCCGGCGCGGAGTAGTTCGGTCAGCATCGAGTGGCAGCTGGCCTTGTGGACGCTCAACTGGCGCGAAACCTGGGCCACTGTCATCCCCCCGCTGCCATCACCCGCCAGGTGTTCAAACAGGTTCACCACCCGCTCGGTCTGGGGGGAGGGGCGCGGAGCCATAGTGCCTATGGTCGCATAGTGCGACTTCTTGCGGTGGCATGCGCGACCATGTGACCATGACCACAATGTCTGACCTTCGAGGCAAGACCGCCGTCGTAACCGGGGGAGCCGGTGGCATCGGCCGGGCCATGGGCGGGCGCTTCGGCCGGGAGGGCATGAAGGTGGTGCTGGCCGACGTCCTCGCCGAACCGCTGGACGAGGCGACCCGGGCGCTGGTGGACGAGGGCATCGAGGCGGTCGGCGTGGTCACCGACGTCACCGACTATGCCTCGGTCGAGTCGCTGGCCAAGGAGGCGCTCGATCGCTTCGGCGCGGTGCACGTCGTCTGCAACAACGCGGGCACCGGCGGGGTCTCCGAGGGCTACATGTGGGAGCACGACCTGGCCGATTGGCGCTGGGGGATCGACGTCAACGTGCTCGGCGTCATCCATGGCATCAAGGCTTTCGTCCCGATCTTGCTCGAGCAGGGCGACGGGCACGTGGTCAACACGTGCTCGGGCAACGGGGGATTCGCACCGATTGCCCGCGGGGCCATGGGCGGGCCGGCTACGGCGGTCTACCCGATGACCAAGGCAGCGGTGCTTTGCCTGACCGAAAGCCTCTATACCCACCTGGAGATGACCGGGACGCGGGTGCGGGCGCACGTCCTCTTCCCCGGCGGCTTTCTGAACACCGGCATCTGGGAGTCGTGGCGGCACCGCCCGGAGCGCTATGCCGCGACGCAGGAACGCCGCACGCCCGACCAGACACTGGAACGGGTGGTGGCCCGCTTCGAGGCAGCCGGCGCACATGTCGAGTTCACCCCGCTCGAGACGGTAGCCGACCTCGTCGTGGAAGGGATTCGGGCGGACCGCTTCTGGATGATGGGGCCGCCCACACCGGCCGATCAAGTCGTCAGCAAGAAGGCGGCATCGATCCTCGCCCGCGGCGAGCCCGACTACCTGGTTGACGTTCTCGGCCGGCATGCCGAGAAAACCGAAGGAGGAGCACGTTGAGCGCCAACGAAATTCGCTACGGTCCTCGCGCACCCGAGGCGCAAGTCGACCACGAGATCGATGCCACCAAGGCGCCCATCGCCACCGAGGCGATCACCGTCACGTACCTCACCGATCCGGAGATCGTCGCGGCCGTGCTGCCCAAGCCGCTGGAGCCGGCGGCCGAACCGCTGGTGCGGGTTCAGCTTCAGCGCGTCCAAATCGAAGGCAGACCGCCGTTCGGGTCCGCGGTGTTCTCGGTGACCGCGCGCCACGGCGACCTCGCGGGCGACTACCCGCTCTTCATGCCCCAGTCGACCGAACAGTCGGTCACGGGCGGGCGCGAAACATTCGGTGAGCCAAAGAAACTCGCCCACATCGAGGTGGAGCGCGACGACGATCGCGTCGCCGCCGTCGTCGACCGGCTGGGCTATCAGCTCATCAGGGTGACCGGCCAGATCACCGGCGCCGCCGAGCTGCCGCCCGACCAAGTGAACACCGAGTTCTACTTCAAGTTCCTGCGCGCCCCCGACGGCACCGGCATCACCGACCCCCACCTGGTCTACGGCGAATACCACCGCCACTACGAGCTGCTCGAGAACATCGACGGCACAGTGGAATTGGGCGAGTCACCGCTGGACCCGGTGGCCGACATCGCGATCCGCCAGATCACATCGATCACGTGGTGTCGCCGGCGCACCATCCAGGTAGGGCGGATCGCGTCGCGGGTACCGCAGGAATGGCTGCTGCCGTACGTGCACCAACGCTACGACGACGTGGCCCTGCTCGCCGCGCCACGCCCCGAGCCGACGCGGGTATAGCGCACCATGGACCGGTACACGGTCATCTCGGCCGACTGCCACGCCGGCGCTGATCTGCTCGACTATCGCCGGTACCTCGATCCTCAGTTCAGGGACGAATTCGACGGCTGGGCAAAGACATACGTCAACCCGTTCGGCGACCTCACCGAGGCCGACGCGGAGCGCAATTGGAACAGCGCGCGCCGAAACTCGGACCTGGATGCCGAAGGCGTCGCGGGGGAGGTCATCTTCCCCAACACCGTGCCGCCGTTCTTTCCCCAGGCGAGTCTGGCCGCCCCCCAACCCGTGGACGCCCGGGAGCTCGAGCTGCGCTGGGCCGGCCTGCGCGCGCACAATCGTTGGCTTTCCGACTTCTGCTCATTGTCGCCGGAGCGGCGCGCCGGGGTGGGCCAGATCCTGCTCGGGGACCTCGACGAGGCCGTCGCCGAGATAGCTCAGATCGCCAAGCTGGGCCTGCGCGGCGGCGTGCTGCTGCCCGGGATCCCGCCCGGCGCAGGCATTCCCCAGCTCTACGCCGAGCATTGGGAGCCGCTGTGGGCGGCGTGCGCGGAGGCGGGCCTGGTCGTCAACCACCACGGCGGCAACGCCGGACCGAACCCCACGGACGGATGGGGCAGCTCGTTCGCGGTGTGGGTGTATGAGACGCATTGGTTTGCGCACCGGGCGCTATGGCACCTGATCTTCAGCGGCGCACTGGATCGGCATCCGGACCTCACCGTCGTCTTCACCGAGCAGGGTGCCGGGTGGATACCGGCAACCCTGGACTCGCTCGACGTGGCGGCGGCCCGTTACGGACGGGCGAACTCGGCGATCGCCCGCTTCGCCGGGCCCACCGCCGGCTCGCTGAGCCTGCGGCCCAGCGAGTTTTGGTCCCGCCAGTGTTACGTCGGCGCCAGTTTCATGCGGCCCGTCGAATGCGCCGAGCGCCACCGGATCGGCGTCGAGAAGATCATGTGGGGCAGCGACTACCCGCACATGGAGGGCACCGCTCCATACACCCGAGAAGCGTTGCGCTACACCTTCAGCGGTGTGCCGGCTGACGAGGTGGCGGCCATCGTGGGCGGGAATGCGGCGGCCGTCTACGGCTTCGACCTCGATGCGTTGGCGCCCCTGGTTGAGCGAATCGGCCCGACCGTGGCGGAGGTTGCCGAGCCTTTGGCGGCCGCGCCCGCCGATGCGAGCAGCACCGTCTTCGAGCCCGACCCGATTCGTACCTGGTAATTGCGAGAGGACCTCCATGAACGACGCGGCGCCCTACCTCATCATCTCCGCGGACACCCACGCCGAGCTGCCCACCGAGCAGTATCGCGAGTACATCGACCCGGAATACCGGGAGGACTTCGAGACGTTCCTCGCCGAGAAAACCGCCGCCGCGGCGCAGGCCGGCGCCTTCATCGACGAGGAGTTCGCGCAAGCGTGGTTCGACGAGCACGGAGACGGGATCGCGGGCGGCTGGGACGTCGCCCAGCGCGACCGCGAACTCGACGGCGACGGCGTCGCCGGTGAGGTCATCTTTCCCGACGCCGACGCCGTCACCGGTGTCGCCGGGGCTCCGTTCGGCGCGGGCCTGGGGCAGTCGGGCGACCTGGACCCGGGACGTGCGATGGCCGGGGCGCGGGCCCACAACCGCTGGCTGGCCGAGCTGTGCAGCCACAGCCCCGAGCGGCGGGCCGGCGTCGCCGTCGTGCCGATACTGGCGGACATCGACGCGGCGGTGGCCGAGATCGCTCGAGCGGCCAAAGCCGGGTTGCGCGGCGGCATCATGATTCCGGTGCTCTGGGGTGACTATCCGCCCTACCATGACCGGCGTTACGACAAGGTGTGGGCCGCCTGCCAGGACCTGCAGATGCCAGTTCACACCCACGTCGGTGCCGCGCCCAGTGAGCAGTACGGCCCGCACCTGGGCATCTACACGACCGAGGTGCGCTGGTGGGGAGTCCGGCCGCTGTGGTTCGCGTTGTGGGCCGGCGTGTTCGAGCGCTTCCCGAACCTGCGCTGGGGGGCTACCGAATGCGGTGCCTACTGGGCTAACGACCTGTTGTGGCTGATGGACACCCGGTTCATGCGTGAGCACTCGGCCAAGAAGATGAGCCGCCTCTTGGAGGGCGATCTGACAATGCTGCCCTCGGCGTACTTCGACCGGAACTGCTTCATCGGCGCCACCACGACCGAGCGCCGGGAACTGGCCCGTCGCTACGAGATCGGTGTACCAAACATGCTGTGGGGCAACGACTATCCTCATCCGGAAGGAACATGGCCGCATACCCGGGACTGGCTGCGGCGCTCGTTCTGGGACATTCCAATAGACGAGACGCGACAAATCCTCGGGCTTACCGCAGCCGAGGTGTACAACTTCGATGTGGCTGCGCTCGCGGATCTGGTCGAGCGCATCGGCCCGACCCCGGCGGACCTGGGTCAGGACGATGCGGTGAGCATCCCCAAGTGGGAGGCTGCGCGCCGGGCCGGGCGGCATTGGTTGATCGAAGCGGAGCCTATCCCAGATCTTGTGGAGAACTGAGCGGCTACATTTCTTAGAGCGTCGAGTCCTTCTGGAGATCGTGGATGCATTCTCGCACTTGCTGCCCCATGATCCGCCCCAGCTGGGTGTAGGCGGCGAATTGCCCTTCGTTGAACCATTGATCGGATGTTGGGTCATGGGGAAACATGTCGCTCGAGGCCGCGTAGGTCAAGAGCCACTGGGGGAATCCCTTGCACAGCACCGCTTTCGCGAAAATGAGAAGGCCTTGACGCTCATGTGGGCCATGCCCCAAGTCAGGGGCTGCCGATGGATAGGTGATGAGCCCGACCGCGACGGTCCTCTTGGCGAGGCGGCTGTTCAGGCCGTAAAACGCCTCGGTCTCTTCGAACTTTTCGCCGGAACCGGGGGTGAGCTCCGCCAAGGGGAACTTTGCGAAATAGTCGAAATCGATCGTCACACCCAGTTCGTATTCGGCCAATCGCATCGCGTCGGCCAGCCCGCTGGCCAACGGGGGTGCATCGCCGCCCCCATCGATGCAGAAGATCAGTCGGCTGCGCCGGCGCAGCGCCTCGACCAGTCCAAGGTTTTCGTAGTGGCCGCCGTCGGTGACTTGTACCAACCGCGCGTCGGGGTAGTTGAGGCCGATGAGTTCGCGGTAGTAGTAGCCGGCGCCGCGAATGTAAGGCAATGACTTTGGCCACGGCCTCTCGTTGTCCTTCGGATCGAGGCAGGCCCCTTTCTTGGAGGCAGCAAGGTTGGCAACAAAATTCGGGTTCGGCAGCCATGTCCCCAGGCGAGCACCCGAGACGGCCAGTAGTTTTTCAAATCCCTTCTGTTGTCGGCCCATCGCCGACGCGAAGGCGGCTCCACTCGCCGCAACAGCGGTCAAAACCGTGAGATCCCGCTTGATTCGGGGTGGGGATTGGTCGTGCAGCTGGGGTGCCCGCAGCCACCCGAGTTCCGGGCCGCCTATGAAATCGTGGCTCATCACGTAGGACACCGCGTTCAATCCCGGTGCAGGCTTGTGCTTTCCGCTGATGGGGGCCGAGGCGGCGAAAATGAACTTGGGTCCGCCCGCGGGAACGCTGCCAAACTCAGGCAACCAGGTGTATTCATTCCGGTCGTAGGCTTCTGCGCGCCAGAGGCCCGAAACTCGTTTGCGCCGAACCGCGAACGTCTGCCCTAAGCGATAGCGATAGAACGGATTCAGGCTTATCGACGCGACATCCACCGAGCTGATCCATGCGATTGCTAGGACCAATACCAACGAGGGCCACAAGGCGGAGAAAGGCATCTGGCGAAGCCCGCCCTCTAGTCCGCCTGTGGTCAACGAGCGAAATACGCCGGCAGCAAAACATCCCAGGATGATCAGCCACGCGACCAGCAGGACGGTAAGGGTCACCACCACCAGAATCATCGCGATGACGCCCGGGGGGAGTAGTCGCTTCCATAGTGAGAGCTTTTTCGCCTCTTCCGACAGTGTGCTGCGCTTTTTCCAAGCCATCGCGGTAATCGCCGCGAGGTAGTTCAGACCCACCAGCCCGGAAACGGCCGCGGCGGCGTCGCCCTGGTTATGGGTAGCGTGCGCACTGAGCGATGAACACAGCCGCATCAGCGTCGGTAGCCCGACGACCACTATCAGCACCAGCGCTGCGAAGACCGCGCTGCCCACCGCGAAGCGCTGCACCCACAATTTCGCGCGCTCGCTACGTTTCTCCCAGAGAAACATCTCGATACCCATTGCGATACTGGTGAGGAACGCGGCCAAGCCGGCGAAGACAGCCACTGCTATCCAAGACGCGGGATGGTCTGTCAGACACATCAGGTAGTCCGGGTGCTCGTGCACGAACGCGTCGTTAACGTTCGGATTGAGTACGGGAATGATCTGGGCGAAGGAAAAGGCAGGGCGCGATAGCAGATATCCGAACACCCACCCCAGCAAGGCGGGGAGGGTGAAGAGGATGGTGATCGATGCGAGCAGATTCTTAAAGACCACGGCCAACGCGTAGACCAGTTCTCCGGGCGAGTCTGCGATATAGCTTGAGCCCCTTCGGAAATGATCGAGCTCGGGCGACCCTTCCTCGAAGCGCTCGGAAACCAAGGGCTTCTTCTCGGTGTCCTGTGTGGCCAGCAGCCGCGCGCCGGCCGTATAACCGCCGCCGGATACCGAAATCACGTAGTCGACGGTGTCGATGAGTTTTGCCCTGCCGCCGAACTTTTCGTGAACACCTGCGCCTGGTTTGATCGGATCCTCTTTTGAGAATTCCTGCATGACGCCCATCGCGATGCATGCCGACCGCACTCCGCCACCGGACAAGCAGATCGCTTGCACCCGCTCGCCATTCCGGGCTTTGATGACGTTCCCGGCATCCGGGACGTTATACGCTTCGACCCAGCTCGCTTCATCGGGGTCGACAGCCTCGGTCGGCTTGGGTGACGTCCACAGCACTTCGTTCCACCACTCCGCGGTGGTCTTGTCCGAGGACCGCGTCCGACAAGATCTCCAACCCGCCGCCGCCCACCGCAGGACGATTCCCAGAGTCGCGGGTATCCCGCCGAGGGCTAGCAGCAGGGCGCACCATTGGATGGTTGCTGCCGTCGCGATAGCGTTGATCCAGGCGGTCGAGTTGTGACCGTCGAGCGCCCAACAAATCAGCGAAGCCTCAATAATCCCGGCCAAAGAGGCAATTGCCACGGCCGCAGCGACGTATATAGCCGCTAGTCGCCCAGCCGCCGAGATCGCCCACAGCAGGAAGACCCCCGCTAGCCCGCCCAGCGTGAGGGTGTAGCCGAGGACGAAGAAAAAATCCGAGTAAATCGCTGCCCGGACCCGATCGACCACGACTGGGAATTGCGAGCCGTGACCGTAGATGTACCTCGCGAAGCTCGACCCTGCCGGGCCCGGCCACGAATACCACGCCAATACCGCACCGGCGGCTGCAAGTGCAAATGCCGCGGCCGTTAGGACTCGCCGGCGAGACGCCCGTTTGGCTGCCTCGATTGCCGACGGGGAAACCTCTTCAGTTACCTCAGTTTGCGACTGTGAAGTCTGTTCAGTTGCCAAAGTTTCCGACATGGATGCCTCTTCAATCCGCACCATGATGTTTCCCTTGTCCCGCATGCCGACGGCCGCCGGCTGGATGCCGGGCGAATTTCCGTATCCTGTGGGCAAATGCTAGGGACGATGTGCAGTACTGATCGCGAGTAGTCGACTACTCCAATTCGCTCGAATTGGCGTACACCGGCCGGACGCGCTCACAACGCGAAGGCCAATCGTTGACAACGAGGGCTGTGTCACCCGGCCGCCGGCGGCCGTGGCATCACCGTCAGCCGCGTCCCGTACCGGGGGATGACGCCCGAGGCTCGCGTCAGCGTCCCCACCGGCATCCCGGGTACGCCCGGCATACCTGCGCCGACTGCCTCTTCGGTTCCCGGGAGTGTGGTTAGGCCGGTGCCCGACAGGGCCGATATGTGGCTGACCGCCGGGGTGGACCAGCTCGCCGGTACAGACAGGGGCCCGATCGACTTGGCGCCGGTGAGGACCGCGGACACGCCGCCTCCGCCGCTGGTGAATGCGCTCGTGGTCGCGCTAGGCAACAGCGTGATGGGAATTGGATTAGTCAAGCCTCCGAAGCTGCCCGCAATTGCGTCCTCGTCGATGGCGTCTTTGCCGACAAAGCCCGCGATGTTCAGCGCGGTCGGTAGCTGGAAGACACCAGCCGAACATAGGTCGCTCCATATTTGGGCGTCGGGCCCAATCCCCGTGTTGCTCCATAGGCTTTGGAGCCACTGAGGGACAGACCCGGATGCGAGTCGTTGCACAACGTGGTCTGCCTTAGATATGGCCTGGTTGACCGCGTTCTCCTGCGTGGCCACGCCGGCCGGATTGGTGGTCTGGTTCGGCGGGGTGAACGGCGACAGCGTCGCCGCAGCCGCGGAGGCGCTGGAGTAGCCGTACATCGCCGCGGCGTCCTGGGCCCACATCTCGGCGTACTGCGCCTCGGTAGCCGCAATGGCCGCGGTGTTTTGGCCGAAGAAGTTGGTCGCGATCAGCGAAGCCAGCTGGGAGCGGTTGGCCGCGATCACCGGTGGGGCCACGGTCATCGCGAATGCCTGCTCGAAGGCCGCCGCGGCCGCTCTGGCCTGCATGGCGGTCTGCTTGGTCTGCTCGGCGGTCATGTTCAGCCAACCGATGTAAGGGATGGCGGTGGCGACCATCGACTCCGATGCGGGGCCGTGCCAGTTCAAGGTGGTCAGGCCCGAAACCACCGACTGGTATGTCTCGGCTGTAGTGGTCAATTCGGCGGCCAGGGAGTCCCAGCTGCCCGCGGCGGCCAATAGCGAACCCGACCCCGGGCCGGTGTACATGCGCGCGGAGTTGATCTCCGGTGGCAATATCGCGAAATCCATTGTGTCACATCTCCTTAGCTTGACTTCAGTGGCAAACCCCCCTTTTTTTGACGGCGCAAGATAAGGCGCCGGGTGATGCGGGACAGATTGGTACCGCGGCCCGGGTCTCCGGGCGGTGACCACTCATTCGAGTTCTGGGCGGACCACGCGAACTGTGCATATCCAGCCACCTTTGCGGTCTCGGTGACTATCTCTGGTGAACCCTATGAATTTCGAAGGAGTAAAGATAGGGCTGAACTGCGAAAAAATAAGATCGCCGATCTTGATTGCCGTGGGCTCGAAGCGGCAATGGTGGGAGTTACTCGGCTATTACCGCCAGCTCGCGGGCAGGTCGATTATGTGGTTTGGGCAAAAGTCCTGGGCCGCCAGCGACATGAGGTTCCGTGCGTCCTCGGCCGACATCTTGGCGCGCAGCGTCATGAATGCATATTCGGCTGGCGCGTAACCCGATTCGGGGCCGGCCGGATCGTCCATCAGCTGGCACGCCTCTTTTTCTTTTTCCTGGCGGCTATCGGCATGGGCGACGCCCGAGCCCACCAGCAAGGCCAGGACAGCCAGCCCGCCGGCAGCAATCGTCGTGGGGGTCCTCACGGGTACTTCACCTTCAGTCGTGCCTCCGACGGCCCAGTGTAAGACGCGGCGACGGCAGGAATTCATCGAAGAGCGCTCGGCGACCGCCGTCGTTGGCCAGAATGGTCCGGGTGCAGGTCGTTCCCGAGGGGCTGGTGTCGGCGGCGGAGGACGTCGGCAACATCGGCACCGCGCTCGAAGAGGCCAACGCGATCGCGGCGCTGCGGACGAGCAACATCCTGCCCGCCGGCGCCGACGAGGTGAGCGCGGCGGTCACGCCGTTGTTCATCAATCAATCGAGGATCTATCGGGAACTGGCCGCGGAGGGCCAGGCGTTCGAGCAGCGGTTCATGCAGCTGCTGGGTGAGGCCGGCGCGGCCTACACGCAGACCGAGGAGGCCGCGCTGCAGGCGTTGCGCGACACGGTCGGCGAGCTGGAAGCGCCCCTTGCCTCGTTCGCGGCGCAGGCCGAGAACCCCGCCCCCACGAGCATCCCGCCGCTGATCGTCCCGTCGAACAGCTCGGTGGCACTGATCGTCGGCGGCACCACGTTCCCCTTGCCGGACGCCAAGTACGTCAGCTCGATCATGGCCAACTTCCTCAACAACCCCACCCTGTCGCCGCTCCTCGGGGCGTCGGGGCAGTCGTTTTACACGCCGGAGCAGTTCTGGCCGTTCACCCCGCAACTCGGGAACCTGACGCTAGGCCAGTCGGTGGCGCAGGGCGTGCAGTTGCTCAACACCGCCATCAACACCGAACTCGCGGCGGGCAACAAGGTGGTCGTCTACGGCACCTCGCAAAGTTCGCTCGTTGCCACCGACGAGATCCGCAACCTCATGGCCATGGCCAACCCGCCGGACCCAACCAGCCTGTCGTTCTTCTTGACCGGCGATCCGGGCAACCCCAACGGGGGGTTCTTCGAACGCTTCCCCGGCCTTTACATCCCGTTGGTCGACGTGCTGATGAACGGCGCGACGCCGCCCAACTCGCCGTATCCAACCGTGATCTTCACCAATCAGTACGACATGGTGACGAATCTGCCCCAGTACGTGCTCAACCCGGTCAGCGATCTCAACGCGTTCATGGGGTTCGCGCTCTACCACGGGACGCATGACTACGTCGACCTGACACCGGGGCAGATTGCCAACGCGATCGAGCTGCCGACCTCGCCGGGATACACCGGGGCCACCCACTACTACGAGCTGCTGACGCAGAACCTCCCGCTTGTCGCGCCGCTGCGCCTGTATGTGCCGCAGCCGTTCGGCAACGCGCTGGCCGATCTGCTGCAGCCGGACCTGCGAGTGATCGTCGACATGGGCTACGGGTCGGGCGAGTACGCCGACATCCCCACTCCCGCCAGCCTGTTCGAGCTGCCGAACCCCTTCACCATCGTCCCGGACCTGGTGCACGGCGCGGTCCAGGGCCCGCAGGCGGCGCTGGTGGATCTCGGGCTCCTGCCGCCGTCGATGATGCCGACCGGCTACCCGTTCAACCCGGTGCTCGATCCGGGCCTGAACTTCCCGCTGCCGCAGTCGTCGGTCACCGGGGTTTCGCTGCTGACCGGGTTCGAGGGCCAGCTGATGCGCGCGTTGGGTCTGATGCCGAGCTGGGACAGCTGACGGACGTGCCATGACCAACAGCCGCAGCCCTTTCCGGGCCGACCTCCTGCAAGGGAAGGTCGCGTTGGTCACCGGGGGCGCAACCGGACTCGGCCTGGAGGTCGCCCGCGTCCTCGGCAACCACGGCGCCCGCGTCGCGATCTGCAGCCGCAAGGAACCCAATCTCGAAGCGGCCGTTGCCGCGTTGCGGGAAGAGGGGATCGAGGCGGCATACGGCGTCTGCGACGTCCGTCGGGACGACGAGGTGACGGCCGTCGTCGAAGAGGTGCTGCGAACGTTCGGCCAACTCGACATCGTCGTCAACAATGCCGCCGGGAACTTCCCGGTGCCGATAAGCGGCCTCAGCGCAAAGGGATTCAAGGCCGTCGTCGACATCGACCTACTCGGGACCTTCAACGTGTCGAAGGTTGCGTATGACCTCTGGTTGCGCGAGCACGGCGGCGCGGTGGTGAACATCAGCGCCGCGATCCAGTACCGCGGCATGGCCCTGCAGGCGCACGTCGTTTCCGCTAAGGCGGGCGTCGACGCGTTCAGCCGCGCCTGTGCGATCGAATGGGGACCCGACGGGGTGCGGGTGAATGTCGTTGCCCCGGGCGCGATGTCGGGCACCGAGGGAGTGAAGAGAATCACCGGCGATGCCCAGCACCGCACCACCCAGAACCCGCTGCGGCGTCCCGGTTCCACCACCGAGGTCGCCGAAGCCGTGCTGTTCCTGGCGAGCGACGCGGCCTCATATGTCACCGGAGCCGTGCTGGTTGTCGACGGCGGCGGTTGGCTTACCGCCAGTGGAGTGCCGGATTTGCCGGGCTACCGCTGACCGCTCACATCTTCACGGTCAGCGGCCACACGTTCCAGATCTCATCGCAGTACTCGGTGATGGCACGGTCAGACGAGAACTTGCCGCTTCGAGCGGTGTTCAGGATGGACATCTTCGTCCACGCTTCGGTGTCCCGCCAGGCCTCGCTGACCTGTTCCTGGCACTTCAGGTAAGACGCGAAGTCGGCGCAGACCAGGAAGGGGTCGTCATGCCATAGGTTGTCCACCAGCGGCCGGAAGACCTCAGTGTCACCATGCGAGAACGTCCCGCCCCCAATCAGATCCAGCACCGCGCGCAGCTCGTCGTTACCGTCGATGTAGTCGGCCGGGCGGTACCCGTTCGTCTTGAGTGCCTCGACCTCCTGCTCGGTGAGGCCGAACAGGAAGAAGTTATCCGCCCCGACCTCATCGCGCATCTCCACGTTGGCCCCGTCGAGCGTGCCGATGGTCAGGGCGCCGTTGATCATGAACTTCATGTTCCCGGTGCCCGAGGCTTCCTTGCCCGCGGTGGAGATCTGCTCGGACAGGTCGGCGGCGGGGTAGATCAAGTGCGCGTTCTGCACGTTGAAGTTCGGCACGAACGCCACTCGCAGGAAGCGGTTCACGGCCGGGTCCGCGTTGACCGTCTCACCGACGGCGTTGATCAGCTTGATGATCCGCTTGGCCATGAAGTAGCCAGGGGCGGCCTTGCCGCCGAAGATGAAGGCACGCTGCGGAATCGACAATCCGGGGTCCTGCTTGAGCCGGTGATACAGCGCGACGATGTGCAAGACGTTGAGGTGCTGACGCTTGTACTCGTGAATGCGCTTGACCTGGACGTCGAACATCCAGTCCGGGTTCAGCTCGACGCCCGCGACCGACCGGACATACTTGGCCAGGCGCGCCTTGTTGTTGCGTTTGATGTCGTGCCATTCCCGGCGGAAGGCCGCGTCGTCGACGAACGGCTCCAGCCCGCGCAGGCGGCTGAGGTCGGTCAGCCAGCCGTCGCCGACGGTGCGGTCAAGCAGCTCGCGCAACCCGGGATTGGCCAGGGCGAGGAAGCGGCGCGGCGTCACGCCGTTGGTCTTGTTGCTGAACCGCTCCGGCCACAGCTCGTAAAAGTCTTTCAAGACACTGCTTTTCAGCAGCTCGGAGTGCAGCGCTGCGACACCGTTGATCGCATGGCTGCCGACGGTGGCGAGGTGTGCCATCCGGACGCTCTTGCCGCCGTCCTCGCCGATCAGCGACATCCGACGCAACCGGTCCTCGTCGCCGGGGAAGCGGGCGCGCACCTCGTCGAGGAATCGGCGGTTGATCTCGTAGATGATCTCGATGTGGCGCGGCAGCGCCTCGGAGAACATGTCCAGCGGCCAGGTCTCCAGCGCCTCAGGCAACAGGGTGTGGTTGGTGTAGCCGAACGTCGCGACGGTGATTTCCCACGCCTCGTCCCAGTCCAGCTGGCGCTCGTCGACCAGCAACCGCATCAACTCGGCGACCCCGATGGAGGGGTGAGTGTCATTGAGCTGCACGGCGAATCGTTGCGGGAGTTCCCGAACGCCGGCGTCGGCGAGATCGTCCATGATGTGCAGCACGTGCTGCAGCGAGCAGGACACGAAGAAGTACTGCTGCAGCAGGCGCAGTTGCTTGCCGGCCTCCGGCTCGTCGTTGGGGTACAGCACCTTGGTGACGGTCTCGGACATGACCTCGTCCTCGACCGCCCCGTAGTAATCGCCAGTGTTGAACGCATCCAACGCGAACGACTTGACGGCCCGCGCGCTCCACAGCGTCAGCACGTTGCAGGTGTTGACGCCGTAACCCTGGATGGGCGTGTCGTACGCGACGCCCTTGAGCACGCGCCCCGGCACCCACCGGACGCGATCGTGGCCGGAGTCGTCGGTGTAGTGCGCGGCGTAGCCGCCCCACTTGACCAGGTAGTTGACGTCGGGCTTCGGGATCTCCCAAGGGTTTCCGTGGTCCAGCCAGTTGTCGGTCTGCTCGACTTGCCAGCCGTCGCGGATCTCCTGGTCGAAGATGCCGAATTCGTAGCGGATGCCGTAGCCGATCGCGGGCCGCTCGAGCGTGGCCAGCGAGTCGAGGTAGCACGCCGCGAGCCGCCCGAGGCCCCCGTTGCCCAGTCCCGGTTCCTCTTCGCAAGCCAGGACCGTCTCGAGATTCTGTCCCATCGCCGCGAGCGCCGTCTTGGCCGCGAGCTCCATGTTGAGGTTCAGCAGATTGTTGCCCAGCTGCGGACCCATCAAAAATTCGGCCGACAAGTAGCAGGTCACCTTGCGGCCGAGGTCCAGCGAGGTCTGCGTCGAGGCCACCCGACGGTCCTGCATGCGGTCGCGCACGGCGAGGGCCAGTGCCCGGTAGTAATGCTCCGGCCGCAGCGCCGCGGCCGGACGACCGATCGAGTAGCGCAGGTGGTCGGTGATCGCCCGCTGCAGCGCCGCCGCGCTCATCCCGGTGCGGGAGTGCTCGGCCAGATCGGCCCGCGTGGGGCTGGGCGAAATTCCGTCGGAGGGCGTCTGCTCGACATCGGTCATCGTGGGTGGTCCTACTCCCTAGGGGTGGGCGGCAGGAGAGTCAGTGTGGCAGCGATTTTTGCACATCAGGAGCGCAATTGCCGTCCGCGAAGTGAACGCCAGCCCACGCGCCGGCGACGAAACGGGGAGGCGGTCAGGCGATGTATCCGCGCGGCAGTACGGAGAAGTCGACGCACGCCGCGGCCAGCATGTCGCCCAGCACGGGATGGGCCGGCGCGCGGAGTTCGAGCATCGCACCGGCCGATGGCGCTTTGAGCGTGGCGATGTTCGTGTTGGCCAGCAGTTGGACGGCCTCGAATTCGATGTCGCGCCAACCGGTGTGGACCGTCATCAGGGTGAGGACGCCCAATTGGTCGCCGGTGGGGGACAGGATCGCATGATGCCAGGCGTCGTCGGCCTTGGCCCCGGTGTGCGGCCGAATTGCCGCCAGGACGGTGCCGCCGCCGTCCTCCAACCGCGCCGCACCGTCGGACGGGACGATCTTTCCCACCGGTGTGCCCTGGTTCGTGACGGTGGTCGTTCCGGCCACCGATAGCCTGAATTCCTCGCCGGCCGGGCTGGACAGGGTGTAGTCGCTCTTGCCGCCGTTCTTGAATCCGAGCAAGATCCCGACCCCGCCCTTCTTTTGAGCCCGCGCCAATTCGGCGCCGTCGGGGGTGGTGAGCTCAATCCGCAACGCGTTGGACGTCGCCCGGGACACTTTCGCGGCGACGGCCGTCGCGTTCCCAAGAATCGGCATGCGGAGATCCTAGGCGCAGAATCGTCAACCATGAACCAAAGCCAACTGCCGTTGGCGTCGGACGGTGCGCGCTGGCTGATCGCCGCGGCCGTCCTCGGTTCGGGCATTGCGCTGCTGGACGGCACCGTCGTCAACGTGGCGCTGCCGGCCATCGGGCGCGACTTGGGCGGGGGTTTGACCGGCCAACAGTGGGTCCTCGACGGCTACCTGCTGACGCTGAGTGCGCTGCTACTCACCGGAGGCGCGGCGGGCGACCGCTATGGGCGCCGACGGGTTTTCGTCGCCGGGCTGGTCGTCTTCACCGCGGCCTCCGTCGGCTGCGGTCTTTCGCCGACGGTCGGATGGCTGGTCGGAGCGCGGCTGGTGCAGGGTGTCGGCGCGGCGGCGCTGGTTCCGGGCAGCCTCGCGTTGATCGACGCCGGCATCGTCGACGACGACCGGGGCCGGGCAGTCGGGATCTGGGCGGGCATGTCCGGGGTGACGACCGCGCTGGGTCCGTTCATCGGCGGCTGGCTCGTCGATGCGGCGTCGTGGCGCTGGGTGTTCTTCTTGAACCTTCCGCTGGCCGTGGCGGTGCTGTGGATCGCCGCCCGGCGCATCCCCGAATCGCGCGATCCCACCGCGCGGGGCGGTCCGGACGTCCTGGGGACCGCCGCCGTCACCGTCGGGCTGTCCGGCGTGATCTACGCGCTCATCGAGGCGCCTTCGCGCGGTTGGACTTTCGTCACGACGGTGTTCGCCGCCGTCGGCGTGGCTGCGCTGCTCGCTTTTCCGGTGATCGAACGACGCGCGCAATCGCCGCTGCTGCCGTTGCGGCTCTTGCGATCCCGGCAATTCACCGGCGCCAACCTCGCGACCCTGGCCGTCTACACCGCCATCGGCGGGGCGCTGTTCCTGCTGGCCCTGCAGCTGCAACAAAGCCTGCACTACTCCGCGCTCGCCGCGGGCCTGGCGATGCTGCCGATGACGATCATCATGCTGGTCGGCTCGCCGTGGGCCGGCGCCCTCGGGCAGCGGGCCGGGCCGCGGTTGCCCATGACGGTCGGGCCGCTGATCGCCGCGGCGGGTTTGGCGTTGATGGCGCGGATTGCGCCCGGGGCGACCTATCTCGGCGCAGTGCTGCCCGCCGTCGTCGTCTTCGGCGTCGGGCTGGCAATCACCGTGGCGCCGTTGACCGCCGCCGTCCTCTCCGCGGTTCCCGACGGCTACGCGGGCACCGCCTCCGGCGTCAACAACGCCGTCGCGCGCCTCGCCGGGTTGCTTGCCGTCGCCGTGCTGCCGGCTGCGGCCGGCATCACCGCCGGGCCAGGACAGCCGCTCGGTCCCGGCTTCTCGGTGGCGATGATCATCACCGCCGTCGCGTGCGTGGTCGGCGCATTGATAGCGGCGCTGACCGTCCGGACCGGCGGAGACTTCGCCCACCAGATGCTGCCCGGCATCAATCACGCCTGCCAGGACCCGTGCACGCGGCGCCCGGGCCTCGCCGACGACGCGGCCTAGGTTGGGAATGCGGAAAGCGCTTCGGGGAGGTCGCGGCTTCTCGGCGTGGTCGTCTCGTGCGCGATGGCGCCACCCTCACTGATTCCGAACCGCTCGTGCAGCCGCGCCAGCCACTTAGGCGCCCACCAGTTCCACCGTCCCATCACATGCATGAACGCCGGCAGCAGCACCATGCGGGCCAGGGTGGCGTCCGCGGCCACGGCCAGTGTCAGGCCCACTCCGAACATCCGCATGAACGACACCTGCGCGGCGATCAACGCGGCGAACGAGATCGACATCACCAGCGCCGCCGCCGTTACCACGCGACCCGTGCGGGCCACGCCGAGCGCGACGCTTTCGTCGTTGTCGGCGCGGGTGCGTCCCGAGGCGAGCCAGAATTCACGGATGCGCGAAACGACGAAGACTTCGTAGTCCATCGACAGGCCGAAGGCGATGCAGAACAGCAGCACCGGCATGTTGGCCACCAGCGTCCCGGTGGATGTGGTCCCGAGGCCGCCGAGGTGGTGATCTTGGAAGATCCACACCATCGCGCCGAACGCCGCCGTCAGCGAAAGCATGTTGAGGACAAGAGCTTTGAGCGGCATAACGACGCTGCCCGTCAGGAGGAACAGCAATACGAACGTGACCGAGGCTATCAGGCCCAGCACCAGGGGCAGGCGCGACGTGATCGCGTTGACGCTGTCGCGATTGGTCTGGGCGGTCCCGCCGAACTCGACCGCCCTCCCGTCGGGGCGCGGTATCCCGTGCAGGCGACGCAGCTGCACCTCGGACCGGTCGGAGAAGAGCGGCGCGGTGGTCCTGACAGTGAGAAACGCACTGCCCTGTACCCGGCCGGTCGGCGCCGAGGGGGGTGCGACCATCGCCCCGGTCACGAAGGTGCCGACCGGACCCGACACGGCCGACACATCGGGCACCAGCGACAGATCCGCTGAGTACCTGGCGATTTCGGAATCCGGCACGCCGTCGATGTCCGGGACGACAACGCTGATCGAGGTGGCCGAGTCGTTGGCGAAATCGCTGCGCAACTGATCGCCGACCTGGCGAGCCGAAGCGGAGTCCGGCAGCACCCGGTCATCGGGAAATCCCCACCGCACCCCAAGGAACGGCATACCGACCAGCAAAAACAACCCAACCACGCTCAATCCGATGGGAATCGCATGCCGGATGACGAATTTCGTTGAACGATACCAGAATTCCTCTTCCACGGGCATGCGGGCCGGCGCCGTCCGGCCGCGCACGCGGCGCGCTAGCCGGCGCACGTCCAGCGCGTTCAATCGATCCCCGAGTAAGACGATGGCCGCGGGCGTGATCACCACCGCCGCCGTCGCGGTGAACGCGACCGTCGCGATTCCCGCGTAGCCGAACGACTTCAGGAAGTGCATCGGAAACAGGATCATCGCGGCCATCGACAGCGCGACCGTCGTGGCCGAGAACAACACCGTACGGCCCGCGGTCGCCATGGTGTGAATGAGCGCGTCGTCGCGGCTTGCTCCGCCGGCCATCTCATCCCGGAAGCGGCTGACGATAAGCAACGTGTAGTCGATCGCCAGGGCCAGGCCCAACGCGGTGCTGAGGTTGAGCGCAAAGATCGACACATCGGTGGTGAACGCGATCAGGCGGAGCACCGCGAGCGTGCCCAGGATCGACATTCCACCGATCGCGATGGGCAAGGCGGCGGTGAACAAGCCGCCGAACACCCACACCAGCACAACGAAGCTGAGCGGGATGGCGATCGCCTCCACCACCAGCACGTCGCGCTGCGCCTGCTCCGTGATCTGCGCGTTGACCATTGCGACCCCGCCTGACCGCACGCCGACCCCGTTGCGGTCATGCGCGAACCGGTGCGACAGGGCGTCGGCGTACTTTTGTGAGTCGGTCTCGCCGCCACCGATACCCGCGACGACCAGCCCGGACCTTCCGTCCTTGCTCACCAGCGACGTGGCGGCGGCCGGCGGCGCGGTCCATGCCGAGGTCACGCTCGTCACGTGCGCAGACCGGCTCAGCTGATCGGCGATATCGGTGCCGACCGCGCGGGCCGCCGTGCTCGTGGCGCCGTCCGGGTCGGAAACGATGAACAGCAATTGCACGTCGCCCTGGCCGAACTTGTCGGTCAAAAGCTTTGCTGCCCTTGCCGATTCGGACGTGGGATCCTGCAGCCCGCCGGCCGACAGGCTCTTGGCGACCGGGATCCCGAAGATGCCTGCGGCCACCATCACGAGCCCTGCGATAGCGATCGTCCGCGCCGGGGCGGCAATGGCCAGCCCTGCGATACGGCGCAGCAGGCCGCCCCGGAATGCACGGGTGGTGTCGGTGACCGCCGTCCTACGGGTCGCGGCTCCAGACCGTCCGATGTCGCCCGCCATGGGGACCACCCGCCCTTTAAAAGATTCCGATCTCAACGGTCGGTGACTTTTGTCAACAATGGGTGACTTGAAGCGTACGCCGGGTCGCGGCCTCAAGTCAACAGCGGCTGACATAGAGTCTGGGGATGGGTACGAAGAGGCCTCGAAACGCAGCTCAGACCCGCGCCGACATCCTCGCGTCGGCGCGCCGCCGTTTCGCGACGGAAGGTTTCGAGCGCACCACCTTGCGGGCCATCGCTGCGGATGTCGGCGTGGACGCTGCGCTGGTGATCCGCTACTTCGGCAGCAAGCAGGACTTGTTCGCCACGGCGACCGAATTCACCATCAAGCTGCCCGACCTGACCAAAGCCGACCCTGGCGACATCGCGGACATGTTGCTGCCGCGCTATTTCGCGGTGTGGGAAGACGACCAGTCGTTCCTCGCGTTGCTGCGGGCGGCGATGACAAGCCGGGTCGCGGCGGACACGCTCAACGAAACTTTGGCCACGCATGTCGCGCCGACGCTGAGGGGCGCCACGCCGGACCATCACCTGCAGCGGATTGCGTTGACGGATGCGTTCGTCATTGGGCTTGCCGCGACGCGATCCGTGCTCGGCACACCGATAGCCAACCTCAGCCGCGAAGAACTCAGCCGCTGGGCGGGTCCGGTCTTTCGGCAGCTACTAACTGGGCCGGCCCCGTCGTAATGTCGCGCTGGCCGTAATGGGGCGCCACCCGTCTCGATGTGTGGGGGTGGCGCAGAGCGGTTTCCGAATACATTTCGAGCATGTTGGACGTCGACGGACGCAAGGTGTTCGCCGTGGCCGCCGGCAGCGGCGAGCCCGTGCTGCTGCTGCACGGGTACCCGCAGAGCGCGTCCTGCTGGCGCCACCAGATCCCGGCGCTGGCCGAGAAGCACCACGTCGTGGCGCCCGACTGGCCCGGATTCGGCCGGTCCGATCCGCCGTCGACGCCGCCGACTTACGACAACGAGGTCGACCGCATCGAACGGCTGGTGCAACGGTTGGGGTGGCAACGATTCAACCTGTGCGCGCACGATTACGGCGGCTTCATCGGACTCGGCTACGCCATCCGCCACCCCGACCGGGTGCGACGGCTCGCGCTGCTGAACACCAGGGCGCACGGAATCTTCCGTCCGTGGTTCTACCGGTTCTCGTTGGGGGAGCACCGGATCGCGACCCGTCCCGTGCTGGCCGCGGCCGCGCGGCGGCTGCCGCTGGCCGCGCTTCATCACCTGGCGCTGTCCCGTTACCGAAGACTCGGCTGTTTCGATACCGCGCTGGAAGCCGAGTACCTGGGCTGGATGAGGACAGCGGAAGGCCGGCGCACGTTTTGGGAGTTCTTCGCCCACTACCCGGTGCCCGCCGTCGGTTGGCTTGCCGACGGGCTCGCGAGTATCCGGTGCCCGGTCGCGGTCATCTGGGGTGAGCGTGATCCCTACATCCCGTTTGGCACGGCGCGCGAACTCGCCGACCGCATTCCCACCGCCAGGCTGGTTCACTTGCGCGGCGCCGACCACTACGTCATGGAGGAGCGCCCCCGCGAGGTGACCGACGCGCTGGTCACCCTGCTGAATGCGGCCCCCGTCCCTAACCCGTGACCGTCATCTGATCGTTGCTGCTGGCCCACGACCGGGCGAAGAGGTCGATCGGCACCTGTTCGTCGCGGCCCTCCTCGCTGCCGCTGTCGTTGAGGTGCACGATGCCGGCCGCGGTGTCGACGCCGGTGACCACGACGGCGTGGTTGGCTTCCGGTTGGCCGTCGGGGGTCTTGTCCTCGACGGGCTCGCGCCAGATGACTTCGGAGTTGACCCCGACGATCACCTTGCGGCCCTTGGCCAGATCTTGCTCGAGCGCCGACATACCGGTCGGGACACCGGTCTTCGCGGCGCTCTCCTCGTCGGTGGAGGTGGCGCGGATGCCGTAGTGCGCGAGGAGCGCCGGCTCGTCGTCGAACGAGGTGCCGGCGCCGGGTTTGCGCTTCTTCGGCTTGGTGTAGATCGGTCCGGCATGGACGGTGCTCGGCGCGGCCTGGGCCAGCTTGACGATGGCCTGCTCGGAGGGCGGCTTGCCGGTCAATTCACCGACCACGTCGGCGACCGCCATCTCGACGCAGTCGTCGTCGTATCCCTGGTAGCGCCAGAACGGGGCGGCCGCCGCGGGGTTGCCGTACAGCGTGCCCGCGCCGCGCGGCGGGTCGGGCGTGGCGTGCGCGCTGACCACCGCCGGGCCCAGCGCGGTGGCGGCCGCCAGCAGGGCCACGCCCGCCGCCCGGGCCGCGGTCGCAGTGCGGGTGCCGATCATGCCGTGAATATCTGAGGAGAGTGGCGCGGCGTTACTTTGTTGAGATGCCACGTCCGATGCGCTTCGACGTCAGCGACGCCGTCGGCGAGCAGGCCTGGCTGGCGGGCACCTACTACCCGGCGCTCCGCGGCGCCGACGCCCTACTCGTCTGCCTGCCGGGCGGCACCTACAGTCGCGACTACTGGGACCTGAAGTTCCCCGGCCGCAGCGGCTACAGCTTCGCGGATTTCGCCACCGAGAACGGCTACGGCGTGGTGACGATCGATCCGCTGGGCACCGGCGAAAGTGCCAAGCCGGCAAGAGATTTCGATTTCACCGACATCGCCGCCGCGCTCGCGCGGGCCGTCTCCGCGCTGCCGGAGGCGACCGGCGAGCGCGCGCCGGTGCTCGCCGTGGCGCACTCGCTGGGCGGTTACCTCGCGATCGTTCAGCAATCGCTGTTTTCCAGCTACGCGGGCCTGGCGGTCCTCGGCTGCACCAACCAGTACGTCGCGCCGCTGAACCTGGATGCCGGCTTCATCGCCCGGGCGGCCACCGCCGAGGGCCGCGCCGAGCTGGCCCGGCAGATCGTCGCCGCCCTTCCCGAGCCCTATGCCGAGGGCCCGCGCGAGTACTTGCAGAGCTGGTTTCACCTGGCCGATGTGCCCGCCGACGTCGTGGCGGCGGACTGTGTCACCGCAAAGTCGGTGGTACCGCGGGTATTCGGCACCGCAATGATCCCCGGCGTGGTCGCCGAGCACGCGGCACAGATCGACGTTCCGGTGCTCGTCGGCTTCGGTGTCGTCGACGGCTCACCGGACCCACGCGCGGAGGCCGGCCTGTATCGCCGCAGCCCCGACCTCACGACCGTCGTGCTTCCCGAAAGCGCGCACTGCCACAACATGGCGTCGAGCCGCCAGCTGCTGTGGAGGCGCGTGCTCGATTGGGCCGCGACCGTAAGGTGTGCGTCGTGACCCAGACTCTCGATGCACGGCTCGCCCGTTTTACGCCCTCGGTGCTCAGCCTTTTTCGGTTCGTCTACGGCTTGCTGTTCGCCGCTTGTGGCTCGATCATCCTCTTCGATTGGCCCGTCCGTCCGGCCTTTCCCGCGGGGTTCGGTACCTGGCCCACCTGGTATGCCGGCCTGATCGAGTTCGTCACGGGGCTCTTGATCGGGGCCGGGTTGTTCACCCGCCCCGCCGCTTTCATCGCGTCGGGGCAGATGGCGGTCGCCTACTTTTGGATGCACCAACCGAAGGCGCTGTGGCCGGTCGGCGAACCACCTGCGGGCAACGGTGGGCTGCTGGCGATCCTGTTCTGCTTCGCGTTCTTCCTGCTGGTCTTCACCGGCGGCGGGCGCTACTCGATCGACGCCCTGCGCGCCGGGCGCGCTACACCGCGCAGTGCGGGTGCGGTTCCGGGTCGAAACACGTGACGGTTCCGTACGGGCAGCGCGGCAGGTAGATTCCGCCGCCTTTCCGCCAGCCTTTCCGGACCAGCTTTCTGGCCAGGTAGCGCGACGCCGTCAGCGCCTTGGCTTTCTCCGGCGCGGGGTAAAGGCGGGGGTTGTCGTAGGCGTCATAGATGTCTTCGGCGAGCGCGTCGATGAGTTCGATGACCTCGCGAGGTGTGGCCATGCCCCATCAGGTTCCCGTTTCGATGACCAGGGAATCTTGTCATCGACAGGTTTATTTCATCCGGTGATAATGGCATTCTCTGTATTCGAGAAGCTGTTTCCGCGGGCGCAGGAGAGGACATCCGAATGGGCGCAGACCGACGATGCGACGGGCTGGTCGCGCTCGTCACTGGAAGCAGCCGGGGGCTGGGCAAGGCGATCGCCGAGCGGCTCGCCGCGCACGGTGCCACGGTGGCGCTCACCGCCCGCACGATGGAACCCGACG
This sequence comes from Mycobacterium sp. IEC1808, assembly GCF_002101935.1. Taxonomy (NCBI): domain Bacteria; kingdom Bacillati; phylum Actinomycetota; class Actinomycetes; order Mycobacteriales; family Mycobacteriaceae; genus Mycobacterium; species Mycobacterium sp. IEC1808. The sequence continues at coordinate 90,838 of NZ_LQPV01000015.1, read as the reverse complement.
CCAAGTACCAGGGATCCCTGAGCCAGACCCGCGACGAGATCGTGGCCGCCGGTGGCCGCGCCGTCGCGGTCCAGGCGGACCTTTCGCAATCGGAGGAGCGCAAAAGGCTTTTCGCGGAGGTGGTGAGCGCCGTCGGCTCCCCGGACATCCTCGTCAACAACGCCGCGGTCACGTTCCTGCGGCCGCTCGACGGCTTCCCCGAGCGGCGGGCCCGGCTGATGATCGAGATGCACGTCCTCGGCCCGCTGCACCTGAGCCAGTTGGCGATCCCCGCGATGCGGGAGCGGGGGCGGGGCTGGATCCTCAACCTGACGTCGGTGGGCGGCGACCTGCCGCCGGGGCCCCCGTTCTCCGAATTCGACCGGACCGCGGGCTTCGGGATCTACGGCACGGCCAAGGCCGCGCTCAACCGGCTCACCAAGAGCCTCGCCGCCGAGTTGTATGACGACGGCATCGCGGTCAACGCCGCCGCCCCGTCCAACCCGGTCGCGACCCCTGGGGCCGGCACCCTGGACCTGGCCAAGACCGACACCGAGGACATCGAACTGATCACCGAGACCGCCTTTCGGTTGTGCACCTGCGACCCGAAGACGATGACCGGGCGCATCGCGCACACCCAGCCCTTCCTGGCGGAAGTCGGCTGGTCGAAGCCGGTCGGCTAGGTGACCGAGCTCGACCTGGACGAGCTGCGGGGGCGACTCGCGGCCGCGGGCGTTGCCGGCCTCGCCCCGCTGGCCGGTGGCGCGTCCAGCCTCACGTTCTCCGGTGAGCGCGACGGCCGGGCGGTGGTGATCAAAGTTGCCCCACCCGGGGTGGCGCCGGTAGCACACCGCGACGTGCTGCGCCAGGCGCGCGTCATGAAAGCGCTTGCCGGGAGCCCAGTTCCGGTCCCCGAGGTGCTCTGGGAGAACGCCGGCGCCCCACCGCTCTTCGTCATGTCGCGCGTCGAAGGCGACTGCGTGGAGCCGCTTTTCGACGGTTGCCCGCCGGCCGCCGACCTGGCCGGGCGTTATCGCAACGCATGCCGCGTCATGGCCGCCCTGCACCGGTTGTCACCGGCCGACCTCGGATTGGGGGGCGAACCGGTCATGGAGCCGGCCGCGGAAGTGCGGCGCTGGTCGGGGACCCTGCAGACCGTCGACGCGGCGCTGGTGCCTGGCTGGCCGGCGGTGCGGGACGCGTTGTTGGCGTGCGCCCCAACGGCCGTGGGCGCGAGCGTGGTTCACGGGGACTTTCGGCTGGGCAACCTGCTGGCGGACGGCGACCGGATCAACGCGGTGATCGATTGGGAGATTTGGGCGATCGGTGACCCGCGCATCGACGTGGGCTGGTTCCTGATCAACTCCGACCCGGACACCTACCGCCGCGTGCGATCGCCCGGCATCGCGCCACCTACCGGCGAGCTTGCCGACACCTACCAAAGCGAGTTGGGTTGCAAGATAGCCGATTTGAGCTGGTTCAGCGCGCTGGCGTGCTTCAAGTCGGCCGCCACCTGGGCGCTGATCGTCAAGCACAATCGCCGAAGACGCTCTCCGCGAACCGAATTGGAAGCGATGGCGGCCGTGTTGCCGAGGCTGCTGGAGCGAGCGCTGTTAATGCTGGGCTAGCACTGGATTAGCGGCACCGCACGAACATGTTTTCGCAGTACATCCCGGCGCCACCCCAATCGGCTGACGGGGCGCCTTCGTCGCGCGGATCCGCCGACAGCGCTGGAGTGTCCGCGACGATGAGATCGACTATTCCGGGGCCCGCCGGCACCAACGGGTCTGAATCGGCGTGCGCTACGCCGGTGCCGCCCGCGAGGACCATGAAGCTCATCGCTGCAGCCAGCGAACCCCAAGCGAACGTGCGAAGCTTCATCGTTGCCCTCCCTGTCTTCTGCGCAGTCTAGCGCTGCGGCAAATCAAGCGGCACGGATTTCTCCAGCGTCCCGACGCGATATCGCGGACCAGTTACGGACGGACAACGACTTCGACCGGGCGCGCAGCAAATTCCATGATCCGATGCGCGCAACGCCTACGGTGTCGCGCGTGAGAACGGTAACCGCAGTCGTACGCTGCACCGCGGTTATCGCGGTTTGTCTCGCCACGATGGTGACCTCGGCACCGGCGGTAAGCGCCGACCCGGACGTCGACCCCGTTGCCGCAACGGCCCCGGCACCGGAAGGCGGCGTGCCATCGAATCCTCCCGCAACCCTGACCACTCCCGACGGCTGGACGCTCGGCCTCGGCGCTAAGGACGAGTCGCAGATCCCCGTGGCGCCGTTGACCACCGCGGTCTCGTCTCGTGAATACCTGGCTAGCGGAACGTTCGTCGGCTCCCTGATCGGTTCGGAGCCACCCCGGGGCACCCTCGAGGTGGGCTACGAGATCGGTTGTGGAATCGACATGAGCACGTCCAACGGCGTCACGATGGCCGGTAGCGCCGGCGTCAACCCAGGCGTCGGCTTTCCGTTGGCCGGTGGTTTCATCCCGCTGGTGACCGTGCCGATCAACGGCGTGATCACCGTGGGGCTCAAGCCGGGGCTAGTGATCGTGGTGCCGGTGGTCAAGAAGCAGTTCAAGGGCCCGAGTCCCTGGGTGATGATCAGCAACTTCCACGTCAAGATCGACGGATGCGTGGGGCAGTCGTTCATCCGCTCCTATGCGACGCTGACCCGCGAAACCGATCAATCCGACGTGGTGCTGTCCTACGTCGGCGTCACCAAAGCCGTCTAGGGCCGATGGTGGAGACCTGCTTCGCCCGGCTCCGCCGCGCTCGCGATCGCCTAGCTATAAGCGATGCCCGCCAGCTTGTCCGCGAACTTCGCCTCGGCGGCCGCGCGCAGGCGGAGCAGGTGTTCGGAGGGGAACAGGTCGGGCGCGGGTTGACGGTCCTTCAGCAACAGGCGGGCCAGCGTCACCTTGTGCACTTCGGTCGGACCGTCGGCAAGGCCGAGCACGAACGACTCGACCAGGTACTGCACGAAGGGCATCTCGTGCGTGGTGCCCAGCGACCCGTGCAGCTGAAGCGCCCGCGCCGACACGTCGTGTAACACCTTCTGCATCATCGCCTTGACCGCCGAGATGTCCGCCCGCACCGCCTTGTAGTCGTTGAATTGGTCGATCTTCCAAGCGGTTTGCAGGGTCAGCAGCCGGAAGGCCTCGATCTCCATCCACGAGTCGGCGACCATCTCCTGGACCAGTTGCTTGTTGGCCAGGACCTCGCCCTGGGTGTAGCGCGACACCGCCCGCTCACAGATCATGTCGAAGATGCGCCGGACCAGGCCCACCGTGCGCATGGCGTGATGAATGCGCCCGCCGCCCAGGCGGGTTTGGGCGACGACGAACGCCCCGCCGCGCGGGCCCAGCATGTGATCGGCGGGCACCCGCACGTCCTCGTAGCGGACATAACCTTCGCGCCCACCGCCGCCCAGCGGTTGGTATCCCAGCCCGACGTCGCGCATCACGTTGATGCCCGGCGTGCCACCCGGCACGACGAACATCGAGTAACGCTCATACGGGGGCGCCTCGGGGTCGGTCATCGCCATCACGATGATGAACGACGCCATCGAGGCGAACGACGAAAACCACTTCTCTCCATTGATGATCCAGTGGTCGCCGTCGGGCACGGCGGTGGTGCGGAACACCTTGGGGTCCGCGCCGCCCTGCGGCTCGGTCATCGAGAAGCACGACACGATGCGGTTGTCCAGCAACGGCTCCAGGTAGCGCGCCTTGAGCTCGGGGGTGCCGTAGTGCGCGAGGATCTCGCTGTTGCCCGAATCGGGGGCCTGCGAGCCAAAGACGATCGGCGCGCATTCCGAGCGGCCCAGGATCTCGTTGAGTAGCGCCAGCTTCACCTGGCCGTAGCCCGGACCACCCAGGTGCGGACCGAGGTGGGTGGCCCACAGCCCCCGCTCCTTCACGATCTCCTGCAGGGGCGGGATGAGCGCTTGGCGCACCGGATCGCCCAGGTCGTGCGACTCCTTGACGATCAGGTCGATCGGTTCGCACTCGCTGCGCACGAACTCCTCGACCCATTTCAGTTGTTCGGCCCACTCCGGGTCGGTGGAGAAGTCCCACGACATCCGTCGTCCCCTCTCGGTTCGGTCACTGGGACCACTTTTTTCGGCGTTCGGCCGCTTCCTCGGTCGCGTGCGCGAGCACCTGGTTGCGGTTCTCCAGCTCCAGGGCCGACGACAGGCTCGTCGCGTCGGTATTCACCTGCAGCGCACGCTTTGTCAGCTGGACGCCGAGCGGCGCCAGGTCGGAGATCAGCACCGCCAACTCCGTTGCACGCTCGAGCAACCGATCGGATTCGACGATCTCGCTGACCAGCCCCCGTCGATCGGCCTCGGCGGCCGAGACCGTGCGCCCGGTGAGCATCCAGTCGGCCGCGACGCTGGTGCCGACAATGCGGGGGAGGTGATAACTCATGCCCATCTCGGCCCCGGACAGCCCGAGCAGGATGGCGGCGTTGCCGAAAGAGGCTTGCGCCGAACAGATCCGGATGTCGGCGGCGAGGCACAGCGCGAACCCCGCGCCGACGCACGGGCCGTTGACCGCGGCGATGACGGGCTGCGGCAACCGGTGCACCCCGTCGGCGAGCGCGGCCATGCCCTCCTGGAAGCGCATCCGGTCCAGCGCCGGGGCGGTCGCCTCCGGCACGTTCGGCCCGAAGTCGCGCATGTCGATCCCGGCGCAAAAGCCGCGCCCGGCGCCCGTCAGGACAACGGCGCGCACCGCCCGGTCGACCCCCAAATCGCCCAGCGCCGTGGCCAATTCGGTCTGCATGACCCCGTTAATCGCATTGAGCCGCTCCGGGCGGCTCAACCGGACGACGACGACGCCGTCGCGGGGCCGGTCGAGTTCGAGCATGTGTGGCACCCACCGATCGTAAAGCGTCTCTCGGTCTAGGAGAATAACCTTCTCCGAAATCGCGAAGCTATTCTCGTCACATCAGTCCCAGCGCAGAAGGGATCGGCTTTCTGCCCGCCTCACAGCGACAACGCGACGAGTTGGCCGCCAGTCACGTTGGCCGCCGTGCGCAGCCGTTGTCGCTATGAGGCGGGCACAAAGGATGGTCCTCCGGCGGCGTGACTGGTGTGACGAATGTGGCCATGAAGCGGAACGCCTTGGATCGCAACCTAATTCGGGACGGGTCGATGATGGCCGATAATGACGCATAATCCGTCGCGCAGCGGGTAGCCCGCCGCCATGACCAAGATCGGATACTTCCTGTCCAGTGAGCAGTTCGGCCCTAAGGAACTGGTCGATCAGGCCAAGCGCGCCGAGGCGGCCGGCTTCGACGCGCTGTGGATCTCCGACCACTTTCACCCGTGGAACGACGAGCAGGGCCAGAGCCCGTTCGTGTGGGGCGTGATCGGCGCGCTGTCGGAGGCGACGTCGCTGCCGGTCAGCACGGCCGTCACCTGCCCGACCATGCGGACGCATCCGGCGATCATCGCGCACGCCTCGGCCACCGCGGCCGTGCAGCTAGACGGCCGCTTCGTGCTCGGGGTGGGCAGCGGGGAGGCGCTCAACGAGCACATCCTGGGCGACCCCTGGCCGTCCGTCGGCGTGCGCCAGGAGATGCTCGAAGAGGCAGTCGAGGTGATCCGCAAGCTGCACCGGGGCGACGAGGTGAGCCATCACGGCAAGCACTTCGAGGTGCAGGAGGCGCGCATCTACACGCGGCCGGAGCGGCCGGTGCCGATCTACGTCTCCGGGTTCGGGCCCCAGGGCGCCGAGCTGGCCGGGCGGATCGGTGACGGATTCGCACTGGCAATGCCCGAGGCGGAGCTGGTCAAGGTGTTTCGCGAGTCCGGCGGTGGCGACAAGCCGGTGCAGGCCGGCACCAAGGTCAGCTGGGATCAGGATCCCGACGCCGCGCTGAAGGTGGCGCATCGGTTGTGGGCCAACGAAGGGTTGCCGGGGCAGACGTCGCAGATTGTGCCGCGGCCCAAGGACTTCGCCGCGCTGATGTCCTTGGTTCCGCCGGACAAGGTCGCCGAGAGCGTCGCGTGCGGACCGGACCCGGACAAGCACGTCGCGCAGGTGCGCAAGTACCTCGACGCCGACATCGACGAGGTCTACGTGCAGCAGATCGGCCCCGACATGGACGGGTTCTTCGCGGCGTGGGAGCGCGACGTGCTGCCCGCGCTACGCGGCTGAGCCTCAGGCGAAGTCGGTGCCGGTGGTGAGGTGTTCCCACTTCGCGATCTCGGCCGCGCGGGCGTCCGCGACGTAGCGGTAGAGGCCCAGGGCGTCGGGACCCAGCAGCAGGAATCCCGGGGGCTCACCCGACTCGACCGCGGCGATGATTGCGGCGGCCGCCTTGGCGGGGTCGCCGGCCTGGTTCCCGTGCATCGTGTCGTTTTCCTTGCGGCGCTGCCCGGCGGTGCCCGCGTAGTCGTCGATCACCGTGGCCGTCTGCGCGAGCGAGCGCCCGGCGAAGTCGGTGCGAAACGCGCCGGGTTCGACGACCGTCACCGAGATGCCCAGCGGCGCGAGCTCCCCGCGCAGTGCCCCGCTCATCCCCTCGATGGCGGCCTTGGCGGCCGCGTAGTACCCGGATCCCACCGGGGTAACGGTCGCGCCGATCGAGGAGATGTTCACGATCGCCCCGCTGCGGCGGGCCCGCATCCCAGGCAGGACGGCCTTGATCATCGCGACGCCGCCGAAGAAGTGCGTCTCGAACAACTCGCGCACCGTGGCGTCCTCGCCTTCCTCCACCGCCGCGCGATAGCCGTAGCCGGCGTTGTTGACCAGAACGTCCACGCCGCCGAACCGCTCGTCGGCCTGCCGCGCCGCGGCGGCGACCTGCGCGGGATCGGTGACGTCGAGCGCGACGGCGAGCACCCGCTCCGTCGGCCCCAGGTCGGACACCTTCGCGACGTCACGCGCGGTGACGACCGCGTTGTGCCCAGCGGCGATGACGGCCTCGGCGAGTGCGCGGCCGAGCCCGGTCGAGCAGCCGGTGATGAGCCAGGTGGACATGACGTGTCTCCTTCCGTCGGGGCGCAACTCAGTCCAGCAACGCGCGGCCCACGATCTGCGGGTCCGGCTCGCCCACCACTTCGTGGTCCTTGTCGTCGTAGTCGGACTTGGCCAGAACGTAGCGCATCGCGTTGATCCGGGCGCGCTTCTTGTCGTTGCTGCGCACCACGATCCACGGGGCGGCGTCGGTGTCGGTCGCGGTGAACATCGCCTCCTTGGCCGCGGTGTAGTCGTCCCATCGGGTCACCGACTCCATGTCCATCGGCGAGAACTTCCACTGCCGCACCGGGTCGACCAGCCGGATGGCGAACCGGGTGCGTTGCTCGGCCGGCGAGACCGAGCACCAGAACTTCGTCAGGTCGATCCCGTTGTCGACCAGCATCCGCTCGAAAAGCGGTGCCTGCTCCATGAATTCGGCGTATTGCTCGGGCGTGCAGAAGCCCATCACCCTTTCGACACCGGCGCGGTTGTACCAGGAGCGGTCGAACAGCACGATCTCGCCGCCGGCCGGCAGGTGGGTGATGTAGCGCTGGAAATACCACTGCGATTTTTCGCGATCGCTCGGCTTCTCCAGCGCCACCACCCGCGCGCTGCGGGGATTGAGATGCTCCATGAACCGCTGAATGGTCCCGCCCTTGCCGGCGGCGTCGCGGCCCTCGAACACGATCACGTGCCGGGCGCCGGTGCGCTTGGCGTGGTTTTGCAGCTTCAGCAGCTCGATCTGCAGCCTGCGCTTCAGCCGCTCGTATTCGTCGCGCGGCATGCGGTGGTCGTACGGGTAGCGCTCGCGCCATGTGTCGACGTGGTTGCCGTCCCGGTCGAGCAGGACCGGGTCGTCGTCGTCCTCGTCGTTGACCGTGTAGCCGTGTTCGTGGGTGGAAAGGGCGTCCAGATCTATCTCTGCCATAGTCCGGGGTATTCCCGGTGCGGCATCGATTCATCAACCCGCGGCGGCGCAGCGCTCCAGCCGGAAGGTGCGCTTGAAGCCGGCCGGCTGCGTCGTCAGCGTCACCTCGACCGCGCCGCTCGGGGCGACGACGTAGCGTTCTTCGACGTCCGGGCCCTCGCTCCACCGCCCGACCGGCTGGCGGCCGAGGTCGTCGCGGTCGCGCAGGGCTGGGTCGAACGGGAAGAGCACCGGGTCATACGGCGTGACGTCGCCGTCGGGCCGCCCGTCGATCAGGCGGCTGCACTCCACGAAGCGGAAGTGTCCGATGTTGTGCGCCGCCCGGTAGGTGCGGCTGACGACCAGCGGCGTGCGCCCGTCCGCCGGAAGCGACGCGTCCTTGGGCACGATCGGGTCGAAGACCACGTCGGTGCCGGCCTGCGCCTCGCGGAAGACCCCGAAGTGCCGCGAAAAGCGTTCGGACAGCGCGAAACCCGCTTCCTTGTCGAGGAAGACCGCCAGGCCGATGGCCGTGGCCGCGAACGGGTGCGGGGAGCGCTTGACCCGCTTCTCACCGAAGGCGCTGCGCAGCATCCGGGCAACCAGCGGGAAGCCCCCGGCGCCGCCCACCACGTAGATGCCCGCCACCTCCGACCAGTCCACGTCCTTGCCGTCCCGGGTCGGCCCCTGCAGGACGCGCTGCAGCAGTTCGGTCGTCTGGTCCACGAGCGGCGCACACACGGAGTAGACGTCGTCGATGCCGCAGGAGAACGGGGGCCGGTCGACCGCGTCGATTCCGGTGAGGTCCACCAGGAAACGGCGCGTCTGCGGCCCGACGGCCTCCTTGCGGGCGGCGCACTCGTCCTTGAGCAGCTCGCGCGTGGCGGGGCCCGCCCCGTTCAGGTTCAGCCGGTCGAGGACGAGGTCCACGATCGCCTCGTCGAAGTCGTCACCGCCGAGGCGCTGGATGCCCTCGCTGACCACGACCTCGTTCTCGTGCCCGGTCATCCGCAGCAGCGACGCGTCGAAGGTGCCGCCGCCGAGGTCGTAGATGAGGACGTGCTCGCGCTTGGCGGTGATCGTGGAGCGGTACCGGTGCGCATACTCGAGGCTGGCGGCCGACGGCTCGTTCAGCAGCGCGACGACATGGAAACCCGCCGCGACGAAGGCGTCCAGGGTCAGCAGGCGCTGGGCGCTGGAGGCGTTGGCCGGCACGCTGATCGCGGCCTCGATGGTCTCGCCGGGCGCGAGGGTGGCGTTGGACCGGGTTTGCAGGTCGCTCTTCAGTTGCGCCAGAAAGCCGCTGAGCAGGTCGGCCAGGCGATGGTCACGGCCGGCCACGTGCACCTCGGTCTGCGGACCCGCCTCGTTGAGAAGGCGTTTGAACGATCGCAGCAGCGACCACCCCGGCTCGTGGCGGACGGCGGCGGCGTCCAGCCCGAACCGCAACCTCCCGTCGGTGTGGGCCGCGATGAGCGACGGCCAGGCGTCCAGGCCGTCGAACGAGATGACCGGATAGTTGCCCCGGTCGACGGCCGCAACGACGGTGTGGGTGGTGCCGAAGTCGATACCGAGCCTCATCGCGCAATATTAGGACCGCGGCACGGCCGGAGGCATCAACCTTTACGGGCGTGGGCGATCAATCCTCGAAGTGACGGTTGTAGTCGCTGCGCTCGAGCCACCACTGCAGGCTGTAGGTCCCCTTCGCGATCATGAGCATCAGCACCGCGGAGGCGAAGGTGACGATCAGGTTCACAGTCGTTCCATTTCTCGTGCCATGAGCGAGTTCTCGAGGAATCCGTACTGCCTCGGGTAGTGCCTTCGCGGCGGGCCCGGTTCATCCGCCGAGGTCATGAGCGTGCGCCGCACGATTGCGACGAACCGGCGGCCGATGCGCTGGCGGCGCGGCCCCAGCGCCGCGGCGGTGCCGAACACCACCTGCTGCGTGCTGATCAGGACTTCGGCGGACGACACCTCGACCGTGGGCGGCTGGCTTGTGCGCTGTTTGACGGGATCGGTTGTTCTCGCGAGTCCCGTTGGTGATGCCGGCATTTCGTCTATCTCTTTTCGATGCGGTGGTCCCGTGACCGGATGAACCGGGCGTTGGTGAAATCACCGTAAGAGCGACGAGCGGCATTCGTCGTGAGTAGTCGACTACCCCTTTGCCTCGACGGCGCCGGCTGCAGACTTCGCGCCCCACTGGCGTTGCACCTCCCGCTCGGCGGGGGTGGGGATCAGCCCGGCGGGTGCGAACCGTTTCGACGGCACCGGGTCGTCCTCGGTCAACGGCCGTCCGCCACCGCCGATCGCCCTGAGCGCGACGGCGATTCCCGCGACGAACACGATCACGACGACCAACGCGAAGAGGATCGACAGGGTGCCCTGAATGGCGGTGTTCCTGATGACCTCGTCGAGTTGGCGGGCGTTCTTCGCGGCACCGAACGCGGTCTTGCCGGCATGTTTGGCCGCCAGGTACTGGGAGTGCTGGGTCCAGTAGCCGACGGCGGGATCGCCGGAGAAGATCTTCTGCCACGACGCGGTCAGCGTGACGGCCAGGTCCCACAGCAGCGGAATCCCCGGGATCCACGCCCACCTCAGCAGGCCCTTCTTGATGACCACGACGGTGATGACGGTCAGCGCGATCGCCGCGAGCAGCTGGTTGGCGATGCCGAACAGGGGGAAGAGGGTGTTGATGCCACCCAGCGGATCGGTCACCCCCATCAGCAGGGTGCTACCCCAGGCGGCGACGACGGCGAGGCTGCACAGCCACACGCCAGGCCGCCAGCTCGGGTTGCGCAGCTTGGCCAGCGGGCCGCCGAAGTTGCCGAGCGTGTCGGAGAGCATGAAGCGGTTGACCCGGGTCCCTGCGTCGACAGTGGTCAGGATGAACAGCGCCTCGAACATGATCGCGAAGTGATACCAGAACGCCTTGAGCCCGGCCCCGCCGAACACCCGCTGCAGCACCTCGGACATGCCGAACGCGAGCGTCGGCGCCCCGCCGGTGCGCGACACGATGGACTTCTCGCCGACACTGGCGGCGGCCTGGTTGATCTGGTCCGCGGTGGCCGGTGCGCCGGACAGGCCGAGCTTGTTGACGTATTGCGCGGCGGTTGACGCGGTGCCGCCGGTCTGCGCGGCGGGCGCGTTGAGGGTGAAGTACAGGTGCTGGTTGATGATCGACGCGGTGATCAGCGCCATGACCGCGACGAACGACTCGGTGAGCATGCCGCCGTAGCCGATCAGCCGCATCTGGCTTTCTTTCTCCAGCATCTTCGGCGTCGTCCCGGACGAGATCAGCGAGTGAAATCCTGATAGGGCGCCGCACGCGATCGTGATGAACAGGAACGGGAACAGCGATCCGGCGAACACCGGACCGTTGCCCCGGGTGGCGAACTGTGAGACCGCGGGCGCCTGCATCATCGGCTGTGCGATGCAGATGCCGACCGCGATGAGCCCGACGGCGCCGACCTTCATGAACGTCGACAGGTAGTCGCGCGGCGCCAGCAGCAACCACACCGGCAACACCGACGCGGCGAGGCCATAGATGATCAGGCACCAGCACAGGGCGACGGGGGACAGGGTGAACCAGGATGCGCCCCAGGATGTTTCGGCGACCCAATTGCCGGACGCCACAGCGAGCAGCAGTAGCACGAAGCCGATCACGGACACTTCCGACACCCGCCCTGGCCGCAGGAACCGCAGGTAGCAGCCCATGAACAGGGCGATGGGGATGGTCATGGCGATGGAGAACACCCCCCACGGGCTCTTGGCCAGAGCCTGCACCACGATCATTGCCAGCACCGCGATCAGGATCACCATGATGACGAGCACCCCGAGGAGGGCGGCGGCCCCGCCCACCGCGCCCAGCTCGTCGCGGGCCATCTGGCCCAGGGAACGGCCGCGGCGCCGGGTGGATATCCAGAGCACCAGGTAGTCCTGCACGCAGCCGCCGAACACCGCGCCGGCGATGATCCAGATGGTCCCGGGCAGGTAGCCCATCTGGGTGGCCAGCACCGGGCCGACGAGCGGCCCGGCCCCCGCGATGGCGGCGAAATGATGCCCGAACAGCACGCGCCGGTCGGTGGGCACGTAGTCGGTGCCGTCGTCGAGCACCTCGGCCGGGGTGGCGTGGTCGTCGCGCGGACGCACGATCTTCATTTCGACCAACCGGGCATAGAACCGGTACCCGATGATGTAGGTGCAGATCGCCGCGACCACGAACCAGATAGCGTTCACCGTCTCGCCGCGCGCGGTGGCGATGATCGCCCAGGCGATGGCGCCGATCACGGCGATCACGCCGAAGACGGCCTTGTGCCGGGCGGTGATGGGGGACCGGTCGATGATCGCGACCGGCGGTAGTTCTTCGAGAGTGTGGATGAAGCTGACGCCTTTGTCGTGCTCTTTGATTGCCACGGCGAAAACCCTACGCGCGCAAGGTTGACAATTCCTGTTTGCAAGGGAGTTTTAGTACAGCGCCCGCACCGCGTCGATGGTGTCGGCGTCGGCGGGGCCCTTGTCGTCGCGGTAGCGCACCACCCGGGCGAACCGCAACGCGAGGCCGCCGGGATAGCGCGACGACTTCTGCACGCCGTCCAGGGCCACCTCGACCACTTGCTCGGGCCGCAGCTGCACGACGTAGGAGTCGGTACCGCTTAAGGCGAGTTCGCCGAACCGGGTGGTCTGCCAGTCCAACATCGCATCGGTCATGCCCTTGAAAGTCTTTCCCACCATCACGAATTCGCCGGTGGCCGGGTCGCGGGCGCCCAGATGGATGTTGGAGAGCTTGCCGCGGCGGCGCCCCGATCCCCACTCGACGGCGAGCACCACCAGATCCAGGGTGTGCACTGGCTTGACCTTCAGCCAGCCCGCGCCGCGGCGCCCCGCCAGGTACGGCGCGTCGGGCGACTTGGCCATCACCCCCTCGTGGCCGGCGGCCAGGGTGGCGTCCAGGAAGGCGGCGGCCCGCGATGGGTCCGACGTCAGCAGCCGGTCCACCCGCTGTGCGGGCGGCACCAGGGCGTCCAGGGCGGCCAACCGGTCGGCGGTCGGCGCGTCCAGCAGGTCCACGCCGTCGCGGTGCAGGATGTCGAAGAAGAACACCGAAAGTCGTTGGGCGGCAAGGGCCGCCTCGATGTCGACGGATCGGCCGAAGCGAGAGGCGGTGACCTGGAATCGATGTGGCCGGTTGTCGGCCCGCAGCGCGATCGCCTCGCCGTCGGCGATCAGGTCGGTGGCCGGCAGCGCAAGCGTCGCCTCGACCACCTCCGGCAGCCGGGCGGTGACGTCGTCGAGGCTTCGGGTGTAGACCGTGACCTGGTCGCCGGAGCGGTGGATCTGCACTCGCGCGCCGTCCAGCTTCGCCTCGAAAATGCTTGTGCCGCCGTGTCTTTCGAGCGCATCGGCGACGCCCGGCGCGGTCTGGGCCAGCATCGGGCTGACCGGCCGGCCCACCCGCAGGGTGAACGCGTCCAGCGCAGCGGCTTCCCCGGACAGGGCGGCCGCGGCCACCGCCGGCAAGTCCCCGCCCAGCATCGCGGCGCGTTGGACCGACGCGGTGGGGAGCCCGGCGGCCTTGGCCACGGCATCGGCCATGATCCCGGCCAGCGCCCCCTGGCGCAGCTCGCCGCCGAGCAGGCGCAGCAGGAAGGCCTGCTCGGTTTCGGTCGCGGCGGCGAACAGCGCATCGAGGATTTCGGCCCGCCGCGCCTGCGCTCCCTTGCCCGACACCGCCCCGATCTCGGCGAAGGTGGCGTCGACTCCGGTGACGGTCAGGGTCGGGTCTGATGCCGGCGGCGGCCGGGACCGCAGCGACGCCCAGCCGACCCCGATCTGGCGCTGCCGCAGCTCACCCGACAGCCACGAGACGATGATCGCCGCCGCCTGCGGGTCGGCGCCGGCGCGGCGCAGCAGCTCGGCGATGTGGGCAACCTTGGCCAGCCGCGACGACGTCGCGCCTACATTAAGCGAGGTGCTTGCCACGTCGAGGAGGAGCACGCCGACCAGCTTGGCATGGCTCTTGAACAAGGCGGGGTCAACCCCGCCGGACGGACACGCTAGCGTGCCTAGGAAACGTTACAAATTTCATGGATTCTGACAAGCCTTAAAGGAGGCCCGGATGGAGATCAACGGAAAGAAAGCCGTCGTCATCGGCGGTGCGTCGGGCATGGGTCGCGCCAGCGCCGAACTGTTCGCCGAGCGGGGCGCCGACGTCGTCGTGCTCGACCGTGAGGGTTCCGACGGCAAGGCCGTCGCCGAGGGATTCGGCGGCGCGTTCTACCCCGTCGACGTCACCGACTTCGCCGGCACCGAGGAAACGCTGCAGACCGCGGTCGACCAGCTGGGCGGCCTGCACGTCATCGTGACGACCGCCGGCGGCGGCATCGCCAAGCGGACGATGACGAAGTCCGGTCCGCACGACCTGGAGTCCTTCCAGTCCGTCATCGATCTCAACCTCATCGCGACCTTCAACGTCAGCCGGCTGGCGGCCGCCCACATGGCCAAGAACGAGCCCGAGGACGAGGAGCGCGGCGTCATCATCAACACGGCGTCGATCGCCGCCTTCGAGGGCCAGATCGGGCAGGTCGCCTACACGGCCGCCAAGGCGGGCATCGCCGGCATGTGCCTGACCATGGCGCGCGACCTGGGTTCGCTGGGCATCCGCGTGCTCGCGATCGCGCCCAGCCTGTTCGCCACCGGGTTGACGCAGGGCATTCCGGACGAATTCGCGGCGGCGCTCACCAAGGACGCGGCCTTCCCCAAGCGCCTCGGCCGGCCCATCGAATACGCCAAACTGGCGGCGGCCATCGTGGACAACCCGATGCTCAACGGCCAGTGCCTGCGGTTGGACGCCGGGCAGCGCTTCGCGCCGAAGTAGCCACCCCGCCGCGGGCCTGCCCGGGGAATAAGTACACTCTTTAGGCAGCCGCCCCGCTCCCCCTCGGAGCGGGGCAGGCAGTCAGCCCGGTAGCGAGGAGGCCCCTCATGGGTATCGCCCTGACCGACGACCATCGCGAACTCGCCGGGGTGGCCCGCGGGTTCCTGACCGCGCAGAAGGCGCGCTGGGCGGCGCGCTCGCTGCTCGACGCGCCCGACGAGTCCCGGCCCCCGTTCTGGCACGACCTGGTGGAGCTCGGCTGGCTCGGCCTGCACGTCGAGGAGGAGCACGGTGGCTCCGGCTACGGCCTGCCCGAACTCGTCGTCGTCGTCGAGGAACTCGGCCGCGCGGTGGCACCGGGACCGTTCGTGCCGACCGTGATCGCCTCGGCGGTGATCGCCAAAGAGGGCAGCGCAGAGCAGAAGTCGCGGCTGCTGCCCGGCCTGATCGACGGAACCGTCACCGCGGGCATCGGCCTGGACGGCGAGGTGCGGGTCGACGACGGCGTGGCCGACGGCGACGCCGGGATCGTGCTGGGCGCCGGTCGTGGCGAGCTGCTGGTGGTCGCCGCCGGTGACGATGTGCTGCTGCTGGACCGGGCGCGCGACGGCGTGTCGGTGGACGTGCCGGACAACCTCGACCCGACGCGGCGTTCCGGGCGCGTGCGCCTGAGCGGCGTGCGCGTCACCGCCGACGATGTCCTGCCGGGCGCGCGCCCCTCCGCGCTGGCCCGGGCCCGCACGGTGCTGGCCGCGGAGGCCGTCGGCGGCTCGTCGGACTGCGTCGAGGCCGCCGTCGCCTATGCCAAGGTGCGCCAGCAGTTCGGCCGGACCATCGCGACGTTTCAGGCCGTCAAGCACCACTGCGCGAACATGCTGGTGGCCGCTGAGTCGGCGACCGCCGCCGTGTGGGACGCCTCGCGCGCGGCGGGGGAGGACGAGGACCAGTTTCGCCTTGCCGCCGCGGTGGCCGGCGCGCTGGCCTTCCCGGCGTATGCGCGCAACGCCGAACTCAACATTCAGGTGCACGGGGGCATCGGCTTCACCTGGGAACACGACGCCCACCTGCACCTGCGCCGGGCGCTGGTGACCACGGCGCTGTTCGGCGGGGACGCCCCGGCCGCCGATGCGTTCGAGCGCACCGCGGCCGGCGCCGTGCGCGAGAACAGCCTGGACCTGCCGCCCGAGGCCGAGCAGCTGCGCACCCGGATCCACGCGGACGCCGCCGAGATCGCGGCCCTGGACAAGCAGGCGCAGCGCGACAAGCTGATCGAGACCGGCTACGTGATGCCGCACTGGCCCAAGCCGTGGGGGCGCGGCGCCGACGCGGTGGAGCAGCTGGTGATCGAGGAGGAGTTCCGCGCCGCGGGCATCAAGCGGCCGGACTACGGGATCACCGGCTGGGTGATCCTGACCCTGATTCAGCACGGGACGCCTTGGCAGATCGAACGATTCGTGGAGAAGGCGCTGCGCAAAGACGAGGTCTGGTGCCAGCTGTTCTCCGAGCCGGATGCGGGGTCGGACGCGGCGTCCATCAAGACCCGCGCCACCCGGGTCGACGGCGGCTGGAAGATCAACGGGCAGAAGGTGTGGACCAGCGGCGCGCACTACTGCGCGCGGGGCCTGGCCACCGTGCGCACCGACCCCGACGCGCCCAAACATGCCGGCATCACCACCGTGATCATCGACATGAAGGCGCCCGAAGTCGAGGTGCGGCCGCTGCGGCAGATCACCGGCGGCTCGGATTTCAACGAGGTGTTCTTCAACGACCTGTTCGTCCCCGACGAGGACGTGGTCGGCGAGCCCAACACCGGATGGACCGTCGCGCGGGCCACGCTCGGCAACGAACGCGTCAGCATCGGCGGCAGCGGGTCGTTCTACGAGGGCCTGGCGGAAATGCTCATCGACCTGGCCAAGCAGCGGCCGGATCAGTTGGCGGGGGCCAAGATTCGCGTGGGCAACTTCCTGGCCGACGATCACGCGCTGCGGCTGTTGAACCTGCGCCGCGTCGCCCGCAGCGTCGAAGGGTCGGGCCCGGGCCCGGAGGGCAACGTCACCAAGCTGAAGCTGGCCGAGCACATGGTCGAGGGCGCCGCGATCTCGGCCGCCTTGCTGGGTCCCGAGGTCGCGCTGGCCGACGGGCCGGCCGCGCTGGCGGCCCGCATGATCATGGGCGCGCGCGGCATGTCGATCGCCGGCGGCACCTCCGAGGTGACCCGCAACCAGATCGCCGAGCGGATCCTCGGGATGCCGCGCGACCCCCTGATCAACTAGCTTTCTTTCGGCGAGCAGACGCAAAAATCGCACCGGAATCGAAAAATTCGTGCGATTTTGCGTCTGCTCGCGCGGGTTAGGCCGGCGCGAATTGCGGCGCGCCGCCGCTGCCCTTCTCCGGGTGAATCGCGACCGGCATCCCGCACGTGACCGAATCCGGTTCGCAGCCAACGATGTTGGCGGCAACCCGCAGCCCGCTCTGTTCGGCGAGCTCGACGATGGCGATCACGTAGGGCCTCGGGATGTCCGGGTTGTACGCGTGGTGGTTCACGGTGTAGGTGAACACGGTGCCCCGTCCCGACACCGGCCGCGCCACCAGCGGGCCGCCGCAGTCCCGGCATTCGCCGGCCGCCGGGTGCACCCAGCGCGCGCACGCGTCGCAGTGTTCGATGAGCAACTCGCCTGACACGGCCAATACAGTACACTCTATTGGTTTGGTGTGGGCGGCGGGTTGCTTGGACGGATGGTGCACATGACCTACTTCGAAAAAGACGCGATCATCTCCGGCCTCGGCATCTCGCGCATCGGCCGTCGCACCGGGATCCCGGGCCTGGAACTGACCATGGAGGCGGTGCGCGGTGCCATCGCCGACGCCGGCCTGTCGCCGGCCGACATCGACGGGATCGCCACCCTCGGCGACACCCCCGCCGCGGACGTCAACGCCGAACTGCGCATCGAGGCGGCCGACTGCGGGGCCGGCTTCGGCACCGGCGGCCTGCTGAGCCCGGTGATGTCGGCGTGTCGCGCGGTCGCCGAACGACGCGCGCACCACGTGGCGATCTACCGGACGATACAAATGCTCGGCGGGACGGTCCCGGTCAAGCGGGAGGAAAACGCGCCCGCGCCTGCACTGGCGCGAATGTTCGAGACGCCCGAAGGCGCGCCGAAGCCGGCGGTCGGCGCGATGGACGACGTCAACGACCTGGTCGCGGCCCACGCCTATTCCGCCGCGAACTGGCTGGCGCTGAACTGCCGCCGCCACATGGAGCTGTACGGAACCACCAAGGAACAGCTGGGCTGGCTGGCGCTCAACGGCAGACGCAACGCCGCGCTGAATCCCCTTGCGGTCTACCGCGAACCGATGACCATGGCCGACTACCTTGCGGCGCGGCCGGTCTCGACGCCGTTCGGCCTGCTGGACTGCGACGTCCCCATCGACGGTTCGATCGCGGTGGTGGTGTCGCACGCCGAGTACGCCCGCGACTGTCCGCACCGCGCGGTGGCGGTGGAGGCGATCGGCGGATCCGACGGTGCGGGCGGCTGGTTCCACCGCGACGACTACCCGAAGATGGCGATGTCGGACGCGACCGCGCAGATGTGGTCGCGCACCCAGTTGACGCCCGCCGACCTGGAACTGGCCGAGTTGTACGACGGTTTCACGTTTCTCACCCTCGCGTGGCTCGAGGCGCTGGGGGTATGCGGCGACGGCGAGGCGGGGCCGTTCGTCGAGGGCGGCGCGCGCATCGCCCGCGACGGCCAACTGCCGCTGAACACCTACGGCGGCCAGCTGTCGGCGGGGCGCATGCACGGCTACTGGGCCTTGCACGAAGGGTGCCTGCAGCTGCGCGGCGATGCGGGGAAGCGCCAGGTGTCGAAACGCCCCGAGGTCGGCGTGGTTTCCGTGGGCGGTGGCCCCGTCGCCGGATGCATGTTGCTCACCTGTTGAGATAGCTTGTGGCACAGCGCGATTGGAGTCCCGCGGACAAACTCGCCGCGCAAATTGCCCGCCGCATCGAGGCGGACATAGTCCGCCGCGGCTGGACCGTCGGCGAATCGCTGGGCTCCGAACACGCCCTGCAACAGCGGTACGGCGTGAGTCGATCGGTGCTGCGGGAGGCCGTTCGCCTGGTCGAACACCACCAGGTCGCCCGGATGCGCCGCGGACCGGGCGGCGGGCTGCTGATCTGCCGGCCGGACGCCGGCCCGGCCACCCGAGCCGTGGTGATCTACCTCGAGTATCTGGGCACGACGCTGGTCGACCTGCTCAACGCGCGCCTGGTCCTCGAGCCGCTGGCGGCCTCGCTTGCGGCGGAGCGCATCGACGAAGCCGGCATCGACCGGTTGCGGTCGGTGTTGCGGGCGGAGGAGCAGTGGCGACCGGGCCTGCCGGCGCCGCGCGACGAGTTCCACATCGCGTTGGCGGAGCAATCGAAAAGCCCCGTCCTGCAATTGTTCATCGACATCTTGATGCGGCTCACCACGCGCTACGCCCTGCAGTCGCGGGCCGACTCGTCGACCGAGGCGATCGAGGCGGTCGAGCACATGCACCGCGACCACTCGCGACTCGTCGCCGCCGTCACCTCCGGCGACGCGGCCCGGGCCAAGACGCTTTCCGAACGGCATGTCGAAGCGGTGACCTCCTGGCTGCAGCGGCATTACCCCGGCGAGGGCACCCCGCCGCGCGGGGCGCGCCGGCTGCGGGCGGCGGGCCTGTCCCTCGAAGGTGACGCGCCTTCCGGCAAGCTCGCCGAGATGCTGGCCGTCACCGTCGGCGACGACATCGCCGCCGACGGCTGGCAGGTCGGCTCGGTGTTCGGGACGGAGACGGCCCTGCTGGAGCGCTACCGGGTCAGCCGCGCGGTGTTCCGGGAGGCGGTGCGGCTGCTCGAATATCACTCGGTCGCGCGGATGCGGCGCGGACCGGGCGGCGGCCTGATCGTCGCCACGCCGCACGCCGAGGCCAGCATCGACACCATCGCGCTGTACCTGCAGTACCGCAGGCCGACGCGGGAAGACCTGCGCTGTGTTCGCGACGCCATCGAGATCGACAACGTCGCCAGAATCGTCAAGCGGCGCAGCGAGTCCGAGGTGGCGGCGTTTCTGGCGACCCGTCCGGACAGCCACGCGGGCGACGTGCGCAAGGCCGTCGCCGAGGAGGCCCGCTTCCACCTCGGATTGGCCCAGCTGGCCGGCAACGCACTGCTGGATTTGTTCCTTCGCATCATCATCGAGCTGTTTCGCCGGCACTGGTCCAGCACCGCGCAGACGGAGCCGAACTGGGCCGACGTCGTCGCCGTCGAGCACGCGCATCTGCGGATCCTGCAGGCGATCGAAGCCGGCGACGACAGCCTCGCCCGCTACCGCATCCGTCGCCACCTCGACGCGGCGGCCTCGTGGTGGCTCTAGCCGTTTTTCGGATGTGACGCGTTCGGCGGCATAGCGAAAGCCCGTCTTGGGTACTGGCAAGGGAAGTAACGAATGGCCGGTCCAGCAGGGGGTTGGCACTTGTGATCGAAAGCGAGCGCGCACCGGTGACGGGAGGCTTCGGGGGGACGTACACCGACCACTCGGGTTTCGTTCATTCCGGGCTTCTTTACAGTTCGCAGGCGGAGTATCTGGACTTTGCGGTTCGCTTCGTCGCCGACGGGTTGGCGCGGGGCGAGGACGTTTTGGTGGCGGTGCCCGGCGCCAAGCTGGGCGGGCTGCGGGACGCGCTGGCCGGTCCCGGCGGCGGATTCCCGACGCAACTGCGGATGGTCGACATTGCCGAGATCGGCCGCAACCCGAGCCGCTTCATGGCCATGGAGGGTTCCTTCATCGACGAACACCAGGGCAAGCGGGTGCGAATTGTGAGCGAGCTCGCCTGGCCCGAACGCACCGACGAGGAAATCGTCGCCTGCTCCGAGCACGAGGCGCTGGTGAACTCGGCCCTCGACGGATACCCGGCGACCGTGTTGTGTCTTTACGACGCGAGCGAGCTCGGTGACTCGGTGCTGGCGGATGCCCGCGCGACGCACCCGCTGCTGTGGAGCCGTGGCGCGCTGCACCGCAGCGCCGAATACGCGCCCGACGAGGTCTTGGATCGCTGCAACCAACCGCTCGTCGCCAAGCCGGGCGCCGTCACGTACATGGTCAGGAAGTCGGCGGACCTGCGGCCCGCCCGCTCGTTCGCCGTCGACTACGCCGGCTGGGTGGGAATGTCCCAGGAGGGCATCGAGGATCTGCAACTGATCGCGACGGAGCTGGCCAGCAACAGCCTGATGTACACCGACGGAGCCTGCCGGCTGGCGTTCTGGCGCGAAGACGAGCACCTGGTTTGTGAGGCGCGCGACACCGGACGGCTGGGCAACCCGCTGGTGGGCCGCCTGGACCCCGGCCCGAGCGGCCCGGCCAGTCGCGGTCTGTATCTGGTCAACGCCATATCTGACCTGGTCCGCACGCACACCACGCCGGCCGGGACGACGATCCAGGCCTACCTGCGGTTCGACGCGGCGCCCGGGCCTAACGGATAGGGCATCATCACGAAAGCGCTTGTCCGGCAGTGAGTTACCGGGCCGCGCGAAACGGATTTGCATTGCCGGCCCGCGACGTCTAATCTCGGCGCTCGTGCGTCTTCTTCAGCGTGCCGTAGTAGCCAGCACCCGCAGCGGGGTCTGATCCCAGACCGACCCCCCGCTGTGGGTCGGAAGCTACTACCGTCGGTCGCTCCTGCTGATCAGAGAAGACCGAGACCGTGGCTCTTACCAAATCCCTTCCTTCTTTAAGCGAGCACTTCGGCGCCGCCCTGCCGCGCGGGCTGCGCGAGGAGGCCGGCGCGATGTCGTGGGAGGCCTTCGTCGCCACCTACGGCCGCACGGCCGGCCCGCTGCGACTGGGGCACTGGGCCTGCACCGACACCGAGCGGCCCGCCGGGCGGCTCGGGCCCCAGGCCCGCAACTTTCGGGCGATGATCGCCGTCGGTGACCACATCAGCACGTCGACCGCCGCCGCCAGCGGTCCGATCGCCGCCCTCACCGCGATGTTGCACGAGCGCGGGATCACGGTGGAGATGCTGCGGTTTCACCAGATCCGTTGCGGCGCGGCCACGGCCACGTTTATCCGCGGCAGCAACGGGATTCGCGCCGAGTGGGCGATGGGCCTGTCGGAGGATCCGACCCAGTCGGCGTTGCGCGCGGTGATCGCGTGCGCCAACCGGCTGATCGCCTGACGGTGCCGAGCAGACGCAAAAGCCCCGAGTTTCGGCGTTCACTGGAATCCGCCGCCTCAAATGGGGACTTTTGCGTCTGGTGGCGAGGGGACTAGAGCGGGCGCAGCACGATCGGCATGCCGTCCTTGGGCACCGGCATGCCGCCGTAGTCCCACTCGGCCTGGTAGCCCGGGCGGGGCAGCTCAAGTCGGTAGCGGCGCAGCAGGCGGTGCAGGATCGACTTGATCTCCAACTGCCCGAACACCATTCCGATGCACTTGTGCGCGCCGCCGCCGAACGGAGTCCACCCGTAGCGGTGCCGCTTGTGCTCGCTGCGCGGCTCGGTGAACCGGTCCGGGTCGAATTTCAGCGGGTCCGTCCAGAGTTCCGGCAGCCGGTGATTCATCCCCGGATAGGCGATCACGTTGGTGCCCTTGGGAATGTAGTAGCCCAGCAGGTCCGTGTCGCGCACGGTCTGACGCATCGCCCACTGCACCGGTGTCACCAGCCGGATCGACTCGTTCATCACCAGGTCCAGCGACTCGAGCTTCTCGAGGGAGTCGATGTCGAGCGGCCCGTCGCCGATCAGGCGGTCCGACTCGTCGCGGCAGCGCTCCTGCCACTCCGGGTGGGCGGCCAGCTGGTAGACCATCGTGGTGGCGGTCGACGTCGACGTGTCATGCGCGGCCATCATCAGGAAGATCATGTGGTTGACGATGTCCTCGTCGGAGAACTTGTTGCCGTCCTCGTCCTCGGTCTGGCACAACACCGACAGCAGGTCGTTGCCGTCCTTCCCGCGCTGTTCCTTGACGCGCTCGCGGAAATAGTTCTCCAGCAGTTCGCGCGCCTTCAGGCCGCGCCACCAGGTGAACGGCGGGACACCCGTGCGGATGATCGCGTTCCCGGCGCGGGTGGTGACCGTGAACGCCTTGTTCACCTTGGTCACCAGCTCGCGGTCGGTGCCCGGCTCGTGGCCCATAAACACCATCGAGGCGATGTCGAGGGTCAGCTCCTTCATCGCCGGATAGAGAAGGAATCGCGCGTCGTTGACCACCCAGTCGTTCGCGACCGTTTTGGTGATGACCTTGTCCATCTGCTCGACGTAGGAGACGAGCCGGGACCGGACGAACGCCTCCTGCATGATGCGCCGGTGGAACATGTGCTCTTCGAAGTCGAGCAGCATCAGCCCGCGGTGGAAGAACGGCCCGATCACCGGCACCCAGCCCTGCTGGGAGTAGTCCTTGTTGCGGTTGGAGTAAATGACCTGTGCCGCGTCAGGGCCCAACGCCGCGACCCCCGGCAGGACCGGCGAGTCTCCGAACACGACCGGGCCCTTGGTCTGGTAGAGGAACAACAGATAGTCGGGTCCGCCGCGCAGCATCTCGATGATGTGCCCGAGGACCGGCAGCCCCGCGTCGCCGAGGACCGGCTTGAGTCCGCTGCCCGGCGGCGGGTCGGCGAGCTTGTGCTCCGGAAACTGCGTGTTCAACAGCCTGCGTTCGACCAGGCCCATGCCGGGGAAGTTGTTGAACGACGGCGTCAGCCGCCTGCGCGCCTGATCGAGCAGGTAGTTGGGGGTGCTGATAGTGGCGGCCATGAAACTCCTTCGCGCTCCTTTGCGGGCCCGGGGCGGGTGACAGCGGTCACTGATTCATACCTTCGGGAAAAACTTGACGGCTGTCAAGTTTGCTTTTCCTGTGGCGTGGTGCAAGGTCGATGGCGTGAGCAGCCATGCCGACTCGGACCCGGGCGAACCGGCCATTCGCCGCCGGGGCGACAAGCATCGGCAGGCGATCATGCAGGCGGTGCGCGACCTGCTCGAGGAACAGCCCTTCTCGGAGCTGTCGGTGAGCACCATCAGCCTGCGGGCCGGGGTGGCCCGCTCGGGCTTCTACTTCTACTTCGACTCCAAGTACGCGGTGCTCGCCCAGATCATGGCTGACGCCGCCGAGGAACTCGAAGAGCTCACGCAGTACTTCGCCCCCCGCCAGCCGGGCGAGTCGCCGGAACAGTTCGCCAAGCGGATGGTCCGTAGCGCCGCCGCGGTCTACGCGCACAACGACCCCGTGATGGCGGCTTGTGAGGTGGCCCGCCACACCGACGTTCAGATTCAAGAGCTCCTGGAGCGGCAGTTCGAGGTGGTGCTGGGCCAGATCACCGCGATCGTCGAGGCGGAGATGAAGGCGGGGACGGCGAACCCGATCAGCGACGACATCCCGGCGTTGGTGCGCACCCTGGCGGGCACCACCTCCCTGACGCTGAGCGGCGACCCGCTGCTCGCCGGACGCCAGGGTCACCAAGACGACCTGGAGCGCCGGGTGCGCGTGCTCGAGCAGCTGTGGCTGAATTCGCTCTGGGGTGGCGGCCCGAAGTAACGCGGTAGGGTCACGGCCATGGGGCCAAGGCTTCCGAGGACGTCGGGGCGGTATTTCGCGGGGAAGCGGTGCCTGGTCACCGGCGCGGCGAGCGGGATCGGGCGCGCGACCGCCCTGCGGTTGGCCGCGCAGGGCGCCGAGCTGTACCTGACCGATCGCAACGCCGACGGCCTCGAACTGACCGTGGCCGACGCCCGCGCCCTCGGCGCTGCGGTGCCCGCCCACCGCGCACTGGACATCGCCGACCATGACCAGGTGGCTGCCTTCGCCGCCGACATCCACGCCGAGCATTCGACGATGGATGTCGTGCTGAACATCGCCGGCGTGTCGGCCTGGGGCACCGTCGACCGGCTGAGCCACGAGCAGTGGAGCAAGATGATCGCGATCAACCTGATGGGTCCGATCCACGTCATCGAGGCGTTCGTTCCCCCGATGTTGGCGGCCGGCCGGGGCGGGCACGTGGTCAACGTGTCGTCGGCGGCGGGGCTGGTGGCGCTGCCGTGGCACGCGGCCTACAGCGCGAGCAAGTTCGGGTTGCGCGGCCTGTCCGAGGTGTTGCGCTTCGACCTGGCGCGCCACCGTATCGGGGTGTCGGTCGTGGTGCCGGGCGCGGTGAAGACCCCGCTGGTGGACACGGTCGAGATCGCCGGGGTGGACCGCGAAGACCCGCGGGTCGCCCGCTGGGTGGACCGCTTCAGCGGTCACGCGGTGTCGCCGGAACGGGCGGCCGAGAAGATCCTGGCCGGCGTCGCGAAGAACCGCTACCTGATCTACACGTCGGGCGACATCCGTGCGCTGTACGCGTTCAAACGGCTGGCCTGGTGGCCGTACAGCGTGGCGATGCGTCAGGTCAACGTGATCTTCACGCGCGCGCTGCGTCCCGCCCCGGCGCCGCTAGTCCGGCATGGCCAGCTCGAGTCGCACGCCGAGTAGGCGAATGGGCCGGTCCAGTTCGAACAGGTCCAGGAGGCGCAGGGCGGCTTGCGTGATGGTGTCCGCGTCTGTGGTGGGAGCGGGCAGCTTGCGGATTTTGGTGCGGGTGTAGAACGTCGCGGTCCGCACGGTGACGGCCACGCGGGTGACGATCCGGCCCCCCGCCAGCACGTCGTCCAATGCCTGGCGCGCCAATCGCGTTATGGCCGAATCCATTTCGGCCCTGTCGGTGAGGTCGCGCGGAAAGGTGACGACGTGACTGCGCGAGCGCGGTATCCACGGCTCGGCGCTGACTTCCGCGTCCCCGCCGCCCTTGGCCAGCAGCAGCAGCCACAGGCCGGTGCGCGGGCCGAACGTGGACGTCAGCAGTTCCGCGTCGGCGTTCGCAAGGTCACGCACCGTGGTGATATCAAGGGCCGCAAGCTTTTTCGCCGTCTTGGGGCCGACGCCCCACAGCGCGTCGACCGGGCGGTCCGCCATCACCGTCATCCAGTTCGCGTCGGTGAGCGCGAAGATGCCGGCCGGTTTCGCGAAGCCGGTGGCGACCTTGGCCCGCTGTTTGTTGTCGCTGATGCCGACCGAGCAGGACAGTCCCGTTTCGGAGGCGACGACCGTTCGGATCTGTTCGGCCACCTCGGCCGGGTCCCCGCCCCGCACGCCGATGTACGCCTCGTCCCAGCCCCACACCTCGACCGGGTGCCCCAGGTCGCGCAGCAGGCCCATCACCTGATCGGAGGCCGCGTCGTAGGCGGCCGGGTCGGACGGCAGGAAGGTGGCGTCGGGGCACCGGCGGGCGGCGGTGCGCAACGGCATGCCGGCGTGCACACCGAATTCCCGGGCCTCGTACGAGGCGCAGGTGACCACCTTGCGCGGTTCGGTCGGATCACCGCTGCCGCCGACGATGACCGGCAGCCCGGCCAGCTCGGGGTGGCGGCGCAGTTCGACCGATGCCAGAAACTGGTCGAGGTCGACGTGCAGGACCCAGCTCATCCGGTCCTCACCGCCCGCAGAGCTTGCGCGCCAGGCTTTCCCACGCGTCGCACAGCGTGTCCATGGTGTGCCCACCGCCATTGAGTTGGTGCTCCACGTAATCGGCGTCGAGCAGCGCCAGCAGGGCGTCGGTCTGGACGTCGATATCACCGGTGGTGCCCGCCGAGGCCAGCAGCACCCGCACGTGCGTGCGCTGCACGGCGCCCGCCCCGGCGTGGCGCAGCTGCGGATCGCGGTTGGCCGCCGACAGCAGCTCGTGGTGGGCATGGGCAAAGCGAATCCGCTCCCGGCCGAAGGCGACCAGCCGGTCCATCGGTGGCGCGTCGGGTCCCAGCGGCGGCGGGCCGAACAGAAACGCCTGCTGGCTGGCCCGCTCGTCCTCGTCGAGCAGCACCATCATCAGGCCCGCGCGGCTGCCGAAGCGGCGGAACAGCGTGCCCTTGCCGACCCCCGCGGCGGCGGCGACGTCGTCCATTGTGACGGCGTCAGCGCCGCGCTCGGCGACCAGCCTGCGGGCGGCCTGAAGCAGGAGCGTGCGGTTGCGCGCCGCATCGCCCCGTTCCTGGGGAACCGACACGGGCAACTCGCGCGACCGCTCGACACTGCTCACATCCGCACTTTAACGCTGCCGGAATAAACCGGACCATAGTCCGGTTGGGGCGTGCAAGGATGGTAGACCAACGGCCGAAGGGAACTAAGGTGGCAGAGATCCAAATCGTGGCGTTCGTGGGTAGTTTGCGCGCGGCATCGATCAACCGCCAGATCGCCGAGCTGGCGGGGGCGGTCGCTCCCGACGGCGTCAACGTCACGATCTTCGAGGGGCTGGCTGAGGTGCCCTTCTACAACGAGGAGATCGACGACGCGATGAACCCCGACGCCCCGCCGCTGGCCGCGGTGAGCGCGCTGCGCGCTGCGGCGGCCGACGCCGATGCGGCGCTGGTGGTCACCCCGGAGTACAACGGCAGCTTCCCGGCGGTCGTCAAGAACGCGATCGACTGGCTGTCGCGCCCCTTCGGCGACGGCGCGCTGAAGGGCAAGCCGCTGGCAGTCATCGGGGGGTCCTTCGGCCAGTACGGCGGGGTGTGGGCGCACGACGCGACCCGCAAGTCGTTCGGGATCGCCGGTGCCCGGGTGATCGAGGATCTCAAGCTCTCGGTGCCGTTCAAGACCCTGGACGGCAAGGCGCCCGGCGAACACGCCGAGCTCTCGGAGAACGTGCGCGACGTCGTCGGCAAACTGGCGGCCGAAGTCGGCTGAATTTAGCGAGAACCCACAAGCCGCTCGCCGGCCACCAGCGACGTTTCGCTAACCGAATAGCCAAAGCCGCCAGCCCGCGCTGGCGGCTTTGCTGGTGATCGGACGGGGATAGGCGGGGTCGCCGCTCGTGCCGCCTTCACCCGCTCGTTGTCGGTGGCCGCTGATATACCGGATGGCGTGGGCTTCCCGAGACCGATCTGTGATCTGCGACACGCCGAGCGGATGTCGTGTGGAGCCTTACGACCAGGGAATTTCAAAATTGTTATTCAGAACATCTTGTATCTAGACAACTTGTCGGCCACTAGGTGTAGTGTTTCGAGGCACCGGCAGATCCCAGGATCCCCACGCTGGCCGGGCTTGGGGACCTCCCCGAATCGGCTCGAAGAGGTCGAAGCAGCGCCTTCGGCTTCCAGCGCCGCAAGACGGGAATCTGGGGCCCTGGCGGGCCGCTGAAACACAGCGAAGACGCAGTTCGTTGCAGTACCCGAGTAGTTGCCAGTCCGTTACAGGTTCTCCCCTTCCGCAAAGGAGCGGCATCCATGAGCATCACCGTCTATACCAAGCCCGCGTGCGTGCAGTGCAGCGCCACCTTCAAGGCCATGGACAAGCAGGGCATCGCCTACCAGAAGGTCGACATCACGCTGGACGCTGAGTCGCGGGACTACGTGATGGCGCTGGGCTACCTGCAGGCTCCCGTCGTGGTTGCCGGGAACGACCACTGGTCGGGTTTCCGCCCCGACCGCATCAAGGCGCTCGCGGAGTCGGCGCTGAGCGCCTGAGCAATAGCGGCAGACGTTAGGTAAGGAAGGTTGCGGTGCCATGGGGATCACTGGGCCCAACCTCGGTTGGATGAGTGACGACCCGCTTCGCCCGGCTGCGCCGAGCTTGCGATCGTCACTGGTCTATTTCTCTTCCGTGTCGGAGAACACCCACCGCTTCGTGCAGAAGCTGGGTGTTCCCGCCACGCGGATACCGCTGCACGGGCGCATCGAGGTCGATGAGCCGTATGTGCTGATAGTGCCGACGTACGGCGGCGGCCTGCGCAACCCGAGCATCGCTGACATGGAGCGCGGGGGGTATGTCCCTAAACAGGTCATCGCCTTTTTGAACGACGAGCACAACCGGTCGCTGATCCGCGGCGTCATCGCTGCGGGCAACAACAACTTTGGTACCGAATTCGCCTACGCGGGAAACGTCATCTCCCGCAAGTGCGGCGTTCCCTACCTTTACCGCTTCGAACTGATGGGGACCCCGGACGACGTGGATGCCGTCCGCGCCGGTCTCGCCGACTTCTGGAAGGAACAGACGTGCCACCAACCGTCACTGCAGAGCCTGTAACCGCCGCCGCTCGCCCCTCCCTTCCGGGGTGCCCGCCGGAGACGGACTACCACGCGCTGAACGCGATGCTGAATCTGTACGACGCGGACGGCAAGATTCAGTTCGACAAGGACGTTCTCGCGGCGCGCCAGTACTTCCTGCAGCACGTCAACCAGAACACCGTGTTCTTCCACAATCAGGACGAGAAGCTCGACTACCTGATCCGCGAAAACTATTACGAGCGTGAGGTTCTCGACCAGTACTCGCGCAACTTCGTCAAGTCGCTGCTGGACCGCGCCTATGCCAAGAAGTTCCGCTTCCCGACGTTTTTGGGCGCGTTCAAGTACTACACCTCCTACACGCTGAAGACGTTCGACGGGAAGCGTTACCTGGAGCGCTTCGAGGACCGCGTCGTCATGGTGGCGCTGACGTTGGCGTCCGGCGACACCGGGCTGGCCGAGAAGCTGGTCGACGAGATCATCGACGGGCGGTTCCAGCCGGCCACTCCGACGTTCCTGAACTCGGGCAAGAAGCAGCGCGGCGAGCCGGTCAGCTGCTTTCTGCTGCGCATCGAGGACAACATGGAGTCGATCGGGCGATCGATCAACTCCGCCCTGCAGCTGTCCAAGCGCGGCGGGGGAGTTGCGTTGCTGCTCTCCAACATTCGCGAGCACGGCGCGCCGATCAAGAACATCGAGAACCAGTCCTCGGGCGTCATCCCCATCATGAAGCTGCTCGAGGACTCGTTCTCCTACGCCAATCAGCTGGGCGCGCGCCAGGGCGCCGGCGCGGTGTACCTGCAGGCGCATCACCCCGACATCTACCGCTTCCTGGACACCAAGCGGGAGAACGCCGACGAGAAGATCCGGATCAAGACGCTGAGCCTCGGCGTGGTGATCCCCGACATCACCTTCGAGCTGGCCAAGAAGAACGAGGACATGTACCTGTTCTCGCCGTACGACGTCGAGCGCGTGTACGGGGTGCCGTTCGCCGACATCTCGGTGACCGAGAAGTACTACGAGATGGTCGACGACGCGCGCATCCGCAAGACCAAGATCAAGGCGCGCGAGTTCTTCCAGACGCTGGCCGAGCTGCAGTTCGAATCGGGCTACCCCTACATCATGTTCGAGGACACGGTGAACCGGGCCAACCCCATCGAGGGCAAGATCACGCATTCGAACCTGTGCTCGGAGATCCTGCAGGTGTCCACGCCGTCGTTGTTCAACGACGACCTGTCGTATGCCAAGGTGGGCAAGGACATTTCGTGCAACCTGGGGTCGCTGAACATCGCCAAGACGATGGACTCACCGGACTTCGCCCAGACGATCGAGGTGGCGATCCGTGCGCTCACCGCCGTCAGCGACCAGACGCACATCACTTCGGTGCCCTCAATCGAGCAGGGCAACAACGATTCCCACGCGATCGGCCTCGGGCAGATGAACCTGCACGGCTACCTGGCCCGCGAGGGCATTTTCTACGGCTCCGAGGAAGGCATCGACTTCACCAACATCTACTTCTACACGGTGCTCTACCACGCGCTGCGGGCCTCGAACCGCATCGCGATCGAACGCGGCACGCATTTCAAGGGTTTCGAGAAGTCGAAGTATGCGAGCGGCGAGTTTTTCGACAAGTACACCGAGCAGGTGTGGGAGCCGGCGACCGACAAGGTGCGCCAGCTGTTCGCCGACGCCGAGATCCGCATCCCCACCCAGGACGACTGGAAGCGGCTGAAGGAATCGGTCCAAGCGCACGGCATCTACAACCAGAACCTGCAGGCGGTGCCGCCCACCGGGTCCATCTCCTACATCAACCACTCCACGTCGTCGATCCACCCGATCGTGTCGAAGGTCGAGATCCGCAAGGAGGGCAAGATCGGGCGGGTCTACTACCCGGCGCCCTACATGACCAACGACAACCTGGAGTACTACCAGGACGCCTACGAGATCGGCTACGAGAAGATCATCGACACCTACGCCGCGGCCACCCAGCACGTGGACCAGGGGCTGTCGCTGACCCTGTTCTTCAAGGACACCGCCACCACCCGCGACGTGAACAAGGCGCAGATCTACGCCTGGCGCAAGGGAATCAAGACGCTGTACTACATCCGGCTGCGCCAGATGGCGCTGGAAGGAACAGAAGTCGAGGGCTGCGTCTCCTGCATGCTGTGACGCCAGGGCCCGACCCGCTCAGTGCGCGGTGAGGCCGTGCGCGTCCAGCAGGATCTCGGCCGCGGCGCGGGTACTGGGAGGGACCGGCGCCGACTTCATCACCGCCTGGCAGATCGCGCCGTCGAAAAGCATCAGCAGCTGCTCGGCGAGCACGTTCGGCTTCTTCGCCCCCCCGGCCCGAGCCTGGCGAGCGAAATACCGGTTGAGGCGCAGCTTGTGATCACGCGCCACGTCGCGTGCCGGATGGTGCGGATCGGCAAGCTCGGTAGCCACGTTGACGAACGGGCAGCCGCGGAAGTCCGGCGCCTTCGACCATCGGGTCAGCGCGTCGAAAACGTCAAGGATCTTCTGGCGGGGCGGCGCCGCGCCGTCGCCGACGGGAATGTAGCGCTCGAGGATGGCCGGACCCTGATCGGCCAGCGCCGCCGCCACCAAGGCGTCCTTGCCGCCGAAATGCTGGTACAGGCTGCGCTTGGAGACTCCGGCGTCCGCGCTGATGCGGTCGACGCCGATCGCACCGATGCCCTCTCGGTAGAACAGGTCGGCCGCGGTGTCCAGCAGCTTGCGTCGAGCGGTCGGTAAAGCGGGCATGATTCGAGTCTAGCCAAAGGAAACAGGTCTGTGTACCATCACCGGTACGTCATGGTACACAGACCTGTTTACGATGGAGCGCGGGCCGATGGCTGACCACTTCAACATCCTTGTCACGGGAGCGAGTTCCGGGATCGGTCGCGCGGTCGCGATCGAGCTGGCCCGGCGCGGGCACACGGTGTTCTGCGCGGCGCGCCGGAAGGCCGCCCTCGATGATCTCGCCGCCGCCCACCGCGGCCTGGTGGCCGTGCCGTTGGACGTCACCGACGAGGAGTCGATCGCGACCGCGCGGTCGCTGATCGATTCGGCGACTCGGGGCGCGGGCGTCGACGTCCTGGTCAACGCGGCGGGTTACGCGCTGACGGGTCCGATCGAGACGCTGCCTGGCCGGGAAGTGAAACGGCAATTCGACACCAACGTGTTCGGCTTGCTCGCGGTGACCCGCGCGGTCCTGCCCGGCATGCGGGCGCGTCGCGCCGGCCGCATCATCAACATCAGCTCGATCGTCGGGCGCACGAGTTTTCCCGCCATGGGCGTCTACGGGGCAACCAAGTATGCGGTCGAGGCGCTGTCCGATTCCCTGCGCATGGAATTGGCTCCGATCGGCATCGAGGTTGTCCTCGTCGAACCGGGCTTTGTCGCGACAGACATCGTCGACGCGTCGACGCGCGAACGCGGGGACGTCGCGGTGTCTACCGATGGCGCCGCCGAGGGATACGGACCGCTGATCGAAGGGGCCGACAGGTTCCTGGCCAAGCAAATGAAGCAGGCCATGCCGGCGTCGGCGCTCGGCCGCACGATCGCCAACGCGGCCGAAGCGCGCCGCCCGCGCACCAGATACGTGGTGCCGATCGGCGCCAAGGGACTGGTCGCGGTCTTCACGCGGTTGCCGGACCGCCTCGCCGACGCCGTCAAGCGCCGCGCGATGGCCGGCTGAGCCAGCTCCGACGCGCGGCATTTCCGGTCTGCCCAGGTCAGCGGCCCACGGGGGTAAAGTGCTTGACGTGGTGAGAATCGCTCGACCGTCCAGGCCCCATCCCAGCGTGAAGCCCGGGGTCAAGGTCGACGCGCGCAGCGAACGGTGGCGCGAACACCGCAAGAAGGTGCGCGGCGAAATCGTGGATGCCGCGTTCCGCGCCATTGACCGCCTGGGCCCCGAGCTGAGCGTGCGGGAGATCGCCGAGGAGGCCGGCACCGCCAAGCCCAAGATCTACCGGCACTTCCACGACAAATCCGACCTGTTTCAGGCGATCGGCGAGCGGCTGCGCGACATGCTGTGGGCGGCGATCTTCCCGTCGATCGACCTCAAGACCGATTCGGCCCGCGAGGTGATCCGCCGCGCCGTCGAGGAGTACGTCAACCTGGTCGACCAGCACCCCAACGTGCTTCGGGTCTTCATCCAGGGCCGTTCCGCGGCGAGCCCCAAGATCCTGGAGGAGGGCCGCGGGATCACCCTGGCCGTGGCCGACATGTTCGACAACGAGCTGCGGGAGATGGAGCTGGACCACGCGGCGATCGAACTGGCCGGGCACGCGGCCTTCGGATCGGCCGCGTCGGCCACCGAGTGGTGGCTGGGCCCCGAAGCCGACAGCCCGCGGCGCATGCCTCGCGAGCAGTTCGTCGCCCACCTGACGACCATCATGATGGGCGTCCTCGTCGGCACGGCCGACGCGCTGGGCATCGCGATGGACCCCGACCAGCCGATTCACAGCGTGGTGCCCAGCAACCCCGCCGCCAGCTGAGGACCTTCGGCACGTTGACATCGTCCCGGCGATCGTCAAAACTCGCCCTATTCGATACCCTGGGTACTGGGTATTTGCGCTAACCAACAGGAAGACCGATCCGCCGTGACCGATGCCATGACACAAGCCGATCCGACACAACAGGCGCAGGAGCCGGTGCACACCCGCGCCCTGATCATCGGGACCGGATTCTCCGGCCTGGGCATGGGCATCAAGCTGCAACAGCAGGGCGTTGACTTCGTCATCCTGGAGAAGGCCGACGACGTCGGCGGCACGTGGCGCGACAACAGCTATCCCGGCTGTGCCTGCGACATCCCCTCGCACCTGTACTCCTTCTCCTTCGAGCCCAAGCCCGACTGGAAGAACCCGTTCTCGTATCAGCCCGAGATCTGGGACTACCTCAAGGGGGTCACCGAGAAATACGGGCTGCGCCGCCACATCGTGTTCAACTCGCTGGTCGACCGGGGCCACTGGGACGACGACGAGAACCGCTGGCACGTCTTCACCACCGACGGGCGCGAGTACGTCGCGCAGTTCCTGATCTCCGGGGCCGGCGCGCTGCACATTCCGTCGTTCCCCGACATCGAGGGCCGCGACGAATTCGCCGGTCCCGCTTTCCATTCCGCGGAGTGGGACCACAGCGTCGACCTGACCGGCAAGCGGGTGGCCGTGATCGGCACCGGCGCCAGCGCGATCCAGATCGTGCCCGAGATCGTCGGGAAGGTCGCCGAACTTCAGCTCTACCAACGCACCCCGCCGTGGGTGGTGCCGCGGTCCAACCCCGAGCTGCCCGTGGCGCTGCGCCGGGCCATGGAGAATGTTCCCGGCCTGCGCGCGGCGGTACGCCTGGCGATCTACTGGGGCCAGGAGGCGCTGGCCTTCGGCATGACCAAGCGGCCGAACGCGCTGAAGATCATCGAGGCCTACGCGAAATACAACATCCGGCGCTCGGTCAAGGACCGCGAGCTGCGCCGTAAGCTGACCCCGCACTACCGCATCGGTTGCAAGCGAATCCTGAACTCCTCCACGTACTACGGCGCCGTCGCCGACCCCAAGACCGAACTGGTCACCGACGGCATCACCCGGATCACGCGCGACGGCATCGTCACGGCGGACGGCAAAGAGCGCAAGGTGGACGTGATCGTCTACGGCACCGGCTTCCACGTCACCGACTCCTACACCTACGTCCAGATCAAGGGGCGGAACGGCGAGGACCTGGTCGACCGCTGGAACCGGGAGGGCATCGGCGCGCACCGGGGCATCACCGTCGCCGACGTGCCGAACCTGTTCTTCCTGCTGGGGCCCAACACGGGGCTCGGCCACAACTCCGTGGTGTTCATGATCGAATCCCAGATCCACTACGTCGCCGACGCGATCGCGAAATGCGACAAGCTGGGCGCCCAGGCGCTGGCCCCGACCCGCGCCGCGCAGGACCAGTTCAACGACGAACTGCAGCAAAGGCTTTCGCAGTCGGTGTGGAACAGCGGCGGCTGCAGCAGCTGGTACCTCGACGAGCACGGCAAGAACACGGTGCTCTGGGGTGGCTACACCTGGGAGTACTGGCGAGCGACCCGCGCGGTGAAGCCGGAGGAATACCAGTTCTTCGGGGTCAACACGGGCTCAGGCGCCAATCGCCGCGCGGCGGCCGTGGGGGGCTGAGCTTTTCGCGAAGGACCGAAGGTTCAGGCGCACAATGCGATCCAGAACCCGGTCCGATACGACACGGCTGATCCGCAGCAGGACCGCGGCGTCCCGGCCGATCGTGTAGCGAGTCCGCGGGCGCGACGCAGTCGCGGCCTTTACGATCACTTTGGCGGCGTGCTCGACCGAAACGCCGTCCTCGCCGAACGATCGGGCTTGGGCGGTGACGGCTGCGGCGAGATCCTCATAGCGTGCGAGCTGTGCGGCGGTCATGTTGGCCATCAGCCCCTCCGCGGTGGCGATCCCACGCTCCGCCATCTCGGTTTTGACGGCGCCGGGTTCGACGACGACGACCTTGATACCGAGCTCGCCGACCTCGCGGCGCAGGGCATCGCTGACCGCCTCCAGCGCGAACTTCGAGCCGGCATATGCGCCGTACGTCGGCAGCACGACCTTCCCGCCGATGGAACTGATGTTCACGACGGTGCCCGAGCTGAGCAGCAGTGCCGGCAACAACGCCTGCGTCATCGCGATGTGTCCGAACAGGTTGACCTCAAACTGCTTGCGCCACTCGGCCATTGGCAGTGTCTCCACGGGCGCGTTGATCGCGATCCCGGCATTGTTGACCAGCGCGCGCAGCGGACGGCGCAGCGGATCGTTCGCGACGCGTTCGGCGATCG
This sequence comes from Mycobacterium sp. IEC1808, assembly GCF_002101935.1. NCBI lineage: Bacteria > Bacillati > Actinomycetota > Actinomycetes > Mycobacteriales > Mycobacteriaceae > Mycobacterium > Mycobacterium sp. IEC1808. The sequence goes on along the minus strand of NZ_LQPV01000015.1, from coordinate 55,228 downwards.
CGGCCACGTCCGATTCGACGGTGATGTCCAGGATGCGCGGCTCCAGCCCGTCAACCGCTAGCGCTACGGCGTCGGCTTCGCGGCGTACGCCGGCGAGCACGTGAAAACCCTTGCGCGCCAGTTCCCGAGCCGTCGCCGCGCCCATCCCCGTCGACGCGCCGGTGACGACGATCAGCTCGTTGCGGTCGGCGCGATTCGAGGAATTCATGGCTGTCTCCGTCCGGTGAATGCATCTGAGTTGACGTTGTCAACTGAAGCTAGGCGTTTGAGTTGACGTTGTCAACTGGGCGTCGGGCTTATGCTCTGCGGGTGACGAGTCGAGCGGAGAGCGCTGCGGCGACACGTCGTTCGCTGCTCGAGGCCGCCGAGGTCTTGCTGGACCTCGGTGGAGTGGAGGCGGTGACGCTGCGCGAGGTGGGTGCGCGCAGCGGCGTGTCGCGTTCGGCGGCGTATCGCCACTTCGCCGACAAGGAGGCTCTGCTCGCGGTGGTCGCGACCAACGCCTTGACCGACCTGGGCGATGCGCTGGAGGCGTTGGCCAACAGCGGGGACCCGCCGGAGGAGTCGTTGCGATCCGGCCTGCTTTCGCTGATCGCCATCGGCCGCACCCGGCCTCACCTGTATCGCTTGATGTTCACCCCGCCGGCGGGTGATCCGGCCGCGGCGATGCGGGCGGCCGAACGCGCTCAGGATCTGTTCCTCGACATCATGGGCCGCATTGTCGGACCACAGCAGGCGCGCCGTTATGGGGCCGTGGTGCTGACCAGCGCCCACGGCATCACGGGCCTGGATCTGAGCGGCCACATGGACTTGGACAAGTGGCACACCAACGCCGAGGAACTCGTCGACACGCTCATCGCGCTGTTGCCAAAAGCTCGATGAACGCTTGCGCGGCCGCGTCGACGCCGGCCGCGTCGTCGGTGGCCACCAGGTCCAGCAGCAGCCCACGGGTGACGGCCAGCCCGAGCCTCGCCATCGCGGCGTCGTAGGCAACCCCGGCGGCGGCCGATTCCACCTCGCGCAACCAGCCGTCGACGGCGCCGGGAACCATTCGCGTGAAAGGCTTTTCGCCCTGGGCGGCCCGCGAATAGCACTCGAAGAAGAGGCGCTCCAGTTGGCGCAATTCGGGGCGACGAAGGTCGGCCCACATCGCGGCGAAGCCCTCGGCCGGGTTCTGCGGCAGGTCGGGGACGAGGGCCATCTGGCGACGCTCGGCCTCCTCGACGATCGCGATCAGCAGGTCTTCGCGAGAACCGAAGTGGTGCAACAGCATCCGGTGACTGGTGCCGACCGCGGCGGCGACATCGCGAAGCGACCGATCGCCGATGCCGTTCGCGGCGAACTCGTCGAAGAGCGCATCCAGTAGTTCGCGGCGCCGCTGTCGGTCAGGCGTGCGGGCCATTGGCGCGGCTGACCTGTTCAGACCGGGCCTTGAGGCCCTTGGCCTCCATCTCGAGGAAGCGCTGGGTCCGTTTGGCCGTCAACCGCCCGACCAGCGCGCCGAGGAGGCCCCGCTGGTCGAGTTCCTGGCGCACCAGAGTGCGTCCGCCGGGCAGGGCGGTGACGTAGTGGCGCGCGGTCACCTGCACGCCGGGGGAGCGGGTCACCCAGGTCCAGGAGGTGCCGGGATCGATCTCGGCGACCTTCCAGATCAGCTTCTGCAGGCCGGGTTGCTTGATCGCGAACCGCCTGCCCACGGCCAGGGCCGAACCGTCGCGCCCGGTCAGGGAGGTGACCGACGCGGTCCACTCGGGCCAGTGTTCGACGTCGCTGAAGACGTCCCAGACGACCTGCGGCGGCGCGTCGATCTCGATGCTGTCTTCGGTAAACATGTACCAAATGGTACATGTTAGTTCCGGCTTTGCCTATGCCCTTGCGACGCGGGCGTTGAGGTGCTTGAGGGCCGCCTCGGCTCCGTTCCAGCCGGGGATGCCCGTCACCCCCGGCCCGGGGTGCGTGCACTGACCGCACAGGAAGAGCCCGTCGACCGGGGTGGCGAACTTGTCGGCGCCCTCGACGACGCGGCCGGTCCACAGCTGGTTGGGCTGCAGCAGGCCGTGCGAGTAGTCGCCGGCGTGCGCGCTGAAGGTGCTGCCGAAGTAGCGGTTGGAGAACACGACGCGGTTGGTGACGGAGTCGGCGAACCCTGGCGCGAAGCTGTCGAAGATGCGCACGCAGGTGTCGGCGTATTGCTCCTTCCAGCTTCGGTTTTCGTCGGCGTCCAGCCCGGTGGGGAAGTACGGGGTGAAGATGGTCGCGCTGTGCTTGCCCGCCGGCGCCAGCGACGAGTCGACCATGCTGGGGATGTACAGGTAGGTGGGCGGCGCGTCGGGAAGCTGCCCCTTGCGGTATTGCTCCCACGCGTCGCTGATGTACTCCGGCGACGGGGCGTAGGCGACGGTGGGACACCATTGGCCGTTGTCGTGCATGTAGGGCTGCAGCCGCTCGATCCATTGGGGCGCTTGGTCGATGGTGAGATGCGCCTGGATGTAACCCAGGTTGAAGTTGATCTCCTTGATCTTGCGGATGTAGTCGGGCGGAAAGTTCTGCGCGCCGGCCAGATTCACGAAGGTGGTGTACGGGTCGAGCGACGAGAGCACCGCGTCCGCGGAAATCGTTGTGCCGTCGCGCAATTGGACGCCGGTGGCGCGCCCGTCGGTGACCAGGATGTCCTTGACGTGCTGCTTCATCTGCACCTCGGCGCCCAGTGACTCGGCGCGCCGGCACAGCGCGGCGCTGAGCGAGCCGATGCCCCCGCGCGGCATGATGTATTCGACGTTGCCGCCGCCGATCAGGTAGTGGTACAAGGTCGATGCGTTCGAACCGGGGGTCCACGGACCGCCGTCGAACGCGTCGATCGACATCGCCGCCAGCGAGCCCTGGATGCAGCGGCCCTGGTCGGGCGCCAGGAACCGCCGGACCGTGTCCATCGTGCTGCCGTACCACATCTGGGCGAAATCGTGGCGGTCCTCGGGCGTCGGCTGGGAGGCGATCACCTCGATGATGTCCAGCGGCGGTCCGAACGCGGAGTCGACGAAATACGGTGCGAACCGGCCGATGTGGGCGAACAGGGACCCCAGCGCCGCCGCCGTGTCGGCGCCGTGGTCGTCGAGCAGGTGGCGCGCCATGCGCTCGAGGTCGTTGTACATCACGAACGGGGTGTCCGCGGCATCGCCGAACGTGCACGTCGACGTCCACTGATCCATCAGCTCGAAGCCCCACTTGGTGAGCTCGAGCCGTTCGGTCATCTCTTGCCGCCAGATCAGCACGGCCCAGGCGCCGACGCTGTGCTTGTATCCGTCGAAGAGTTCGCGGGTGGCGGCCATCCCGCCGAGGAAGTGTGCTCGTTCCAGGACAAGCACTTTCGCGCCGCCCTTCGCCAGCACGTTGGCGGCGACCAGACCGTTGTGGCCGGCCCCGATGATGATCGCGTCGTAGTCAGCCATTCCGATCCGCCTCCGATCAGGTGATCCCCGCCTGACCCGCACAATGTCACAAATGACATATTTGCGTCAAGGGTGACATTGGGTGCAAGCTTGCATCCGTGGCACCGTCAACCAGCGGCCAGCGTGTTGGCACGTCCGAAGTGAGCCGCAGCGCACGCACGCGTCAGGCACTGCACGAGGCGGCGATGCGCCGCTTCGTGGCCGACGGCGTGAACCAGACCAGCGTCGCCGACATCGCCGCCGACGTCGGCGTCACCGAACGGACGTTCTACCGGCACTTCGTGTCCAAACACGCGGTGCTCTTCGCCGACTACGACATCGGCTTCGAATGGTTTGCGCGCGCCCTGGCGCTGCGGCCGCACGGGGAGCCCATCACCCAGTCGGTGCGAAAGGCCGTGGACGCCTTCCCCTTTGACTTCGAGATGGTCCGCGAGGCCGCCATCATCCGGTCGCGCGACTTGGACCAGGAAATCATCACCGGCCACATTCGGCGGCTGCGTGATCAGCTTGCGGCCGAGATCCAGCGCTTCATCCGGCGACGATCCGCGATCACCGCCGACGGCGCGATGATCGCCGACATCGCCGCGCACAGCCTGGCCAGCGCGGTGTTCATCGCGCTGGAAACGTGGATGGCCAAGGGCGTGCACGAAACCGACGACCTGAGCCGGCTGACCGACATGGCGCTGAGCGCGCTGGAGGACGGCCTGACGCACACGTTGCGCAAGGCCGGGTTGGACTGACAGCGCGACACGCAAACACAACTTATTGTGTTGCCGCGGGTTGTCGGACCCCAGGGGTAGTGTTTGTGGCCTAGACATCGAAGTCAAAACCGGCTGGTGAAGTGGGGTTCTGGTGACTGAAAACATGAAGCTGATCGATCGGACCTCGGCGATCAACTGGAACCGGCTGCAAGACGACAAGGACGCCGAGGTCTGGGACCGGCTGACGGGCAATTTCTGGTTGCCCGAGAAGGTGCCGGTCTCCAACGACCTCCCGTCCTGGGGAACCCTGACCGCCGGCGAGAAGCAGCTGACGATGCGGGTGTTCACCGGGCTGACGCTGCTGGACACGATCCAGGGCACGGTCGGGGCCGTCAGCCTGATCCCCGACGCGCTGACCCCGCACGAGCAGGCCGTCTACACCAACATCGCGTTCATGGAGTCGGTGCACGCCAAGAGCTACAGCTCGATCTTCTCGACGCTGTGCTCGACGGCCGAGATCGACGACGCCTTCCGCTGGTCGGAGGAGAACCACAATCTGCAGCGCAAGGCCGAGATCGTCATGCAGTACTACCGGGGTGACGAGCCGCTGAAGCGCAAGGTGGCCTCCACGCTGCTGGAGAGCTTCCTGTTCTACTCCGGGTTCTACCTGCCGATGTACTGGTCGAGCCGGGCCAAGCTGACCAACACCGCCGACATGATCCGGCTGATCATCCGCGACGAGGCCGTGCACGGCTACTACATCGGCTACAAGTTCCAGCGTGGCCTGGCCCTGGTCGACGAGGCGAAGCGCGCCGAGCTGAAGGACTACACCTACGAGCTGCTCTTCGAGCTCTATGACAACGAGGTGGAGTACACCCAGGACCTCTACGACGAGGTCGGGCTGACCGAGGACGTCAAGAAGTTCCTGCGCTACAACGCCAACAAGGCGCTGATGAACCTCGGCTACGAGGCCCTGTTCCCGCGCGACGAGACCGACGTCAACCCGGCGATCCTGTCGGCGCTGTCGCCCAACGCCGACGAGAACCACGACTTCTTCTCCGGCTCTGGCTCGTCGTACGTGATCGGCAAGGCCGTCGTCACCGAGGACGAGGACTGGGACTTCTAGAGCTGCGGTTGTCAGCGAAACGGCGACGCTGCAAGGTCCCCGCGCGGCCCCAAAAGTTCACGGGGTGGGAGTCGACCAAAACTTCCTAAAAACAAACTTTTGCCCTTCTTTATCTGGTCTACTCATGACGTCGGGCCCAAGTTTTCCTACGACCTTCTCGCGCTGCGCGCGGCGACGCATTGGGGGGGGTTTGCCGACCGATGTCCGGGGCGAGGTATCGGCCGAATAGGCCTGACAAGTACGAGCGGATCAGGGCGTTGCTGTGGCAACGGGGACGGTTACGCGCCGCACAGCGGATCATGGCCGTTGTCTGCGCGGCGGCGGCGTTGCCGCCGTTGACCGTGTTGATCAGCCAGTACCGGCCGAGCGCAGCCGCGGTGGTCATCGGCGTGCTCACCGCCGCGTTCACCATCGGCATGACGGCTTTCTGGCTGATGCGTTGGCCAACGCGACGGCAGTCAGAGGCCACCGCCGCCGTTGGCGTGCTGTTGGTCGGTGGATGGAGCTTGGTCCAGCCCACTGCGGCGCTCTCCGTCCTGGCCTGTACCGCCACGACGGTCACGGGGGCCTACAGCGCAATATTTCACCGTCAAAAGGTGGTGGTGTTCCATTCCGCGGTGGCAGTCGCGGTCGCGCTGGCGGCGCTGGCGCGCCTGGCCGGTGACGTCGGCATCGCCGCGGCGATAGCGGCGTTCTGGCTGATCACATTCGTCAATGTGTCTATGGTGCTTGGCGCTTGGGGCATGTCGCAGGCGATGGGAGGGTACGCGCAGCGCTCGGAAGAGGATGCGCTCACCGGCCTGCTGAACCGGCGCGCATTCGTCGAGACGGTCGGTAATCGGGTTGCTAACGCGTCGCGTGCGCACACCCATCTGACCGTGGTGATGCTCGATCTCGACAACTTCAAACGCATCAACGACACCCACGGTCATTGTGTTGGCGACGATGCGCTCCGAGCGGTGAGCGGGCTGCTGATCGAGCACACCCCTCCCGACGCCGTCGTCTGCCGCGCCGGCGGCGAAGAGTTTCTCATCGCGCTGACGTGCGCGACCTCCGAGATAGAACCGCTGGCGGCGCGGATTTGCGCTGCCCTGACCGGCCTTTCCCCGAAGATGACGGCGAGCATCGGCACCGCCAGCGCCGAGTTGACATCGTTGAGCGTTCGCGAGAGTCACGCCCGCATCGAGGAGCTGATCGCGATCGCTGACGGCGCGATGTACGCCGCCAAACGCAGCGGCGGGAACCAGGCTCGCCACGCGAGCCGGGTAGCCGGGCCGAGCACGGCCCGTCCGACGCGAAGCGCCACGTCGTCGGCGGCTCCGGCTCGCGGTGCATGATCGGCAAGGCCGTGGTCGCGGTCGGGCAGGATGTGTGGAATGAGCAGTGACGACAGTGTGGGCGCGGCGGACTTCCGTCGCGCATTGGCGCTCATCCAGCACGGCGAGCGCGGCGATGAAGCGGGCATGCGCGTCATCGTCGACGATGAAGTCATCCCGGCTGGCCGGCTGCCGCAGCTGATCCGCGCCACCGTGTCGATCCTTTGGCAACTGGTGGCTCAGCTCTGCGACCCGGACGAAGTCGCGGAAATCGGCGAAACCCTGGCCTTGGCGTCGACCGACGACGAGATCGGTCTCGACCGTGACAACCGGCTCGTGGCCCGGATGTCCATGGCACAACATTCGGGGGATCCCAGCGCTGAGTATGCAGTGCTCCGCGACGCCGCCACGGCGCCCGACGGTCTGGTACGCCTCGCGCTCACCGCCGCCGGCGTCGTCTCCGCGATGTTGCCTCAGTTACGCACTGCTGCCGGCCGGCAGTTGATCAACAACTTGGCGATGCAAGCCCTGCGCGAGGAGAACAGTTGATAGGCAGGCGCGGGATCGGTTGATGCTCGTCGTACGTGATCGGCAAGGCCGTCGTCACCGAGGACGAAGACGGGGACTTCCAAAACTTCGGTTTACGGGCCCGTCTCGAAATCCGCTGACGCGCAACGTAACCGAAAGTAGGACGACGTCGCGCGGTCGGCTCAGGGGTCAACCGGGACCCAGTCCGTCCTCTTCAAGACGCTGGAAGGCCCGGACGGGGTCGTTATGGCGGATTACCTCCTCGGCGACCCGCCACATGGGCCTCATGCAGCGTTGTGACATTCTGCGGAGCACGTCCAGGGCGTGCTCGCTGTCGAGATCGAAGCGGTTCATGATGATGCCTGTGGCTTGCCAGACACCGGAATCCGCGGGCCAGTCCGGACGCGGATGGGCGGTCTCCATGCTCAGTTGACCAATCTGTTCTTCAAAGCCGCCCCTGCAGACACCCCATTGTCCTCTGCCGATGTCAGGAATGAAAGCCCCCGGATGGCCGGAACGAAAAAGGGGTAACCGCGTCTTAGCGCACGATTCGGAAACCTGGGAGAGAAGGACACGCCAGTGAGCGGTGCGAATAAAGCCCGGAACAAAGTCGACCAGATCACCGGCAAGGCCAAAGCGGCAATCGGCCGTGCGATGAACGATCCAGCGCTGGAAGCCGAGGGGAGGGCCGATCAGCGCGCGGCCCACCTGCGAGACGCCGGCGAAAAGGTCAAGGACGCCTTCCGGCCGCGACGCCGTCGGGCGACGCTTCGACGGCGTCGGCAGATCTAGCGCGAAGTGTCACGGCCGGCTCGGCGGCGTGACACGACGCATCCCATTGGTTTTCCTCGGCTGCGCGAAAACGCGATCCCCGTCGGGGCGCCATCAAAAGTGGACTGAAAGGGCAAGATGTGCGCGTCGTGAACGGCGCATGAATTGTGGGTCGGCTGCGACGCCCCCGAAGCGCGCCAACGTGAGACTTATTGGGTGACTTCAACCCACGCGAACCACAAGCACGCCAAGTTTCTCAAGTCAGTGATCCGTTGGCTGGACGTCGGGTACCCACAGGGCGTTCCCGGGCCGGACCAGGTGGCCCTTTTCGCCCTGCTCAGGAGCACACCGCTGACCCAGGATCAGCTGGAAGAAGTGGTGGAAAACGTCATCGCCAAGCACCGCGCCGAAGGCGACGGGCCGATCAGCAAGGACGAGATCGGCGAGTTCATCACCAAGACCACCCACCACGACCCCGGCCGGGAGAACATCATCCGGGTGGCCGCGACGCTGGCCGCCGCCGGCTGGCCGCTGGCCGGAATCGACGTCAGCGAAGTGTGCCCCGGCGACGAGCATGGCGAGGCCGCCGAGGAGATCGCCTGCCGGCGAGAAGAGGCCGCCTCACAGGGTTGAGATGTCGATGACGAAGCGGTAGCGCACGTCGCTGGCGAGCACCCGCTCGTAGGCCTCGTTGACGTAGGCCGCCTCGATCACCTCGATCTCGGGCGTCACGTCGTGATCGGCGCAGAAGTCCAGCATCTCCTGCGTCTCGGCGATCCCGCCGATGTTGGACCCGGACAGGCTGCGCCGCGCCAGTGCTAGCGGGAACGCCGGGACCTCCATGGGGTGTTCGGGGATGCCGAGTTCGACGAGGGTGCCGTCGACGTCGAGCAGGTTGAGGTAGTCCCCGAGGGGCAGGTTCGCCGACACCGTGTTCAGGATCAGGTCGAAGCTGCCGCGCAGGTTGCGGAACGTGTCGGGGTCGGCCGTCGCGTAGTAGTGGCTGGCGCCCAGGCGCAGGCCGTCCTCCATCTTCTTCAGCGACTGGGACAGCACACTCACCTCGGCGCCCATCGCGGCGCCCAGCTTGACGCCCATGTGCCCCAGGCCGCCGAGGCCGATGATCGCCAGGCGGGTGTCCTTGCCGGCCTTCCAGTGCCGCAGCGGCGAGAACAGCGTGATGCCGGCGCACAGCAGCGGCGCGGCCTTGTTCAGCGGCAGCGAGTCGGGGATGCGCAGGACGAAGTTCTCGTCGACGACGATCGCCTGGCTGTAGCCGCCCTGCGTCGGGGTGCCGTCCTTGTCGATGGAGTTGTAGGTGAAGGTCGCGCCCGGCTTGCAGTACTGCTCGAGCCCGGCCTTGCAGCTGCTGCACTGGCCGCAGGAGTTCACCATGCAGCCCACGCCGACGTGGTCGCCCACCTTGTACTTCGTGACCTCGGCGCCCACCTCGGTCACCACGCCGGCGATCTCGTGGCCGACGACCACGGGGTAATTCGGCACGCCCCATTCGCCTTTGGCGGTGTGGATGTCCGAGTGGCAGATCCCGGCAAACTTGATGTCGATGGCGACGTCGTGCGGGCCGGGGTCGCGGCGCTCGATGGTGGTCTTGGTCAGCGGTGCGGTCGCCGAGGTGGCGGCGTACGCCGAAACAGTGCTCATGAATATCCCTCTTCGAGTTTCGATGCGTCCTACAGAAGTTTAGCTAAGGTAAAGTTCTCGGGCCAATTGGCGGGTGAGCTAGTTGATCGGGGCGTTGAGCAGGCGCAGGTCGTCGACGATGCCGCGGGCCGCTATCAGGCCCTCGCCGCTTTGCCATACCTCGTCGTTGACGACGTAGACCCGGTTGTCGTGGTTGGCGGACAGCTTGCGCCAGGGGTTGCTGTCCAGCACGGTGGCGGCGCGATCCGCGGCGGCCGGGGTGGCGCATGACACATAGATCACGTCGGCGTCCGCGGCGGAGAGGTCCGGGTTTTTGGCGAGGTCGGCGTCGGTGGCGCCGATCTCGATGTAGGGCTTGTCGGTGAACCGCTGGGCGGCGGGCCGGTCCACCCCGACGGCCCCGAGCACGCTGGCCGGGAAGTTGTTGGCCCCGTACACCCGGATCGCGGTGGTGGTCAGCTGCACGATCGACGCCTGGAAATGGGACGCGTCGTGCGCCGTGCCGATCTGGGTGGCCCGCTGCGTGAACCCGGCGATCAGGGCGTCGACGGCGCCGGTGCGCGCGGTGGCGGCGCCGACGCCGCGCAGGTTGGCCTCCCAGGCCGCGCCGGGCGCCGCCGTGAACACGGTCGGGGCGATCGCGGCGAGCTGCGGGTAGAGCTTGGGGGTCAGGCCCTGCGATCCGAGGATCAGGTCGGGGTGGGCCGCGGCGATGCCAGCCAGGTCGGGATTGGTGCGGGTACCGACGCCCGGCAGGCCGTGCACCGCACCGCCCAGGTACGACGGCTGGCCCGACGACCCGTCCGGGAGCGCGGCGGCGACCACCCGCGATTGCAGGCCGAGCGCGCACAGGGTGTCCAGCTGGTCGCCGGAGAGCACGACGATGCGCTGCGGCTCCGCGGGAACGGCGACCGTGTCGGGGGTGACGCCGGCGGCGTTGCGGGCCTGGCGGGTGGGCGGGCCGGGATCGGCCGGGGCGGCGTCGCGCGGGCACGACTCGTCGGGCTTGCGGTCGTTTCCGAGCACACCGGCGCCCGCGATCTGGGTGGTGGGCGTGATCAGGGACCGGGTCGATGCGTTGCTGCCCGAGCCGCCGGCACCGCATGCGCCGCAGGCCAGGACGGCCACGGCCAGACCCGCTGCGGCCACGGTCGATCGCCTTCCCAGCACGGGTCCGACGCTAACATCCGGCGACTTCGGAGCCATTTACGACAGTTTGTAGGACTGCCCCTGACGGCGAGTTGTCGGAAGGCTAAGATTCGGAGCAATACTGGGTTCGGGCCCTGTCCGATACGGATGTTTGGAGGAGCTGTTGACAGCCGAAGCCCCCCCGTTGGGAGAACTCGAGGCCGTCCGTCCGTTCCCGGCCCGGACGGGTCCCAAAGGGAACCTCGTCTACAAGCTGATCACCACCACCGATCACAAGATGATCGGCATCATGTACTGCGTCGCCTGCTTCATCTTCTTCTTCCTGGGCGGGTTCCTGGCGCTGTTGATGCGCAGCGAGCTGGCGTCGCCGGGCCTGCAGTTCTTCTCGAACGAGCAGTTCAACCAGCTGTTCACCATGCACGGCACGATCATGCTGCTGTTCTATGCGACCCCGATCGTGTTCGGCTTCGCCAACCTGGTGCTGCCGCTGCAGATCGGCGCGCCGGACGTCGCCTTCCCGCGGCTGAACGCGTTTTCGTTCTGGCTGTTCCTGTTCGGCGCCCTGATCGCGACCGCCGGTTTCATCACGCCTGGCGGCGCGGCGGACTTCGGCTGGACCGCCTACACCCCGCTGTCGGACGCGATCCATTCGCCCGGCGCCGGCGGTGACCTCTGGATCATGGGCCTCGCCGTCGCCGGCCTGGGCACCATCCTCGGCGCGGTCAACATGATCACCACGGTGGTCTGCATGCGGGCCCCGGGCATGACGATGTTCCGGATGCCGATCATGACCTGGAACATCCTGGTGACGTCGATCCTGGTGCTGATTGCCTTCCCGCTGCTGACGGCGGCGCTGTTCGGCCTGGCCGCCGACCGCCACCTGGGCGCGCACGTCTACGACCCGGCCAACGGCGGAGTCCTCTTGTGGCAGCACCTGTTCTGGTTCTTCGGCCACCCCGAGGTGTACATCATCGCGCTGCCGTTCTTCGGCATCGTCAGCGAAATCATCCCGGTGTTCTCCCGCAAGCCGATCTTCGGCTACACCACGCTGGTGTACGCGACGTTGTCGATCGCCGCACTCTCGGTCGCGGTGTGGGCGCACCACATGTTCGCCACCGGAGCCGTTCTGCTGCCGTTCTTTTCGTTCATGACGTATCTGATCGCGGTGCCGACCGGGATCAAGTTCTTCAACTGGATCGGCACGATGTGGAAGGGTCAGTTGACCTTTGAGACGCCGATGCTGTTCTCGATGGGCTTCATGGTCACATTCCTGCTGGGCGGCCTGACCGGCGTGCTGCTGGCCAGCCCGCCGCTGGACTTCCACGTCAGCGACAGCTACTTCGTGGTCGCGCACTTCCACTACGTGCTGTTCGGCACCATCGTGTTCTCCACCTTCGCCGGCATCTACTTCTGGTTCCCGAAGATGACCGGCCGGCTGCTGGACGAGCGGCTGGGCAAGCTGCACTTCTGGCTGACGTTCATCGGCTTCCACACCACGTTCCTCGTGCAGCACTGGCTGGGCGATATGGGCATGCCGCGCCGCTACGCCGATTACCTGCCGACCGACGGCTTCACCACGCTCAACGTGATCTCGACGATCGGCGCCTTCATCCTGGGCGCGTCGATGTTCCCGTTCGTGTGGAACGTGTTCAAGAGCTGGCGCTACGGCGAGGTCGTGACGGTCGACGACCCGTGGGGTTACGGCAACTCGCTCGAGTGGGCGACCAGCTGCCCGCCGCCGCGGCACAACTTCACCGAGCTGCCCCGAATCCGTTCGGAGCGCCCGGCATTCGAGCTGCACTATCCGCACATGGTGGAGCGGCTGCGCGCCGAGGCGCACGTCGGCCGCCACGCGACGGCGCTCGAGTCGCCGAAGGGCTTCGGTCCGCGGACCGAACCCGATCGCTCGACCGCCGACCAGTAGCGGCGGCTGCCGGGAGTGAACTCACCACTCAAGGTGTCGGTGCTGATCACCGTCACCGGCGTGGATCAGCCGGGCGTGACGTCGGCGCTGTTCGAGGTGCTGTCGCGGCACGGGGTGGAGTTGCTCAACGTCGAACAGGTGGTGATCCGCGGGCGCCTGACGCTCGGGGTCCTGCTGTGTTGCCCACCCGAGGTCGCCGACGGCCCGGCGCTGCGCGATGACGTCGAATCCGCCATTCGCGCAAAGGGTCTCGACGTCAGCATCGAACCCAGCGACGACGTCCCGATCATCCGGGATCCGTCGACCCACACCATCTTCGTACTCGGCCGTCCGATCACGGCCCGGGCGTTCGGCGCGGTGGCGCGGGAGGCGGCGGCGCTGGGCGTCAACATCGACCTCATTCGCGGCGTGTCCGACTACCCGGTGACCGGCCTGGAATTGCGGGTATCGGTGCCGCCCGGCGCCGACGGGCCGCTGCGCAACACGCTGTCGCGCGTCGCGGGCGACGAGCGCGTCGACATCGCGGTCGAGGGCTACAGCCTGGAGCGGCGCGCCAAGCGGCTCATCGTGTTCGACGTCGACTCGACGCTGGTTCAGGGTGAGGTCATCGAGATGCTGGCCGCGCGGGCGGGCGCGCAGGGCGCGGTCGCCACGATCACCGAGGCCGCCATGCGGGGCGAGCTCGACTTCGCGCAGTCGCTCGAGCAGCGAGTGGCGACCCTGAAAGGCCTGCCCGCCACGGTGATCGACGAGGTCGCCGCCCAGTTGGAGCTGATGCCCGGCGCCCGCACGACGCTGCGCACGCTGCGGCGCTTGGGTTTTCGCTGCGGGGTGGTCTCCGGCGGGTTCCGGCGGATCATCGAGCCGCTGGCGGAGGAGCTGGCGCTGGACTACGTCGCCGCCAACGAGCTGGAGATCGTCGACGGGACGCTCACCGGGCGGGTCACCGGACCGATCATCGATCGGGCCGGCAAGGCGCAGGCCCTGCGGGAATTCGCGCAGCAGGCGGGGGTGCCGATGGAGCAGACCGTCGCCGTCGGGGACGGCGCCAACGACATCGACATGCTGGCCGCGGCCGGGCTGGGGGTGGCGTTCAACGCCAAACCCGCGCTGCGCGAGGTCGCCGACGCGTCGTTGAGCCACCCCTACCTGGACACGGTGCTGTTTCTGCTCGGCGTGACGCGCAGCGAGATCGAGGCCGCCGACGCGGTCGACGGCCAGGTGCGTCGCGTGGAGATCCCGCCGGATTAGTGGTGACCGCGGTACGGCACGATGGGCGGGTGCCCGAAAACGGAAGTCGGAGGTGAAGCCCGAGGATTCGAGAGAATCCGAGGGTGGAACCGACCAAACTAACGAGGCAGCGGACGCCGATCTGCTGATCGACTTCAGGAACGTGTCGCTGCAGCGCGATGGACGCACCCTGGTCGGACCGCTGGATTGGGCCGTGGAACTCGACGAACGCTGGGTGATCATCGGGCCCAACGGCGCGGGCAAGACGTCGTTGCTGCGGATCGCCGCCGCGAGCGAGCACCCGTCGTCGGGCGTGGCGTTCGTGCTCGGCGAGCGGCTGGGCCGGGTCGATGTGTCGGAGCTGCGGTCGCGGATCGGGCTGAGCTCGTCGGCGCTGGCGCAGCGGATCCCCACCGACGAAGTCGTGCGCGACCTCGTCGTCTCGGCGGGCTACGCGGTGCTGGGCCGTTGGCGCGAGCGCTACGAGGACGTCGACTACCGCCGGGCGATCGACATGCTGGAAAGCCTTGGCGCCGAGCACCTCGCGGACCGCACCTACGGCACGCTGTCGGAGGGGGAGCGCAAGCGGGTGCTGATCGCCCGCGCGTTGATGACCGACCCGGAGCTGCTGCTGCTCGACGAGCCCGCCGCCGGCCTGGACCTGGGTGGCCGGGAGGAGCTGGTGGCACGGCTGGCCGATCTGGCCGCCGACCCCGATGCGCCCGCGCTGGTGCTGGTCACCCACCACGTCGAGGAGGTGCCGCCCGGCTTCAGCCACTGCATGCTGCTGTCGGAGGCCAGGGTGGTCGCGGCAGGACTGCTGTCCGACGTGCTGACCGCCGAGAACCTGTCCGCGGCGTTCGGCCAGTCGATCGCCCTGGACGTCGTCGACGGGCGCTATTTCGCTCGGCGAGTCCGCACCCGCGCGGCCCACCGGAGGCAGCTATGAGTACACCGCAGGATCCGCCGCCCCTGGTCCCCCGACCGGCGGCGACCGTGATGCTGGTCCGCGCTGACCCGAAGGGCTCAGAAACCGGGTTAGAGGTCTTCCTGATGCGCCGGCACGCCAAGATGGAGTTCGCCGCGGGGACGATGGTGTTCCCCGGCGGCGGCGTCGACGACCGCGACCGAAACGCCGATATCGCCTGGGCGGGGCCGCCGCCGCAGTGGTGGGCGCAGCGGTTCGGCATCGAACCCGACCTGGCCGAGGCGCTGGTCTGCGCCGCCGCGCGCGAGACGTTCGAGGAATCGGGGGTGCTGTTCGCGGGACCGGCGGGGGACCCCGATGGGATCGTCGGTGACGCCTCGGTGTACGGCGAGGCGCGCCGCGCGCTGGCCGACGGCACGCTGTCCTTCGCCGACTTCCTGCGCCGCGAGAACCTGGAACTGCGATCGGACCTGCTGCGGCCGTGGGCCAACTGGGTGACCCCGGAGGCCGAGCGCACCCGCCGCTACGACACCTACTTCTTTGTGGGGGCGCTGCCGGAGGGGCAGCGGGCCGACGGGCGCAACACCGAGTCCGACCGCGCGGGCTGGACGACGCCGCAGGCCGCCATCGACGACTTCGCCCACGGCCGGTGCTTCCTGCTGCCGCCGACCTGGACGCAGCTGGACTCCCTGGCCGGCCGCACGGTCGCCGACGTGCTGGCCGTCGAGCGCCAGATCGTCACGGTGCAGCCGCACCTTGAAATCCAGGGCGACAACTGGATTTTCGAGTTCTTCGACTCCGACCGCTACCACCAGGCCCGCGAGGCGGGCGGCATGGGGTGGCGGCATTGAGGGAATTCGTCAGCGTCGTGGTCAGCGACGGGTCGCGCGACGCCGGCCTGGCCATGTTGCTGCTGTCGCGGCCGCCCACCAACGCGATGACGCGGCAGGTCTACCGCGAGATCGTGTCCGCGGCCGACGAGCTGGGGCGCCGCGACGATGTCGCCGTCGTGATCCTGTTCGGCGGCCACGAAATCTTCTCCGCCGGCGACGACGCGCCCGAGCTGCAAACGCTGACCGCGGGCGAGGCCGAGACGGCGGCCCGGGTGCGGCAGGAAGCCCTGGACGCCGTCGCGGCGATCCCCAAGCCGACCGTGGCCGCGATCACCGGCTACGCGCTGGGCGCCGGCCTGGCCCTGGCCCTGGTCGCCGACTGGCGGGTCAGCGGCGACAACGTCAAGTTCGGCGCCACCGAGATCCTGGCCGGCCTGGTCCCCGGCGGCGGGGCGATGACCCGGCTGGCCCGCGTCACCGGCGCGAGCCGGGCCAAAGAGCTGGTGTTCAGCGGGCGCTTCTTCGACGCCGAGGAGGCGCTGGCGCTGGGCCTGATCGACGAGATGGTGGCCCCCGACGACGTCTACGACGCCGCGGCGGCGTGGGCGCGCCGCTTCCTCGACGGGCCGGCGCAGGCGATCGCTGTGGCCAAGGCCAGAATCAACGCCGTTTTCGATCGGCTACCCGACGCCGATTAGGCTGCCCTGCATGACGACGAGTACCGGGATCTCAGGCGACGCCGTTCCCAACCCGCACGCCACCGCCGAGCAGGTGGAGGCGGCGCGGCATGACAGCAAGCTGGCCCAGGTTCTCTACCACGACTGGGAGGCGGAGAACTACGACGAGAAATGGTCGATCTCCTACGACCAGCGGTGCGTCGAGTACGCCCGGGACTGCTTCGACGCCACCGTGCCGGACCAGGTGCTCAGGGAGCTGCCCTACGACCGCGCACTCGAATTAGGTTGCGGGACAGGCTTTTTTCTGCTCAACCTGATCCAGTCCGGGGTGGCGCGGCGCGGGTCGGTCACCGACCTGTCGCCCGGCATGGTCAAGGTCGCCACCCGCAACGGCCAATCGCTGGGCCTGGACATCGACGGGCGCGTCGCCGACGCCGAGGGCATCCCGTACGAGGACAACACCTTCGACCTGGTGGTCGGCCACGCGGTGCTGCACCACATCCCCGACGTCGAGCTCTCGCTGCGCGAGGTGGTCCGGGTGCTGCGTCCCGGCGGCCGGTTCGTCTTCGCCGGTGAGCCGAGCAATGCCGGCGAGGTCTACGCCCGAGCCCTATCGACGCTGACCTGGCGGGTCGTCACCAACGTCACCCGGTTGCCCGGCCTGGGCGGCTGGCGGCGCCCGCAGGCCGAGCTGGACGAGTCGTCGCGCGCGGCGGCGCTGGAGGCGCTGGTCGACCTGCACACGTTCGCGCCGGAAGACCTGGAGCGGATGGCGGAGGGCGCCGGCGCCGTCGACGTCCGGACCGCCACCGTCGAGTTCACCGCCGCGATGCTGGGCTGGCCGCTTCGCACGTTCGAGTGCGCGGTCCCGCCGGGGCGGCTGGGCTGGGGCTGGGCGAAATTCGCCTTCAACGGCTGGAAGACGCTGAGCTGGGTGGACGCCAACGTGTGGCGGCACGTGGTGCCGAAGGGCTGGTTCTACAACGTGATGGTCACCGGGGTCAAACCCTCCTGACTGGGCGCGCCCGGCGACGATGCAGGCCGCGCAGCGGCGTGAGGAGGAGTCGGGCAATCAGAATCAGCACCGACGACGTCAGCTACCTGCGCTCGGAACCGGGTGCCGCGGCGCTGGCCGCCGTCGCCGAATTCGAGCTGACCGACGCGACGCGGGTCGCCGACATCGCGGCCGTGCGTACCCGATTCGGCGACCGGGCGCCGGTGCTGGTCGAGACGACGCTGCTGCGCCGCCGCGCCTTGGACAAACTCGGGCAGCTTGAGGTCTCCGGCTGGCTGTTCACCGACGAGGCGCTGCAGCAGGCGACCGCCGCGCCGGTGGCGTTGCACCGGGCGTCGCGGCTGGCCCAGGCGGGCGTGCCGGTGCACGACGCGACCTGTTCGATCGGCACTGAGCTGGCCGCGCTGCGCGCCGCGGGCGTTAGCGCGGTCGGCAGCGACATCGACGCGGTGCGCCTCGCGATGGCGCGGCACAACCTGGGCGCGGCGACCGGCCTGTGCCGCGCCGACGCGCTGCACCCGGTGACCCGCGACGCGGTGGTGCTGGTCGACCCGGCGCGCCGCCTCGGGGGACGCCGGCGGATGCGCGTCGACGACTACGCACCCGCCCTGGGCCGGGTGCTGGACACCTACTCCGACCGTGACCTCGTCGTAAAGTGCGCCCCCGGAATAGATTTCGACGAACTGAGCCGTCTCGGTTTCGGCGGCGAAATCGAGGTGACGTCGTATCAGGGGTCGGTGCGGGAAGCGTGCCTGTGGTCGGCCGGGCTGTCGCGGGCCGGGGTGCGCCGGCGGGCCAGCGTCCTCGATCGCGGGGAACAGCTCAGCGACACCGAACCGGACGACTGCCCGGTGGGCCCGCCCGGGCGGTGGATCGTCGACCCCGACGGAGCCGTCGTGCGGGCCGGTCTGGTGCGTCACTACGCCGCCCGGCACGGGCTATGGCAACTCGACCCCGACATCGCGTACCTGTCCGGGGATCGGCTGCCGCCGGGGGTCCGGGGTTTCGAGGTGCTCGAGCAGCTGGCATTCGACGAGCGCCGGCTGCGGCAGGCCCTGGCGGCGCTGGGCTGCGGGGCGCTCGAGATCCTGGTCCGCGGGGTGCGGGTCGACCCCGACGCGCTGCGGCGCCGGCTGCGTCCGCGCGGAGACCGGCCGCTGTCGGTGGTGATCACCCGCATCGGCGCCGGGGCCGCCGGCCGTGCGACGGCCTTCGTCTGCCGGGCGTCCCGGTAGGCTGGCTGCGTCACACCTGGTAGGCGCCCCGCCCTAAATCCGCGAGGACAATTCACGATGCGTTACCTGATAGCGGTCGCGGTGCTGGCTGCCGCGGTGGCTTTTATGGTCCCGGCGGGCGCGGAACCGGCGTCGTGCGCCAGCCTGGGCGGCACCGTGGAGGCCGGCCAGATGTGTCAGGTGCACGCCACCGGCCCCACCTACATGCTGAACATGACGTTCCCCGCCGACTACCCCGACGAGCAGGCGCTGGTCGACTACATCACGCAGAACCGCGACGGGTTCGTCAACGTCGCGCAGGGGTCCGGCACGCGCGACCAGCCGTACCAAATGGAGGCCACCACCGAGCAACACACCGCCGGACAGCCGCCGCACAACACCCGCAGCGTCGTGCTGAAGTTCTTCCAGGACCTGGGCGGTTCCCGGCCGACCACCTGGTACAAGGCGTTCAACTACAACCTCGGGACCAAACAGCCCATCACCTTCGACAACCTGTTCGCGCCGGGCACGACGCCGCTGGACAGCATCTTTCCCATCGTCCAGCGCGACCTGAACCGGCAAAACCCGCTGGGCGCAGTGATCTTGCCGTCGACCGGACACGACCCGTCGCACTATCAGAACTTCGCCATCACCGACGACCAGCTGATCTTCTACTTCGCCCCCGGCGAGATGCTGCCGGCGTTCGGCGGCCCCACGCAGGCGGAGGTGCCGCGCAGCGCCATCCCGCCGCTCGCCGTGTGAGTCCTGGGCGGCGACACGCCGACGGGCTCCGCCCCAGCCGCACAAAGCAAAGCCGCGAATTCACATTCAAACGCGTAGCCGGCTCAGACGGGCCCGGCCAGCGTCTCGATCGCCGCGGCGCCGATCGCCAGCCCGACCTGCGCCACACAACCGACGATCGGAACGAAAAAGGCCCTTCGGCGCCGGATGAGCAGGGCCACCGCGACGACGACGTCGGCGACCAGGACGGCGGCGCCGCCCCAGACCCCCAGCATCATGGCGCGGTCGATCCAGGCGGGGTCGCCGCACTTGACGGCGCCGCACGGGTCGGTGCCCATCACGAACAGGCCCAGCAGCACATACGTCGCCGCCAGCAGGAATCCGTGGACGATGAGCAGGACGACGGTCGCGACGACGTCGGCGGGGCGGCTGCGCGCGCTCATGCCGGCCCGAATCCATAGACCTGACCGTCGCTGGTGGCGGCCACCACCCGGCGATCGTTGCCCACCGACACGCCGACGGGATACCCGCTGGCCGCCGGAAGCGGATAGCTGCCCAGCGTGTGCCCGTTGCCCGGGTCGAACACCAACACCGACATCCCGGGTGCGCCGTCCGCGGGTGGACCGCCGACGACCACGTATCCGGCGCCGCCGCCGGCCAGGCTCGACGACGACAGCGGCGTCGCGTCGTCGCGGCGCCATGCCGGGTCGGCGTGATCGCCGGCGTCTTTGAACGCCACCAGCCGCGTGTCGGGGCCGCCGCCCGACACGATCAGCCCCTGCGGTGTGACCGCGGGCGGCGTCTGCGCCAGAAACCCAAGTGGCGCAGACCATTTCGGTTTCCCGTCGGCGGCGTGCAGGGCCCACAGCCGTTGGTCGCGGCCGTTTACGTAGACGGTCGAGCCGTCGGCGGACAGCACCGGGCTGGCGATGACACCGGCGCCGACGGCGTCGCTGGTCCAGTCCCGGGTGATGAGCGGCGTCTGGCCCGGGTGGTACTTCAGCCCGACCAGCCCGGCGGCCGGGGCGCCGGGCTGCCAGACACCCAGCACCGCGGTCCCGTTGACCGGTGAGTAGGCCGGCGCCGCGGCGACCGGGCAGCCCGGCCGGGCGGGCGCGCAATCGGCCAACCCGCGCGTCGCGTCGGTGGGGTCGACGCCCTCCACCAGATCGAGTGGGCTGCCGACCACCTCGCCACGGTGCGAGTCGAAAACCAGCACCTGTCCCAGGTGCGTGGTGACGAGCAGCTGGCCGTGGCCCAGAAACCTTGGGGTGGTGGGCATCCCGATCACGGGCTGGCGCCACCGCGTCCACTGGGTCACCGGAAACGAGAGGAAGGTGCCCGGCTGGCCGACGTACAGGTTGTCGAAGCCGTCGAACAGCGGGCCGGCGAAGCCGCCGCCCTGCACCAGCCGCACACACCAGCGTTGGCGGCCGTTGTCATTGGCCTCCCACTCCATCAGCGAACAGCCGGCCGGGGTCTGCGCGTTCAGCGCGAGATAGCTGCGCGCGCTCAGCGCCGCGCCCGACCCGAGGCTGCCCTTGACCGACCGCGTCCACTGCAGCGACAGCTTGGTGGCGCCGCCGGTCGCGGTGTAGCTGCTGTTGGCGGCGTCGCCGTATTGCGCCGGCCAGCCCTGCGCGGGCGAGGCGTCCACCCACGAGTCGGTGTTGCCGCAGCCGCCGAGCCCGACCGCGAGCCCGGCCGCCAAGGCGGCGCACGAGCCGCGCCGAAGCCCACGCAGGAGATGTCGGGCAAGCACCTCGGGTTTCCAAGTCCTTCTACGTTGCGGGGGCAGCGAGCGAGTACAGGTGAGGGTAACCCCTGACGGCTCCGATAGGCTTTCCGGCCATGACGAGCATGTGGAATGCTCCGCTTCATCGCCGCTGGCGTGGATCGAACCTGCGCGACCCCCGCCAGGCCAAGTTCCTCACGCTGGCCTCGCTGAAGTGGGTGCTGGCCAACCGGGCCTACACCCCGTGGTACCTGGTGCGCTACTGGCGGCTGCTGAAATTCAAGCTGGCCAACCCGCACATCATCACCCGCGGGATGGTGTTTTTGGGCAAGGGCGTGGAGATCCACGCGACACCGGAACTGTCGGAGATGGAGATCGGCCGCTGGGTGCACATCGGCGACAAGAACACCATCCGCGCGCACGAGGGCTCGCTGCGATTCGGCGACAAGGTGGTGCTCGGCCGCGACAACGTCATCAACACCTACCTCGACATCGAGCTCGGCGATTCGGTGTTGATGGCCGACTGGTGCTACGTCTGCGACTTCGATCACCGCATGGACGACATCAACCTGCCGATCAAGGATCAGGGCATCGTCAAGTCCCCGGTCCGGATCGGGCCGGACACCTGGGTCGGGGTCAAGGTCACCGTGCTGCGCGGCACCTCCATCGGGCGCGGCTGCGTGCTGGGGTCGCACGCGGTGGTGCGCGGCGTCATCCCCGATTACTCGATCGCGGTCGGCGCACCGGCCAAGGTAGTCAAGAACCGCCAGCTGTCCTGGGAGAGCTCGGCCGCGCAGCGCGCCGAACTGGCGGCCGCGCTGGCGGATATCGAACGCAAGAAGGCGGCGCGCTAGCCCGCTTTATTCGGGATGATCGTCGACCTTGTAGTCGAAGCTGACGTCGCCCGCGTCGACGCCGGTGACGGTGACGGCAATGCCGTACTTCTGCGTGCCGTCGGTGAGCTCGCAGCGCAGCGTCGCGCCCTCGACGCCCTTCAGGTTGTCCGGGCACGTCACGGAGTCGGGCTTGCGGCCGACTTGCTGGGTCAGCTTGTTGCTGAGGATCTTCGCGACCTGGTTCTTGTCGACCGTCTCGACCATGTCGAACTTGACGTCGTTGCCGTTGACGCTGGTCACCGTGACGTTGACATTGAAGGTCTGGTCTTTGACCTTCATCGTGCAGTTCAGCTGCGCGCCGACCGAGGCCGGCAGGTCGTTCGGGCAGTCGACCGATTCGGGCTTGTTGCCGGCGGCGTCGGTCAGCTTGGCGGTGATCTGGTTGGCGACGTCGCCCTTGCTGACCGCGTGCTTCGACGAGACCGAACACGAACAGGCGCCGGCGCCGGCCATTACCCCGGCGGCCGCGCCCGCCACCAACAACGTCCGAACGATCGAGCGAGCCATGGCGCCTCCCGTGGGCGAAATCGACGACAACTGTGAGTCGGCTGATAATTGCATGCCAACCAGCTTCGGGTCCAAGGAATCGCTCAGATGCTGTGATAGCGGCGCAGCGCTTCGGCGCGTTCGGCTCCGTGGTCGACGATCGGTGCCGGGTATCCCTGCGGCCGTTCGCCTTTCCTCAAGTGCGGGTCGTCGACTCCGCGCAATTCGGAAACCCAGCGCCGGATGTAGTCGCCGGACGGATCGAACTTCGCGCCCTGCGTGGTCGGGTTGAAGACCCGGAAGTACGGCGCCGCGTCGGTGCCCGATCCGGCGCACCACTGCCAGCCGTGCTGGTTGTTGGCCATGTCGCCGTCGACGAGCTGATCCAGGAACCATTCGGCGCCCCACTGCCACGGCAGGTGAAGGTCCTTGACCAGAAACGACGCGGTGATCATCCGCACCCGGTTGTGCATGAAGCCGGTCTCGCGAAGCTGACGCATCCCGGCGTCGACGACGGGAAACCCGGTTTGGCCGGCCTTCCAGGCCTCGAAGCGGCGCTTGGCGTCGGGTCCCGTGTCGATGGGGATGTCGTCGAACCGGCCGTTCCAGTTGTGCCACGCGCTGGCCGGCCGGTGATGCAGCACGTCGGCGTAGAAATCGCGAAATGCCAACTCCCGCAGGAAGGCTTGCGCCCCTGCGCCGCGCAGGTCGAGGTCGGCGACCATGGTGCGGGGATGGATGCAGCCGAATTTCAGGAACACCGACATCCGGCTGGTGCCCGCCCGGTCCGGCCGGTCGCGGTCCTGCCCGTAGCGCTGTAACCCTTTGTCCACGAACGACTTCCAGAGCCGAAGCGCCGAGGCCTCGCCCGCCACCACGTCGAGCGCGGCGCCGGGGTCGGGGATCTGGCACTGCTCGATCCTCAGCCGCCCCGGATGGAGCCAGCGCGCGAAGGCGGCGCCCGATTTCGCCGGCGCCCGCCAGCCGACGTCGCGCCACTGGCGCAGGAACGGGGTGAACACCTGATAGGGGGAGCCGTCCTGCTTCGTGACGCGCCCGGGTGAAACCAGGTACGGCGAGCCCGTCGCCACCAACGGCACGGAATCCAGTGCGGCGCCGACACGTTCGTCGCGGCGCCTTCCGTAGGGTGCGAAATCCTCCGAGATGTGCACCGACGACGCGCCGATCTCCTTGGCAATGCGCGGGATCCACGTCTCGGGCCGTCCGCGGGCCACCAGCAGCCGACCATCGAGGTCGTCGCGCAGGCGGCGCAGCGAGTCACCCAGGAATTGCAGCCGGCGCCGCCCCGACGAGGCCTCCAGCCTCGGATCGAGGACGAAGCAGGCGAGCACTTCCTCGCCGTGCTGGGCGGCGGCGACAAGTGCGGGGTGATCGCGCAACCGCAGGTCACGGCGAAACCATAACAGCGTCGGCATGATTCAGCGGTTGAGCCGCCAGATGTGGGTGGACAGGACGGTGGCGAAAGCGCACCACAACGGGTAGGGGGACAGCGCGGCTCCGGCCTTGGCGTCCGCCCGCGCGGCCCGGCGCACGAGGTCGGCGCTGCTGACTGCCAGCGCTGCGGCGCCGAGCGCGGAGGCGCCGAGCTTGTGATAGCGGAAGAACAGCCAGCTCCATCCGGCGTTCAGCGACAGGTTCAGCCCGAGCGCCGCGGCGTAGCGGCGCGCCTCGTCGTGCCGCCCGGCCGCGCGCAACCGGTCGATGACCACCGCGGACGTCGCCGCGATATCGGTGTAGAGCGCGGTCCAGACGACGGGGAAGGCGACGCCGGGCGGCTGATAGGGCGGCTTGCGAAGCCGGGAATACCAGGCGGGCACGCGGCTTGGGCTGGCGATGCTTCCGGTGCCGGCGGCAACGGCGACGGCGAGGGTGGTCGCGACCACGATCGACGGTTTCACGCTCTGCTTCCTTTCGGTTGGGTGGGATCGGTGGGCCACCAGATGCGGTCGCCGATAAGGGTGAACAGCGCGGGGATGACCAGGGTGCGCACGACGAAGGTGTCGAGCAGGATGCCGAGGCCGAGGATGATGCCCAGCCGCGTCAGCGCATCGTCCCAACTCACGCGACAAGTATTTCAGTGATTTAACCATTAATCAAGTTAACAATCGCCGTTTGGCGCGGTATGCTGCGATTCTGATGGAAGCCACCACCGACCGTGTTCGGCTCGAGGCGCTGATCGCGGCCGACGCGCGTGCCCTGACCGCCGAATCCGACCAGATGGGTCGCGTCTTCGCCGCGGCGCACCAGTTGGGCCCCAGCGACTTTCGCGCCTTGCTGCATATTCTGGTTGCCGAAACGGCGGGAGCCCCGCTGACCTCGGGGGAGTTACGTCAGAAGATGGGGCTGTCGGCGGCGGCGATCACCTACCTGGTGGAGCGGATGATCAATTCCGGTCATATCCGCCGCGACACCCACGCCGACGACCGCCGAAAGGTCATCCTGCGCTACTCGGATCCCGGGCTGGACACCGCCCGCTCGTTCTTCACCCCACTGGGACTGCACACCCGAGCCGCGCTCAACGACCTGCCCGACGAGGATTTGGCCGCGGCCCACCGGGTCTTCACTGCGCTGATTGCCGCGATGCGCCACTTTCAGAGCGAATTGAGTTGACCTCCCTGAACGTTTGACGGTGCCATCGCGCCAGCCAGTCGGGTGCCCACCAGTTCCGGCCGCCGAGCACGTGCATGAAGGCCGGCACCAGCAGCATCCGCACCAGCGTCGCATCGGCCAGGACCGCGATGGTCAGGCCCAGTCCGAACATGCGCATGAAGGACACCCCGGCGGAAGTCAGGGCCGCGAACGAGATCGACATCAGCAGCGCCGCAGCGGTGATCACCCTGCCGGTGCGCGCCAGCCCCAGCGCGATGCTCTCGTCGTTGTCCGCGCGCGTTCGCGGTGAGTCCAGCCAGTACTCGCGGATCCGGGAAAGCAGGAAGACTTCGTAGTCCATCGACAGCCCGAACGCGATGCAGAACATCAGCACCGGGACGTTCGCCGCCAGCGTGCCGGTCGGCGTGGTGCCGGCCGCGCCCAGGTGCCCGTCTTGAAAGATCCACACCAGGGCGCCGAACGCGGCCGTCAGCGAGACCATGTTGAGCAGTACCGCCTTGATCGGCAGCAGCACGCTGCCGGTGAGGAGGAAGAGCAGCACCAGCGTCACGACGGCAATGAATCCGAACACCAACGGCAAGCGGCTCGTAATGCCGTGCACGCAGTCACGATTCGTTTGTGCCATCCCGGTGAACCGCGCCGGTTGGTTTCGCGGCGGTTCGATCGCGTGCAGCCGGTCCAATTGCGCCTCGGACGCCCGGGTGTAGAGGGGCGCGGCGCTGTCAATGGTCAGATAGGCGCTGCCGGTTGCCATTCCGCTTGAGGCCGACGGCGGGCCGCTCGGCTTCCCGGCGACGAAGGTGCCGGTCGGCGCGGATACCGCCGCGACATCGGCAACGAGGGACAACCGCATGGCGTAGTCGTCCAGGTCGCTGGTGGTGAGGCCGGCTGCGTCGGGCAGGACGACCTTGATCTCATTACCGGTGCGGAAGTCGCTGCGGATTCGGTCGCTCACGGCCCGCGCCGACGAGGACGTCGGCAGCACCCGATCGTCGGGATAGCCCCACCTGACGCCCAGGAACGGTGCGCCGAGGGCGAGCAGGACGGCGCTGATCGCCAAACCGACCGGGATCGCTTGCCGCATCACCGCTTTGGCAATCCGATACCAGGAGCTGTGTTCCAAGGTCCGCGGCGGGGGTGCGGGGCGCCGCAGGAGCCGGCGACCCAGGGTCCACATGTTGAGCGCGTCGAGACGGTCCCCGAGCAACGCGATCGTCGCCGGCGCCAGGATCGTCGCCGCCAAGGCGGCGAACGCCACCACCGCGGTGCCGGCGTAGGCGAAGGACTTGAGGAAGTACATCGGGAACAGCGCGGTTGCGGCCAATGCGAGGGCCACCGTGATCGCCGAGAACAGCACGGTGCGCCCTGCGGTCGTCACGGTCCTCACCAGCGCCTCGTCGTGGCCGGCCCCCTGCGCCAGTTCGTCCCGGTACCGGCTGATGATCAGCAACGTGTAGTCGACGGCCAGGGCGAATCCCAACGCCGCCGTCACGTTGAGAGCGAAGATCGACACGTTGGTGACCAGGGCGATCGCGCGCAGCACGGCGAGCGAACCCAGGATCGCGACTCCGCCCACCGCCACGGGCAGTGCCGCCGCGAGTATTCCGCCGAAGACCCACACCAGCGCCACGAAGCTCAGCGGTATCGCGATCATTTCCATCCGCAGCAGGTCTTTTTCGGTCTGCTGGTTGACGTGTTGGTAAACCAGCGCCGACCCTCCCGCTCGCACCGTGACGCCCTGATGGTCGCGCGCGAGACGCTCCGCCAGCGTCCGGGCGTGGTCGGGCGCGCTGTTTTCGTCGCCCTTGAGTGCCGCCAGGATCATCGCGGTCTTTCCGTCGGCGCTGAACAGGTCCGGGTTGGCCTGCGCGGCCCAGGGTGAGGTCACCTGTGCGACGAAGGGCGATTGGGAAAGCTGCTGGACAATGTCGGTGCCGACGGCCTGTGCGGGGCGGTCTCTGGCGCCCTCCGACGAACTCACCAGCAGAACCAAATCCATGCCGCCCTGGTTGAACTTCTCGGCCAGCGTCGCGGCGGCGCGGGCCGATTCGGATGCCGGGTCGAGAAATCCTCCGGCGGACAGCCTGGATGCGGCAGGTATGCCGAAAACGGCTGCGGCAATCACGAATACGACGGTGATGCCGATGATCCGGCGCGGCGCGGCGACGGCGAGTCGGGCGATTCGCGTTAGCATCTACCGCCTCGTGGTGATCCGCGCTGAATGGCGTGGGCCGGCGCTCCCTACTCGAGATTACGTTAAGATTCTTAACCATTCAAGTACTTAAATAAATTCGGAAGTTGCACTAGGCTGGCGGCCGGGGGATGGCGGATTGACCGGCGTGGGCCTGGGTACCACCCGATAAGCAAGGAACGAGGTGAGCAGTGTGTTCGGGTCGATGGGAGCCATGATCGGCGGGGTGATCGACGCGGCGGGGTCGGTGGTCGGCTACCGCCACGGCACCAAGGAGCCGGACTACACCGCGGAGCAGCTGACCCGGGATGTCGAGCTCCGGCACTACGGTGCCCGGATCGCCGCGGAGACGACCGTCGTCGCGGACGAAGAGGCCGCCCGCTATGCCGGGTTTCGCCGGCTCGCCCGTTACATATTCGGTGGCAACCGCGTAAACGAGAAGATCGCCATGACCGCCCCGGTGGCCCAGGAGGCGGCGGGCGAGCGCCGATGGGTGATCCGGTTTTTCATGCCTGCCGAAAAGACGCTGGATTCACTGCCCGAGCCTGACGACGGGGAAGTCAGGCTGGCGACCGTGCCGCCGGAGACGGTTGCGGTGCACCGCTTCACGGGCAGCCGCAGCCGCCGTGCCGTCGCTGCGCACACCGCCAGATTGCTGACCGCGCTGCGCGAGACCGGATTCGAGGCCGTCGACACGCCGACCGCCTGGTTCTACGATCCGCCCTGGACCGTTCCGGCGCTGCGCCGCAACGAGATTGCCGTGCCGGTGGAGCCGACGGCCTGACCATGCGCCCATCGACACTTTTTGCATCCGCCGCGGCGGTGATCGCGGCGGCGACGGTGGGCGGGCTGGCGACCCGCCCGGCGGCCCAGTCGGTGTGGTACCGCCAACTACGCAAACCCACCTATCAGCCGCCGCGGTCGGTGTTTCCCGTCATCTGGCCGGCGTTGTACGCCGACATCGCGGCGGTGTCCGCGGTCACCCTCGACCGGCTGCGCGACGGCGGGAACGCGCCGGCGGCCCGCTCCTACCTCGGTGCTCTGGTGATCAACCTCCTGCTGAATGCCGGCTGGTCATGGGTGTTCTTCAATCGACGCCACCTCGGGGCGGCGGTCGCGGTGAACGCCGCGCTGACCGCGAGCAGCGCCGACCTGACCCGGCGCGCCATCGCCGTACGCGGGAGGCGCGCGGTGTGGCTGTCGGCGTATCCCGCCTGGTGCGCGTTCGCCTTCGCCCTGTCCGCCCACATTTGGCTGCTGAATCGCCGCCGCAGGATCGACGCGCCGTGACAAGCGACCGCGGCGAGATGACCACCCGCAAGCGCCGTCACATCGACGTGTGCCTCGACGGGGACGTCGGCTATCACGGCCTGACGACCGGCCTGGAACGCTACGCCCTGCCCTACAACGCCCTGACCCAGACCAACCTTGCCGACATCGACCTGCGCACCGAATTTCTCGGCGCGCGGTTGCGGGCTCCGATTCTGATCGGCGCCATGACCGGCGGGGCGAAGCTGTCGGGCACCATCAACCGCAACCTGGCCACGGCCGCGCAACGGCTCGGCATCGGAATGATGCTGGGCTCGCAGCGGGTGATGCTGGACAGCGCGCTGGGGGAGCAGGCCGCCTCCAGCTTCACCGTGCGCGACGTGGCGCCGGACGTGCTGTTGCTGGGCAACATCGGCCTTTCCCAGTTCACCAAGGACGCGGTGCCGGACATCGTTCGAGCCCTCGACCGGGTGGGGGCGAATGCGCTTGCGGTGCATACGAATCCGCTCCAAGAAGCCATCCAGCGCGATGGCGACACGAACTTCGCCGGGTCGCTGGACCGGCTGCACGACGTGGCCGGCATGCTGGGCTACCCGGTGCTGTTGAAGGAGGTCGGTCACGGCATTGGCGGCGCCGCGATCGGCCAACTGCTGCGCTCGTCCGGGGAGCTGCCGGTGGCGGCCATCGATGTGGCCGGCGCCGGCGGAACCTCGTGGTCGCGCGTCGAGCAATTGGTCCGCTACGGCGAGGTGCGCTACCCCGACCTGGCGGACTGGGGCATACCCACCGCGCAGGCGATCGGGGAGGTGCGCGCGGCGCTGCCCGAGATCCCGCTGGTCGCCTCGGGGGGAATCCGGACCGGCATGG
Source organism: Mycobacterium sp. IEC1808 (assembly GCF_002101935.1). Classification (NCBI taxonomy): domain Bacteria; kingdom Bacillati; phylum Actinomycetota; class Actinomycetes; order Mycobacteriales; family Mycobacteriaceae; genus Mycobacterium; species Mycobacterium sp. IEC1808. The sequence continues at coordinate 25,892 of NZ_LQPV01000015.1, read as the reverse complement.
ACGCGGCCAAGGCGCTGGCGCTGGGGGCCGACGTGGTGGCCGTCGCCCGGCCGCTCTTATCCGCGGCGATCGAGTCGGCGGACGCGGCGACCGCCTGGCTGCAGCGATTCATCGACGAGTTCCGCATCTGCCTGCACGGGTGCGGCGCGGCGGAGGTGAGGGCGCTGCGAGGCGTTGGCCTGACGCCTCTTTCGTAGCGGCGACGGCGGATGGCGGTGATACTGGCGTACGGATCGCCCGCGCTCGGTCATGCCTACCCCATGGCGGCGCTGCTGACCGAGCTGGGCGGGCGGGGCCATCGAGCTCACCTGCTGACCCTGGCCGGCGGGGTTTCCGCCGTGCGCGCGGCCGGCATCCACGCCGAAGCCGTTGACCGGCGAATCGAGGCCATCGCGGGCCGGGATTGGCTGGCGCCCAACGCGTTAGGGGTCCTCCAGGAGACGATCGAGGTGCTGTGCCGACGCGCCGTGATCGAGGTCGACGATCTTCGTCGCGCGCTGGCTCGGGTCCGTCCCGACGCGGTGTTGATCGACGCGAACTGCTGGGGAGCCATGGCGATGGCCGAGGCGAGTGGCGTTCCGTGGCTGGTGTTTTCGCCGTTCACACCCTACCTGAGGTCTCGCTCGGCGCCGCCGTTCGGCCCAGGCCTGCGCCCGCTGCCCGGACCGGTCGGGATGGTCCGAGACGCGTCCATGCGCCCATTCGTGCGCCACCTGTTCGACCGCCGGATCGTGCCCCGGGTCAACGCCGTCCGCGCGGAACTCGGGCTGCCGCGGGTGAAGTCGGTGGATGGGCTGATGCGCCGCGCGCCGCTGATGTTGGCCGTCGGCGGCGAGCCGTTCGAGTATCCGCATCCCGATTGGGGCCACGTGCACTTCATCGGTGCCTGTGAGTTCGAGCCCGCCCCCGCCGCCGCGCCGGAGTGGATCACCGGCATCGACCGGCCCATCGTTTTGGTCAGCACCTCCTCGATCGCACAGGCCGACGCCAAACTGGGCCGAATCGCCTTGCAGGCGTTGGCCGCTGAACCGGTCCACGTCGTCGCGACGTTCCCCGCGGGTGTGCCCGACGGGCTCCCGCAAACCTCCAACGCCACGGTGTGCCGCTTCGCGCCCCACGGCGCGGTCCTCGACCGTGCGGTCTGCGCCGTCACCCACGGCGGGATGGGCACCACGGTGAAGGCCCTGGGCCGGGGTGTCCCGGTTTGCGCGGTGCCCTTCGCCCGCGATCAGGCCGAAGTGGCGCGCCGCGTACAGGTGGCCCGCTGTGGGACTCGGCTGCCGGCCAAGAGGCTGACCGCGGCGCGCCTGCGCCTCGCCGTGCGCGAGGCGACGGCCATGGCGGCGGGCGCGCGCCGGGTGGCCGCCGGTTTCGCCGCGACCGGCGGCGTGGCCCGTGGTGCGGACCTCATCGAACAGCGGCTACTGCACGGGGTGCTACGGCGCGGCCTTTTGCCGCCGGGCGGCCGCTGACGGTCTGGCCGGCCGGTCGGAAAGCTCGTCCTCGAACGTCGACATCGCCCCGATCATCGCCGTGAAAACCCGATGAGCGGCGATCAAATCCTTGTCGCTCAAGTCCGCCATGGCCTTGCTGAGGTGAAGACCGAGCGGCCGGAAGAAAGCGTGCGCCAGCGTCATGCCGCTTTCCTCGTAGCGCAGCAACCACTTTCGTCGGTCCTCGGGGTCCGCCTCGCGCCGAATGTGGCCCGCTTCGATCATCCGATCGACGAGATAGGTGATCGCCGCGGGGGAGACGTCCATGCGCTGCCGCAATTCGGCCAGGGTCAACGGTTTTCCCGCGGTCTCGCTGACCATGATGTGCAGGAGGGCGTGAAAATCGCTGCTGCCGACCTCGTTCGTGCGCGCGAAGTGGCGGCCGATGCGATCCGATTGCGCCGTGATCGCTCGCATGTCGGCCGACAACTGCCTTTCCAGCTCAGCCCGGCCGGGCGGCGGATCTTGCGCGCGGCGCTTGCTCACCTACCCGCATCCTTCATCAGACCACCAGCGTATCCGTGCCCCTGTCGGGGACCTAGCGCGACGTGCTGCGCGCCGGGAAAGAACCTACCCGAGCCGTCGCACGACCACTTCTCGAGTTCCGCCGCCTTTTCGCCAGGGCGATCCATGACGTCACGGCGGCGAGGAAGGCGATGGTCTGCACGGTACCGGTTCGGCCGGCCGGGTAGATCACACCCGCGACGTAACGGTCGACGAACCCGGTGCTGGGCAGTGGCGTCATGCCGGCTCGTAATCGCGCCCAATTTTCCAGGGAGGTCAGCGGACACGGCACGGGCAGCGTCACGACCGCCACGCCCCAGCACACGCTCGCCAGGTGCAGCCAGATGGTGCGGGGCCACCGCAGTGCGAGGAAACCACCGCAGGGCACATAGCAGAGGTAGGCGAAGTGCGCGCCCACGCTGAGCGTCACGAGGTACTTAAAGCAGGCGAAATGCGCTTTCGTCATCGTCGGTTCGGACTTCCGCTGGCGGCCCGTGCTGAGGTAGGTCCATGCTAGCCACCCGTGCGAAGTCGATACCGGCGTTCGGCGTAGGCCAGGTCGTCGCGCCACAGCCGGTTCGAGGCGTAGCGCATCAGCGGTGTGATCAACGGGCCCGCCCGGCGCGCCGTCTTGAAACCCGGGCGTTGCGATGTCGCGACGGTGGCCTCCAGGACGGCAACGCGCGGCTGGCCGTCGTGTCCCAAACCCATTGGCGTTGCGTGGGTTTCGACGACACTTCCCGTCCCCTCGCCCTCGATGATGCGCATGACGACCGTGCGCGCGTCGGGGGTGGTGAATTCGGCGATGACGGGCACGCCGAGGCGACCCATCCGGAAGGTGACCGAGACCAGGAAGCGATCGTCTTCCTCGGTCGGGGTGGTGAGCACCTCCAGTCGGGTGAACGAGTAGGGGTGGAACCACGCGCCGTGCCAGGGATCGAGCCGGTTGGCGAGGACGTCGGACGGTTCGCAGCGACCGACCACGCGGGTGACCGCCGTCAGGGTGTCAACGGAAGGCCTCGGCACCACGACCGGCCGATCCGTCGGGGCCTCCGTCCCAACCGAATCGAGGCGCACCCACGCCAGCGCGCCGTCGTCGTGGCTGGGCAACGGCTGCCAACGCAATTCGCACGTTTTGCCGTCGAGCGCCAGCCCGTGCCACCGGCAGTACAGGACGCCCTTGCGCACCAGGCCGGTGGCCAGGTCGGCGCCCAGGTGCGGGCAGGCGGCCGGACCGACCCGCAGCCGGTCGTGCTCGTCGCGCCAGGCGACCAGGTCGATGCCGGCGACCCGCGCCCCGTGGGCGTGACCGGTGCGCACGTCGCGGCTCGCGGCAAACGCGAACCAGTTTCCGGTCGCCCGGCGCCCCGACCGCGCCAACGCGGCGTTGATGATGCCCGGCTGCGCGTCGCGGTAGGTCGGGCGCTGCTGTGTCCATGAGACACGCGGGATTACGCCGACTGGCCAGTCTTTCCAGCGCCGGCGCAAGCGGTCGCCGACGCTCATCGCGGCCGCGCCAGTGACCGCAGCAGCGCGGACCGCCCGCGGGTGGGAACGGTGCACAGCGCGTGGCCGGCAATGCCCCACGATGCCAGCAGCTGGTTGGCGGCCGACCATCCGGTGGTGGCCGCCCGTTCCATCAGCGCGACCGGCAGGTCGACACGGATCCCGTCGCCGGCCAGCACCAGCCCGGGCTGCGGCGTGGCCACGGTCGGCCGTTGCGGGAAGGTTCCCGGTGCGAACAGGGGGCAGTCGTCGCGGCGCAGCACGCGTTCGTAAGCGACCCGGGCCCCGGCCGTTTCGGGATACAACTGGTGCAGCCGGCCGACCGCGGCCCGATCGGGGGATTGGGAACTGGCCGCGTACGAGTGCAATTCGACGACCGACCCGCGGTGTTGGCGTGCCCACACCGCGGCCTCCCGCTCGTAACGCTCCAGCACGCTGATGTTGTCGACGGGCGGATGACCGGCCGTGCCGAGAAAAGCGGGCCGGTCCGAATCGACGGCCTTCTCGAGCCATATCCGGTGCACCACGAAGGACGGCGCGGTGCGCAACCGGCGTATCCGGGCGCGCCACGGATCGTCGCCGAGGCCGGCAGACGCCGCCACCACGCGCTGCAGGCCACCCACGTCGAGCGCCAGCACCACCGCGTCCGCCTCGTACCGATCGCCCGACTCGGTATGGACGTCAAAGGCTTTCGTGGCTCCGGGCGTGACACAGGACACTTGCGTGCCGAGGTGCATCCAAACTCCCCGCTCGTGCAGGTAGTCCCGCAGCGGATTCCACAGGCTCACTTGAAAATTCGCGGTGGCGACGTCGAAGATCAGGCCCTCGCTGGAACCGAGGAAATAAATGTGGAACATGGTCGCCAGCTCCGCGGCGGACAATTGTGCCGGCTCGGCGAAGAAGCTGCGGGAGAACACCTCGAACGCCAGGTGGCGCGCGGACTCGGGAAAGTTGATGCTCTTCAGGAAGGTTTCCGCGTCGATGTGGTCGAGCCGCCGGTAGATGTCGGGCACCGACACCGCCGCCAGCGGTGCGGCGGCCCGGCCGTTGATGCGCACCAGGTCGCCGAGTGAAAATGTCGGGCTGCGCAATGCGAACGCCAGCGCGTTCCAGGGCGGGGTGTGTGGCAGTCCGCGGAAGGTGTCGCGCCGGCCGGCGCCGTCGATCAGTGGGTAGTCGCTGACGGGGGCGAGCATGCGCAGCCGCGGATCGACCCGGCGGAGCAGCGCGCGCAGGTTGTAGTACTGGCGGAAGAAGGCGTGGAATCCGCGGTTCATCGCGAACTCGGCGCCGTCGTGGTGTTCGGTCCAGCCGCCTACCCGGCCGCCCAGGTAGTCCTCGCGTTCGACGACGTCCACCGACACGCCGCGTTCGGCGAGCGCGGTGGCGGCCGTCAGGCCGGCGATCCCGGCGCCCACCACGACGGCGCGCGGCCGCGACGACAGCGCGCCCGCGTCGGCCAGGCCGGGTGTGGCGGGGTGAACGCGCCGTCGGCGGTCGGTCATCGCGGCGCCTCCCCGACAAACGTGTGGACGACGTTGCGCTCCCAGCCCGGCATCGTCTCGCTGCGCACTCCGGTGAAGCCGGCGTCGTGCATCCGGCGCCGCAACCCCGCCGCCCCGTCGAACGCGAGGACGCTGCGCCACAGGTGCCGGTAGAGCGCCGTGTCCCGGGTATGCCACCAGCCGGCGGGGACGATGATGCCCCAACACACCGCGTGCCAGACCAACCTCGCCGCGATCGAATCGCGCACCGAGTACTCGTGCATCGCCAGGGTGGCGCCGGGGGCGAGCAGGGCGCGAAACGCTTGCAGCTGGCCGTCCGGATCCGCGAGGTTGCGCAGCAGGTAGGCGGCCAGGATGCCGTCGAACGGTCCGGTGACGCCGCATTCCTCCAGTTCTTCGACGCGCGCGTGCACGAACCGCACCGACGCCGGCCACGCCTTCCCCCGTGCCACATCGAGCATTCCGTTCGCGGCGTCAACCGCGACGATCTCCGCCTCGGGCGCCGCCGCCAGCAGCGCGGCCGTCGACGCGCCGGTGCCGCAGCCCGCGTCGAGCAGACGTAGGCCCCGGCCGCGTCCGGGCAGCCGCATGCGGCGCGCCGACAGCGCCAGGTTCGCGTGGTAGTACGGGTTGGCGCCGACCAGCCGGTCGTACGCCGCGGCGCCGGCGTCGAAGGCGCCGGGCACCTCGTTGCGGGGCAGACCCGCCTTATCGGCGCGCACGTTGTCGCTCCCACAGCAGCAGCACCGCGGTGACCAGCGCGAAGCCGAACAAGAAGTCCTCGACGGGAATGTCGAACGGAAACCGCGCACCGCCGGTATGCCGCTCGTTGTAGATCACGATCGGGGCGCTGCGTTTCGTCAGCCAACCGTCGACCAAAACCTGAAAGCCGAGCACGATCACCATCGACACCCAGTAGGCCGGCCGCCGAAACAGGTTGGTGCGCAACAGCGCAAACTCCAACGCGAGGACGACCAGGACCGCCGCCACGGCCGGCACCGTATAGCCGAGCCCGGTCATCGGCGTCTGCCCCTTTCGAGGATCGTGGTCACCGCGTTGTAGGTCAGCACGGCGCACACCGGAATCACCAGGAAGAACAGCACTTCCTCGATCGGCACCCCGAACGGAATGTGCAGGCCGGTGATGTATTCGCAGTTGTACGCCCACACGCCGTTGGCGACGGCCACCGCGTCCCAGACGAGGAACACCGCCGCGACCGGAATGACCGCGCGGGCCAGGCGGCGCGGTTGGCGGTAGACACCGGCGCCGAACAGCTCGAGCGGCGCGGTGATCGCCAGGCACAGGCCCAGGACGATCAGGTACTGCCACTTCTCGCTCACGACGCGGTCCTCATCCGGGCCCGCCACGACCGCACCAGCGCGCCACCGGCGACCCGAAGCCGCCGCGCCGTGCCGACGGTGGCCCGGTGCGTGAACACCGAGAAATCGCTGGCCTCAATGCGATCCAGGATTTCGGAGTACAGCGTCAACGCGGTCGCCACGCACGGCCGGGACCGGGGCGCCAGCAGAGCGATCCCGTCGGCGGCGAAACGGTAGATCTCGCGGGTGATCTGGTGCTGAGCCGCCAGGGCGGCGCGGACTTTGGCGTCGGTGCGCCGGTGCAGGTGACACCACATCATCAGGTCGCGGTCCACGCCGAAGGCGGCGAGTTCGTCGGCCGGCAGGTAGATCCTGTTCCGCGCCAAGTCTTCGTCGACGTCGCGTAGGAAGTTGGTGAGCTGAAACGCGCGGCCCAGCGCCGCCGCGTACGGCGCGGCGTCGTCGGCGGTGACCGCTGGGCCGGCGGTCCCCAGCACCGGAAGCATCTGCAGGCCAATGACTTCCGCCGAGCCACGCATGTATCGGTTCAACGCCGCCCGGTCGGGATAGTCGGTGACAGTGAGATCCATGCGCATGGATTCCAGAAAATCCGCGAACAGGTCCGCGGGAATCCCGTAGCGACGCGCGGTGTGGGTGACGGCGGCGAGGATGGGCTCGTCGTGGTGGTCGCCCCCGTCGAAGAAGCGATCCGACAGCCGCTGCAGGCGGTCCGCCCGCTCGGAGACGTCCACGGCCGGGTTGAGCTCGTCGAGGATGTCGTCGGCGTGGCGGGCGAAGCCGTACAACGCGTGCACGGCCGGGCGCTGGTCGGGGGCGAGCAACCGGGTGGCGAGGAAGTAGGTGCGGCCGTTCTCGGCGGCGATCCGCCGGCACCACCGATAGGCCGCGCGCAGCCGGTCTTCGTCGATTCCGGCGGCGTCCAATTCGGTCCGGATCATCGCGATCCCGCTTTCAGGTCGAGCGTTCGGGTCGTCGTCCGCGTTGGGGCGCCGGTGATGCGGTCGGCGGCCAACCGCCCGGAGATCAGCGTGGTCGGCACGCCCACCCCGGGCAGGGTCGACGACCCGGCCAGCACCGCGTTCTCGATGCCGCGGACGGTGTTCGCCGGCCGGAAGGGCCCGGTCTGGGCGAACGTGTGGGCCCACGCGAACGGTGTGCCCGCCGCCATGCCCTGGCGGGCCCAGTCCGCCGGGGTGGCGACGTGCAGCAGCCGGGCGTCGTCGCGCACGCCCGGCAAGAGCCGGTCCTGCACGATGTCGAGGAGGGAGTCCGCGTATGCGCCACCGGTGGCCGACCAGTCGATCTCACCGCGCGACAGGTTGGGGGCCGGTGCCAGCACGTAGAGCAAATCGCGGCCGGCGGGGGCCAGGCTCGGATCGCCGGCCGTCGGCCGGGTCACCAGCAGCGAGGGATCGGCCATCAGCCGGCCGTCGCGGATGATGTCGCTGAACGTCTGCTCCCATGCCGAGCCGAAGAGGATGCTGTGGTGGGCGTTGTGCGACGCCACGGCGCGGCAGCCGAGGTGCAGCACCACCGCCGAGGGCGCCGCGCGCAGCGGAAGGATCCGGCGCGGTTGCCGGCCCAGCAGTCGGTACGCCTGGGGCAGCTCGGTCGTCAGCACCACCGCGTCGCAGTCGATGCGCGCATCCCGGTCGGTGTGGACGGCGGTGATCCGCTGGCCGCTGCGCTCCAGCCGGGTGACCGTCGACCCGTAGCGGAATCGCACCCCGGCGTCGGCGGCCGCGGCCGCCAGGGCGTCGGGCAGCGCCCGCACGCCCCCGCGCGGGAAGAAGACCCCGGCGACCGTGTCCATGTACGCGATCACCGCGTATACCGCCAAGGCGTGTTGCGGCGCGACACCGGCGTAGAGCGACTGGAAGGTGAACACCCGGCGCAACCGGGGATCGCTGATGTGGCGCTTGACCATCGTGTCCCACCGGCGGAACCCGCCGAGTGCGGCCAACCGCGCCAGCTGGGGAGTCAGCAGCGACAGCGGGGAGTCGAAGTTGGCGGCGATGAAGCCGTCGAAAACCGTGCGATACAGCCGGTTCAGCCAGTCGCGCAGCCGCCGGTAGCCGTCGGCCTGCTGTGGTCCGGCGAACTCGCGCACGGCGGCGGCCATCCGGTCGGCGTCGGTGTGCACGTCGATGGCGCTGCCGTCGGCGAACAGCGCCCGGTAGGCCGGGTCGACCGGGAGCAATTCGACTCGGTCCGAGGCGGTTTCGCCCACCGCGGCGAACGCCTCGTCGATGATGTCCGGCATCGTGAGCACCGTCGGGCCGGTGTCGATGTGGTAGCCGTCGACATCGCGGCGCCCCGCCCGGCCGCCGGGCCAGGGTTGGCGCTCAACCACGGTGACCTGACGGCCCCGGCCGGCGAGGTGCAGCGCGGCGGCAAGCCCCGCGAATCCCGCGCCGACCACGACGACGTGGTCGGTGCGCCCGGACACCGTGCGGATGCTCATGCGGCGCGCCGGGTGCACAGGCCCGCCATGTCGACGAGCGCGGCGGTGAGCGCGCCATCGACGATGTTGCCGTCCAAAGCCTTGAGAGCCGCCTCGACGCGATCGGCGATCAGTTCTTCGATCAGCCGCACCGCCCCGGTGGCCAGGATGAGGTTCCGCCACTGGTCCAGTGCGGAATCGTCGAGCCGGTCGCCGCTCATGAATTGGCGAAACTGCCGACGGGTCGACGCGTCGGCCAACTCGTGCGCGGCGACCACGACGCTGGTGGCCTTGCGCTCGATCAGGTCCCCGCCGTTGGGCTTCCCGGTCACCGCGGGCGACCCGAAGATGCCCAGGATGTCGTCGCGCAGCTGGAAGGCTTCGCCGATGGCGGTGCCGTAGTCGCCTAACGCGTCGAGCACCCGGACGTCGCACCCGGCCATCGCGGCGCCGATCTCCAGCGGTCGGCGCACGGTGTAGTTCCCGGACTTGCGCCGCGCCACCTCCAGAACGGCCTCCATCGTCGGTAGGTCCCGCATATCCGTTGCCAGGTCGGCGAACTGGCCCACCGCCAGCTCGGTACGCATGGCGTCGTAGCGTGGCCATGCCTTGAGCAGGTGGTGGCGCTCGAGGCCGCTGTCGCGCAGCATCTGCTCGGCCCAGATCAAACACAGATCGCCGAGCAGGATGGCGGCCGATTCGCCGAACCGCCGCGAGGAGCCGGACAGCCCGCGGCGGCGGTGCCACTTGGCGAATTGCAGGTGCGCGGCCGGGCGCCCTCGCCGCGACGGCGAATTGTCCATCACATCGTCTTGCAACAGTGCAAACGCGTGCAGCAACTCGAGGCTGGCGGTAGCCGACAGTGCCGCATAGCTGGGCCGTTGGCCGCACAACCAGCCCAGATACATGAACATCGACCGCAGGCACTTGCCGCCGTTGACGAACTCCAGCAAGATTTCGCCGGCCACGTCGACCCCGCAGTCACCCAAGGCGTCGTGGCATCGCTCCGCGACGAATCCGGTGACTTGATCCAGCACCGCCCGCCGCAGGCTCGTACGCCAGGCGTCCAATTGGTCTTTGTCGGGCAGGCACATCGGGCCGACCGCCTCCCACGAAACGTCCGCCAGCCGCCGGCTCGAAAGGCTCGGATTCACGCGTTGATACCCCTCTGGTGACGAAACAAACACCGGGCGACGGCCAACCACTCGACGCCGCTCAGTTAAGTTATTGAAACATTAACTTACTGAATGATCGAGCGGTACGCCAGTGCTGGCGGACATGCGCTGCGCAGTCGCTAGCCCGTGCGGTGAGGTGCGTCGCCGGACGCGGTTATGGCCTCAGGAGGGGATGGCGGCCGGTTGCACCGGGTCGTGCCGTTGTCGCCGATCCGCGACGATGCCCGAGAGCAACCGGCGCCTGGCCTTGACGATGTCGTCGAGGAGCTGGAGGGCTTCGGCCACCGACCCCACCACCTGCAACCCGTGGTCGGTGATGATGTGCAGCAGCGGGCGCATCGCACGGTCGGCGACGACGCTGCAGTGCACCCGCGCCTGGCGATGTTCGTGGTTGAGCGACAGCAGCGCCCGGAATCCGTCAAGGCTCAGAAAATCCAGCTGGCTCAGGTCGAGGATCAACGGGGTTTTCAGGCGGGAGAAACGACGGATCGCCTGGGCGAACTGGTCGGCATTCGACGCGTCGATCTCGCCATCGACGCGCAGGACGGTGCCCAGGCTGCGCGCATAAACGTAGAGCCGCGCGCCGTCGAAGTCGGCCATGTATCGGCAGCTGGCGGGTTGTTTGGTCTCGGGTAAATCCATGGAACGGTGAGCAGTCATCTCGTGCACCAATCGGCTGGTGAGGGGGAGCGGCAGGTGCGCCGTGCACCGCGCTCGACAAAGAAGCTGTGAACTCAACCTGGTTTACATGCTAGCCGCGGCGGCGCCCCGGCGTGGCGAAATGGGAGTGCGGGTTTTCGGGCCCGGCCCGCGGGCCAGGCGGGACCCGGGACGTGGCGCGGCAACTTCCCTTGAATATTCGTTTTCTGGCCGGGACGCATCCGCCTCCCGTTCGCTTTCGGAGCCTTTCGGCCGGGGTTTCTCGCGGGCAAGAACGGGAACCCGGCGCCGGTGGACGTTTCTGATCTTCTGGCCAAGCCCTTTCAATGGGGGTCCGCACTGCGCGGCCGCCGGTTTTTCCATCCGGTCGGCGTGCTCGCCGAAGGCTCGCTCGAACGCGTCGCCCCCGCGGCCGACGGGCTGCCCGTCCCGTCCTCCGACGTCGTCGCCCGACTCTCCAAGGCCGCCGGCACCCCGGGGGTGCTGCCCGACTTCATCGGCCTGGCGCTCCGCGTCGCGCCCCAGCAGGTGGCGGCGTCGCCGTGGGACATCCTGCTTGTCTCGGCGGGTTCGGGTGTGCTGGCCCGGGCCGTGGCGCTGCGCCCGACCACGTCCTGGTCCGGCCAGACGCTGACTAGCCTGATGCCCTTTCGCTATCAGGGCAGCGTCTGGTGGCTGAGGGCGCGAATCATGAGTGATGTCAACGGCTTTGGACTGTCTCTGGACACCGTCGAGCAGGCCATCGGCCATACCGGCATCGACTTTGCGATTGACCAGGCTTGCGGCCGAGGCGATTTCACGCCACTGGCCCGGCTGAGCTTGACCGGCGTCCTTGACCCCGAGCCGGACGTGTCGTTCGATCCGGTCACCAACACCGCGCCCGGGGTGAGCCTCTACCCCGATTGGCTCGCCGATCTGCGGGCCCGCGCCTACCGGCGCAGCCGCGACGGCAGAGACGCCGAGTGAGGCCGTGAACTAACGGACGCGCCCCAGCAGGTGCCGCAGCGCGGTGTCGAGGTCGGGTTGACGAAACCGGTGCCCGGCCGCCGTGAGCTTGTGGGGAACCACTTTCTGGCTGGCGCACGCGAGTTCGCGGGCGCCCTGCTCGCCCAACAGCAGGCGGGGGCCCAGGGACGGCACGGGCAGCATCGCCGGCCGGCGCACGACATGGGCGAGGGTGCGGGTGTACTCGCTGTTGCGGACGGGTTGCGGCGCAACGGCATTCACCGCGCCCGACAGGCCGGTGTCCCACACCGCGCGGTGGTAGACGTCGACCAGGTCGTCGATCGCGATCCAGGACAACCACTGCCGGCCGTCGCCGAGCCGTCCGCCCAATCCCGCGCCGAACAGCGGACGCATCAACTTCAGGGTGCCGCCGCGGGGTGATTGCACGATGCCGGTGCGCACCCGCACCACCCGCGCACCGGCCGCCTCCGCGGGCGCCGTCGCGTCCTCCCACTCGGCGACGACGTCCGCCAAGAACCCGTCCCCGCGATCGCTGTCCTCGGTCAGGGATTCGTCGCCGCGGTCGTAGCCGTAGTACCCGATCGCCGAAGCCGAGACGAATGCGGTGGGCGCGGGGTGGGTTCGGGCCACCAATTCGGCCAATCGCCGGGTCGGGCCGATCCTGCTGTCGCGGATCGCATTCCGGTGGGCGTCGGTGAACCGGCCGGCGATCGAGGCGCCGGCGAGATGGATCACCGCGTCGACCCCGTCCAGCAGGTTCGGATCCGGGTCGTCGGGATTCCACCGACGCTCGTCGTCGCCGCCGGCAGACCTGCGGACCAGCGTGATGACGCGGTGGCCGCCCGTGCGCAGGAACGCGGTCAGTGCCGAACCGACCAGCCCCGACGCCCCCGTGACGGCAAAGGTTGCGGCGCCGAGACCGGCCTCGCGGGCCAGTCGGTGCGCGGCCAGGTCGTCGGCCAGCTGGCGGTGCCGGTAGGCGAACATGGGACGCAGCAACGACCCCGGCACCGGCGTGTCGACCCGGTCGATGACCCTGGTGCGGTTGCCGCCGACATCCTCGAAGTCGTGGGTGTGTCGCCACCGCACCGCGATCCGCGCCGGCAGGGCCGCCGGCCCGCCGCCGCCGATGCCGTCGACGAATCGCCTTGGCGGATCATAGGAGTCGGCTTGGTGCTGGGCCACCCAGCGCAGCCCCCCGGGCAGCGCGAGCGTGGCGCGCCCGTTCTCGAGCGAGTCGGCCTCGGTGAGGATGCGCATGGGCTGCCACGGCGGCGAGAGCCGGTTGAAGGCACCCGGCCTGGCGTGCCAGGCGAACACCTCGTCGCGCGGTGCGTCGACGACGCTCGAATACTGCAGCCCCATCGCTCGAACGTTAGCGGTCCGGCAGTGCGTGCTGCACGATGGGCAGGCGCGGCTGCGGCTGCCGCTCGCCGCGCTTGGCCGCCAGGTAGACCTGCGCGGTCTCCTTTGCCACCGTCCGCCAGTCGAAGTCGGAGGTGAGCCGTTCGCGGGCCGCGCGGGCCCGCCGCTGCGCGGCGTCGGGATCGTCGAGCACGGTGCGGACGGCCGTGGCCAGCGCCGCCACGTCGCGGGGTGGGAAGGACACCCCGGTCTGGCCGTTGATCACGGCCTCGCCGAGGCCGCCGATGTTCGAGGTCACCAGCGGAGTGCCGGCCGCCGCGGCCTCAAGGGCGACGAGGCCGAACGGCTCGTAGTGGCTGGGCAGCACCGCCGCGTCGGCACGATGCAGCAGCGCGAGCAGCTCGGCGTGCTCGAGGTGTCCGACGAAGCGGATCGCCTTGAGCACCCGGTGTTTACGCGCCTGCTCGATCAGCCAGTCCTGCTGGGTGCCCTCCCCGGCGATGGTCAGGGTGGTGCCCGGGTGGCTGCGCCGGATCCGCGGCAGCGCCGCGATCGCGTCGTGCACGCCCTTCTCGTACTCCAGGCGCCCGAGATAGAGCAGCTCGGCCGGGCCGGTGCGCGGCCGGCGGGGCGCGAAGGGCCAGCGCGCCGCGTCAATGCCGTTGCGGATCACCGTGATCTCGGCCAGGCCGGGACCGAACAGCTCGGTGATCTCGTCGGCCATCGACGCCGAACACGTGATCAGCGAATCGGATTCGCGCACCAGCCACGACTCGACCGCGTGCACCTGTCGGCTGATCGCGCCGCTGACCCAGCCCGAATGCCGGCCGGCCTCGGTCGCGTGAATCGTGGAAACTATTGGCGCGTCGTAGAACTGGGCAAGGGCTACGGCCGGGTGGGCGACCAGCCAGTCGTGCGCGTGCACGACGTCGGGACGCCACGGGCGGTCGCTGCCGTATTTCTTGAGCGACAGCCCGGCGCGGATCATCGAGTGACCCATCGCCAGGGTCCAGGCCATCATGTCGTTGCTGAACGTGAATTCGTGCGGGTCGTGTGCGGCCGCGATGACCCGGACGCCCTCGCTGATCTCGTCGCAGGACGGGTGGGTGCTGGGATCGGTGCCCGTCGGCCGGCGCGACAGGACGACGACGTCGTGGCCGGCGGCGGCCAGCGCGGTCGAGAGGTGATGCACGTGCCGCCCCAGCCCGCCGATCACCACCGGCGGGTATTCCCACGACACCATCAGGATCTTCACGCGATTGCATACCTCCGCCGCGACGGTCCGCAAAATGTCGGCTGCAACGGCGTGTCGTCGTACAGACACGCGCGCTCGCGACGGGAAGCGATCTTCACCGGGGCAGCCTACGCGCATCCAGGGCGCCGAACAGGCCGTCGGCGCGGTTCCAGCCGTCGGCCAGCCGCTGCGCGGTGTCGCGCCGGCCCGACGCCAGCGCGCCGGCGATCTCGCGGGTGGCGTGCGCGTGCAGGTGCGCGCGGTAGCGGGCGTAGTCGGCGGCCGAGTCCTTGCTGACCATGAACGGCCAGTCGCTGGACACGGTGAGCAGGGTCTCGCGCAGGATCTGGTCGGCGACGTGATCGCGGGGGAGTGGCCCGTCCAGCGACGCCGGCTGCGACCCCGTTTGTGACAAGGCCTTGTCGACCGTGCTCAGCGCCGTGTCGACCACCTCGTTGTTGAGCTGCACCAGGTCGGCCACCTTCTCGCCGGCCCACACCTGCCAGTCCTTGCCCGAGCCCCACGAGCTCGGCGGCAGCGCGACCGCGTCGCCGACGAATCCGCCGTCGATCGCGTCGTGCAGCGTGCCGACGCGCACGCCGGCGGCGGGCAGGGCCCGCAGCACGCGCGCCAGCCATGTCGGGCCCTCGTACCACCAGTGTCCGAACAGCTCGGTGTCGAAGGCGGCGACGACGTGGGCGGGGCGCCCGATGCGCTCGGACTCGCTGCACAGCCGGCTGCGGACCACGTCGACGAAGTCGGCGACGTGGGCGTCGACCGCGCGGTCGGCGCGCTCGGGATCGTAGGGCGCCTTGCCTTCCGACGGCACGTTGCGCCCGGTGACCCGGGCCGGCTTGAGCCCGGTCAGGTGGTCGTAGGTGTGGAAGTCGCGGTAGGCGGCGTGGCCGGGGTAGCCGGATTTCGGCGACCACACCCGGTAGCTGACCTGCAGGTCGCGCCCGAACGCGACCACGTCGGTGTCGCCGACGGGCCGGCCCAGGGCGGTGTCGCCGTGCAGTGACGGGCCGTCGACCATGAAGTGCGTGACCCCGGCGGCGGCGTAGTCGTGTTCCATGCCGGGGGCGTAGGCACACTCGGGCGCCCAGATGCCGGTCGGGAGGTGTGCCAGCCGCTGCTGCGCATCGGCGAGGCCCTCGCGCAGCGCGAACTCGCGCAGCCGCGGGTTCAGCAGTGGCTGGAACGGGTGGGCCAGCGGGCCGCCGAGCAACTCCACCGTGCCCGCGTCGATAAGGGCGCGCAGCAGCGGGCTGGCGCCGTGCCGCCAGAGGGTGGCATAGTCGTCCAGCGCCTGGTCCGCTTCGGCGCATTCGCGAATTCCGAAGGCCCGCAACGCTTCCGGTGTGCAGGATTGGTAGTCCGCCGACTTCGAGCCGCGGGCCGTGCGCACGCTGGCGGCTTCGGTTGCCCGCAGCCGCCAGTTCGCGAGCCAGTGATGCATGCCGTCGAGGCAGTACGGGTCGTCGAGCTGGGCGTTGACCACCGGCGTGACGCCCAGCGTGACGAGGCGGTGGCGATCCTCGTCGGCCAGCGTGCGCAGCACCCGCAGCAGCGGCAGGTAGGCCGCCGCCCAGGACTGGTAGAGCCATTCCTCGCCGACCGGCCAGCGGCCGTGGTGGGCCAGCCACGGCAGGTGGGTGTGCAGCACCAGCGTGAACATGCCGGGAACGTGCGGGGCGCTCACGGCCGCACCGCGATCGCGATCAGGTCCAGGCTTTCATCTATGTCGCGGTCGCCGGCGTCGAGGAGGTCGAAGTCGTCGCAGCTGACCGCGGCGACATCGGCGGCCAGTTCGGGCGGCCACGGCGCGTCTGCAACCGCCCGTCGGATCTGCGCGTCGATGATCGACCCGCCGTGGCGCGCGTCCATCTCGCGCAGGCGCGGGCCGTGAAACAGCCCGCAGACCGCGACATCGCGGAAGCCCGCGTCGACGAGCAGCTCGGTCAGCTCGTCGGCGTTGAGTTCGCGGGTGTGGAACGGGTTGACCGGGGTGTCGCGCCCGGGTGAGAACGTGATCCGGTTGGGGGTGGACACCATCAGCAGCCCCGAAGGCCGCAGCACCCGGGCGCACTCGGCGACGAATTGTGGCTGATCCCACAGGTGCTCGATGACTTGGAAGTTCACCACAACATCCATCGACGCGTCGGGCAGCGGCAGCTCCGCGAGGTTGGCCTGCATGACCTCGACGCGGGGGTAGCGGTTGCGGACGTGGGCCACCGCGGCCGCGTCGTAGTCCACCGCGACGACGCTGCGCGCGACGGCCGCGATCAGGTCGGCGCCGTAGCCCTCGCCGCAACCCGCCTCGAGCACCTCCCGGCCCGCGCAGCGCGGCGCAAGCCGCTGGTAGACGACCTGATGCCGGCGAAACCAGTAGTTCTCGATGTCCAGGTCCGGGATGGTGCGCTCGCCCGTCAGCGTCAACACCGCGTCGGCCGCTGCAGGGGCCGACGCCTGCGGAGCGGACGCGTCCGAGGGGACGTCGGGGAGGAATGCGCTCATTGAATAGGCAGGCTAACGCGAAGTGTCCGATTCGCGAACCGGCCAAGCGGGCACCCCGGCCGGAAGGGACAGACGGGCCGAAAGAACCTGCACTACGACCCGCTATGGTGTGAGAGCAGACCGCACAAAGTTACCCGCCGGTAACACGAGGTGCAGTCTTTAATGTGCGTGGCCGAGGTCCGCAGTCGAGCGCTGTGTGACCCCTTCGAGGAGGACGAACCAGACTCATGACGAACATCGTGGTCCTGATCAAGCAGGTCCCAGACACCTGGTCGGAGCGCAAGCTCACCGACGGCGATTACACGCTGGACCGCGAGGCCGCCGACGCGGTGCTGGACGAGATCAACGAGCGCGCCGTGGAAGAGGCGCTGCAGATCAGGGAGAAGGAAACCGCCGACGGCGTCGACGGGTCGGTGACCGTGCTGACCGCCGGGCCCGAGCGGGCCACCGAGGCGATCCGCAAGGCCCTGTCGATGGGCGCCGACAAGGCCGTCCACCTCAAGGACGACGGCATGCACGGCTCGGACTTGATCCAGACCGCCTGGGCACTGGCGCGCGCGCTGGGCACCATCGAGGGCACCGAGCTCGTCATCGCGGGCAACGAGGCCACCGACGGCACGGGCGGCGCGGTGCCGGCCGTCATCGCCGAGTACCTCGGCCTGCCGCAGCTGACCCACCTGCGCAAGCTGTCCATCGAGGGCGGCAAGGTCACCGGCGAACGGGAGACCGACGACGGCGTGTTCACGCTCGAGGCCACACTGCCCGCGGTGGTCAGCGTGACGGAGAAGATCAACGAGCCGCGCTTCCCGTCCTTCAAGGGCATCATGGCCGCCAAGAAGAAAGAGGTCACGGTGCTGACCCTGGCCGAGATCGGCGTCGAGAGCGACGAGGTTGGCCTGGCCAACGCCGGCTCGACCGTGCTGTCGTCGACGCCGAAGCCGCCGAAGACCGCGGGCGAGAAGGTCACCGACGAGGGCGAGGGCGGCAACCAGGTCGCGCAGTACCTGGTCGCCCAGAAGATCATCTAGCACGAGCACGAAACCACAGACGAGAAGAGCGAAATAACCCATGGCTGAAGTACTGGTGTTGGTCGAGCACGCCGAAGGCGCGCTGAAGAAGGTCACGTCCGAACTGATCACCGCCGCCCGCGCGCTGGGCGAGCCCTCCGCCGTCGTGGTCGGCGCGCCGGGCACGGCGGCGCCGCTGGTAGACGGCCTGAAGGAGGCCGGCGCCGCCAAGATCTACATCGCCGAATCCGACGACGTCGACAAGTACCTGCTCACCCCGGTCATCGACGTGCTGGCGTCGATTGCCGAATCCAGCTCGCCCGCGGCCGTGCTGCTGGCCGCCAACGCCGACGGCAAGGAGATCGCAGGCCGGCTCGCGGCCCGGCTCGGCTCCGGCCTGCTGGTCGACG
Source organism: Mycobacterium sp. IEC1808 (assembly GCF_002101935.1). Classification (NCBI taxonomy): domain Bacteria; kingdom Bacillati; phylum Actinomycetota; class Actinomycetes; order Mycobacteriales; family Mycobacteriaceae; genus Mycobacterium; species Mycobacterium sp. IEC1808. The sequence goes on along the minus strand of NZ_LQPV01000015.1, from coordinate 7,767 downwards.
TGGTCGAGGTCAAGGAAGGCAACAAGGCCACCTACTCCATCTTCGGTGGCGCGTTCACCGTCGAGGCGCAGGCCAACGGCGACACCCCGATCATCACGGTCCGCGCCGGTGCGGTGGACGCCGAGCCGCAGGCCGGCGCCGGTGAAGAGGTCACCGTCGAGGTGCCCGCGCCCGCGGAGAACGCCACCAAGGTCACCTCTCGCGAGCCCGCGGTCGCCGGTGACCGCCCCGAGCTGACGGAGGCCACCATCGTGGTCTCCGGCGGTCGCGGCGTCGGCAGCGCGGAGAACTTCAGCGTGGTCGAGGCGCTGGCCGACTCGCTGGGTGCCGCCGTCGGCGCGTCGCGCGCCGCGGTCGACTCCGGCTACTACCCGGGCCAGTTCCAGGTCGGCCAGACCGGCAAGACGGTGTCGCCGCAGCTCTACATCGCGCTGGGCATCTCCGGGGCGATCCAGCACCGCGCGGGCATGCAGACCTCGAAGACCATCGTCGCGGTCAACAAGGACGAAGAGGCACCGATCTTCGAGATCGCCGACTACGGCGTGGTGGGCGACCTGTTCAAGGTCGCCCCGCAGCTGACCGACGCGATCAAGGCGCGAAAGGGCTGATTTCGCCCGCGGCCGGGTCCATCCCCGGCCGAGAACCTAAGCGCGGCAAGCGATCCCGGGATGACGCCCAGCGTTTCGCTTGCGGTGACGAGTAATTCGTGCCGCTGCGGCGGCACCGGCGGTCCTGCATCCGTTAACCGCGCGGTCAATTAGGGCGAAATTTCGCGATATTTCGTCATCTGACGTGCACCGACACGTCACAGCGTCGATGCCGACTAGCTCATCGGTTGCGCCACGTTGTTTCCCATGAGCATTGCTTCTGTCCTGATAGCCGCCGACGCGCCGGACGGCACGGCGACCAGCTCGGCCGGGCCGCGCTATTCGCTGTTGCTGTCCACCGATCCCACTTTGATCGAGGCGGCGCAGCGGCTCCGGTACGACGTATTCACCAGCACGCCGGGTTTCGCCCTGCCGACCGCCGGTGCCGAGGGCCTCGACGTCGACAGGTTCGACGAATACTGCGATCACCTGCTGGTGCGCGACGACGACACCGGCGAGCTGGTGGGTTGCTACCGGATGCTGGCGCCCACCGGAGCCATCGCGGCCGGAGGGCTTTACACCGCAACGGAATTCGACGTTCGCGCCTTCGACCCGCTGCGGCCGTCGTTGGTGGAGATGGGACGCGCGGTGGTTCGCGACGGTCACCGCAACGGTGGCGTCGTCCTGCTGATGTGGGCGGGCATCCTGGCCTACCTGGATCGCTACGGCTACGACTATGTGACCGGCTGCGTGTCGGTGCCCGTTAATAGCGCGTTGGACGGGGCGGATGTTCAGGCTCCCGGCAGCCAACTGCGCGGGGTGCGCGACTTCATCCTGAACCGCCACGCCGCGCCGCCACAGTACCGGGTGCATCCCCACCGCCCCGTCCGGGTGGCCGGGCGCGCCCTCGACGACATCCCCGCGCCGCCGCGGCCCTCGGTGCCGCCGCTGATGCGCGGCTACCTGAGGCTGGGCGCCCAGGTCTGCGGCGAGCCCGCGCACGACCCGGACTTCGGTGTCGGCGACTTCTGCGTCCTGCTGGACAAGCGACGCGCCGATACCCGATATCTCAAGCGGCTGCGATCGGTGTCGGCGGCTTCCGAAATGGTGGGCGGCGCGCAGTGAACGCCCCCGCCGCCCACGCCTGGCTGCCCCGCGCGACGTGCGACAGCAGCTGTGTGCGGGTCGGCCCCGCGTCGTCGCGGTGGCGGGTGGTGCTGCGGGTGACGCTTCGGGTCATGCTGGCGCTGCTGTTGGCGGCGGTGGTGCCGCTGGCGCTGGTGCCGCTGCCGGGCCAGATGCGGGTGCAACGGTTCTGCTGCCGGGTGCTGCTGCGCTGCTTCGGTGTCCGGATCAGCGTGTCTGGCAGTCCGATCCGCAACCTGCGTGGGGTCCTCGTGGTCAGCCCCCACATGTCCTGGCTGGACGTGTTTGCCATCGGCTCGGTGTTGCCCGGCTCGTTCGTGGCCCGCGCCGATTTGTTCGGTGAGCTCGCGGTGCGCCTGCTCAAGATCATTCCCATCGAGCGGGCCAACCTGCGGCGGCTGCCCTGGGTGGTCGAAACGGCCGCACGGCGGCTGCGCGCGGGGCAGACCGTGGTGGCATTCCCGGAGGGCACCACGTGGTGCGGGGTGGCCTGTGGCTCGTTCTACCCGGCGATGTTCCAGGCCGCGATCGATGCCGGCCGCCCGGTGCAGCCGCTCCGGTTGACCTACCACCACGTCGACGGCGGCGTTTCGACCGCTCCCGCCTTCGTGGGTGACGACACCCTGTGGCGCTCGATGTGCCGGTTGCTGGCCGTGCGCCGCACCTTGGCGCACGTTCACGTCGAATCCCTGCAGCTGCCGGGCACCGACCGGCGGGCGCTGGCCCGCCGCTGCGAGTCGGCGGTCGGTGTGGGAGTGCCGCAGCGCCCCCGGCGCCGCCACGTGCTGGTGGGTTAGCCACACAGACCTGCAGGTATCGTGGGGCGCGTCATGGTTTATCTCGACCACGCCGCCACCACCCCGATGCACCCCGCCGCCATCGAGGCGATGATGGCCGCGCTCGGCACCGTCGGCAACGCGTCCTCGCTGCACACCAGCGGGCGGGCGGCGCGGCGGCGCATCGAGGAATCCCGGGAGCTGATCGCCGCCAAACTGGGCGCGCGCCCCTCTGAGGTCATCTTCACCGCGGGCGGCACCGAGAGCGACAACCTGGCCGTCAAGGGCATCTATTGGGCCCGCCGCGGCGCCGAACCGTCGCGCCGGCGCATCATCGCCAGCGAGGTGGAACACCACGCGGTGCTGGACTCGGTGAACTGGCTCGTCGAGCACGAGGGCGCCGAGGTGACCTGGCTGCCCACCGCCGCGGACGGGTCGGTGTCGGCGGCCGTGCTGCGCGAGGCGCTGCGGAGCCACAATGACGTCGCCCTGGTGTCGGTGATGTGGGCCAACAACGAGGTCGGCACCGTGATGCCGGTCGCCGAACTCGCGGCCGTCGCAGCCGAATTCGGCGTCCCGATGCACAGCGACGCCGTTCAGGCGGTGGGGCAGTTGCCCGTCGACTTCGCGGCCAGCGGTCTCTCGGCGATGAGCGTGACGGCGCACAAGTTCGGTGGTCCGCCCGCCGTGGGGGCGCTGCTGCTGCGCCGCGACGTCGCCTGCGTGCCGCTGTCGCACGGCGGTGGACAGGAGCGCGACATCCGTTCCGGCACACCGGATGTCGCCGGCGCCGTCGGCATGGCGGCGGCGGCCCGGATCGCGGTGGACGGCCTCGAGCCGAACAGCGCGCGGCTGCGGGTGTTGCGCGATCGCCTGGTCGAGGGCGTCCTGGCCGGCATCGACGACGTCAGCCTCAACGGCGCCCGCGACCCGTCCCCCGCAAGCGGGAGGTACCCCCAGCGGCTGCCCGGCAACGCGCACTTCACCTTCCGCGGCTGCGAGGGCGACGCGCTGTTGATGCTGTTGGACGCCAACGGGATCGAGTGCTCGACCGGCTCGGCCTGCACCGCCGGTGTGGCGCAGCCGTCGCACGTACTGGTCGCGATGGGCGCCGACCCGGCGAGCGCACGAGGGTCGTTACGACTCTCGTTGGGGCACACCAGCGTTGACGCCGACGTGGATGCGGTGCTGCGGGTGCTGCCCGGCGCCGTGGACCGAGCTCGGCGGGCCGCGCTGGCCGCCGCGGGGGCGCCGTAAGTGAAGGTCCTCGCCGCGATGAGTGGCGGCGTCGATTCGTCCGTCGCCGCCGCCCGCATGGTCGACGCCGGGCATGACGTGGTCGGCGTGCACCTGGCGCTGTCCTCGGCGCCCGGCACGCTGCGCACCGGTTCGCGCGGCTGCTGTTCGAAGGAAGACGCCTCCGATGCGCGCCGCGTCGCCGACGTGCTCGGAATCCCTTTCTACGTATGGGATTTCGCGGAGAGGTTCAAAGCGGACGTGATCGACGACTTCGTCGATTCGTACGCGCGCGGCGAGACCCCGAACCCGTGCGTGCGGTGTAATCAGCGGATCAAGTTCTCGGCGCTGTCGGCGAAGGCCGTCGCGCTGGGCTTCGACACGGTGGCCACCGGCCACTACGCCCGGCTGTCCGGCGGGCGGCTGCGCCGCGCCGTCGACCGGGACAAGGACCAGTCCTACGTGCTGGCCGTGCTGACCGCCGAGCAGTTGCGGCACGCGGCGTTCCCGATCGGGGACACCCCCAAGCCCGAAATCCGGGCCGAGGCGGCCCGGCGCGGGTTGGCCGTCGCGGACAAGCCGGACAGTCACGACATCTGTTTCATCCCGTCCGGGGACACCCGGGCCTTCCTGGGGGAGCGCATCGGGGTGCGCCGCGGCGCCGTCGTCACCGCCGACGGGGCGGTGCTGGCCACCCACGACGGGGTGCACGGGTTCACCATCGGGCAACGCAAGGGGCTGGGCATCGCCGGTCCGGGACCCGACGGCCGCCCGCGCTATGTGACGTCGATCGACGCCGACACGGGGACGGTCGAGGTCGGGGAGGCCGCCGACCTCGACGTGCGCGGCCTGCTCGGGCGGTCGCCGGTGCTCACTGCGGGAGCCCCGCTGGACGGGCCCGTCGAGTGCGTGGTCCAGGTCCGGGCGCACGGCGAGACGGTCGGCGCCGTCGCCGAACTGGTCGGCGACGAGCTCGTCGTCCGGCTGCGGGTTCCGCTGCGGGGCGTGGCACCCGGGCAGACGCTGGTGCTGTACCGCCCGGATCCCGACGGCGACGAGGTGCTGGGCAGCGCCACGATCGCCGGCACGTCACGCTGATTCCGCGCGCTGAGCGCCCGGGCTGAGCGCCTCAAGGATTCATCAAGGATCCGCCAAGGGCGGTTTCCGATCCTTTCCGTGACAGCCAGGAAAGGAGCAGACATGAGCACACAGCGAGTCGCGGCCCGTGAGGAATCGTCCGTCCAGACCAACGCCTTGGCTATCGCGGCGTTCGTGCTGAGCCTTATGGGCATGTACGGCAGCCCACTGCTGAGCAGCATCTTTGCGGTGGTCGCGCTGCACCAGGTCAAGCACCGCGGGCAGAACGGCTTCGGGTTGGCGATCGCGGCCCTGGCGGTCTCGGCGGCCATGACGGCCCTGCACGTGGCGATGTGGGTCAAGTTCGGCCACCCCAACTTCGAGCTGATGGCGACGGCGCACTGGTGACGCCCCGCCGGGATGGTGGCGACCCGCTGCGCCCGGCTACGCCGCGCTTGCGATCGCCACTAGCCCGGAATGTTGGCCGCGATGTTCGTCATCACGATGTCCGACACCGATTGCGCGAAGCCGCAGGAAGTGACCTCCACCATGGCCACCTTCAGCACCCGGTAGTCGCGGCCGCACCCGCCGGGTCCGAGGTGCAGCGATGTTGCATCGGCTTTCCAACCGCCGACCAACGACTCGCCCGCCGAGCCGCCCGCACAGCCGCGGACGGCGCCGACCAGGGCGCTGAACGCCCGTCGCGCGGTGTCGACGTCCTGGTAGGCGGCGGCGCCCTCGGAGATCAGCGCCCCGTCGGGCGGGTCCTGGAAGGTGGTCTTGTGGAACTCCTCGATGTCGGGGCCAAAGGTCGCCGTCTCGGCATAGAGGAACCGGCATTCGGCGGGCGTGGCCTCGGCGAGCGCGTCGATGTCCACCGGGCGGGTGCCGTCCATCGAGGGGATGATCGTCAGGTGCTCGCCCGCGCCGGTGATGGCCCGCATCCGTGACTGGTCCAGCAGGATCGTGTCGACGTTGACGCCCTGGACGCCCTTGGCCGCGGGCCCGAATCCCGGGAGGGCGGTGCCGCCCACCACCCGGGTGCACGCCGCCGCCAGCAACACCGCGCCCACCAACAGCAGCGGCCTGGTGAACCTCGCTCTACGCCCCACCGTTTGCACCCTTCTCGGCTAGAACCTACCTCGCCGCAACACCCCTCGCGACCGGCGCGCTGGGCGACGTCGAATACGGTTGGCCGGTGAGTGTTTTGGCGCATCCGTTCGCGACGGGCAGCGGCGTCGGATCGTGGCCCGGCACCGCGGCGCGCGAGGCCGCCGAGGTGGTGGTCGGTGAGTTGGCGGGCGCGCTGGCCCACATCGTCGAGCTGCCCGCCCGCGGAGTCGGTGCCGACCTGTTCGGGCGGGCCGGCGCGCTGCTCATCGACGTGGCCATCGACACGGTGCCGCGCGGCTATCGCGTCGTCGCCCGGCCCGGCGCCGTGACGCGCCGCGCCGTCAGCCTGCTCGACGAGGACATGGACGCGCTGGAGGAGGCGTGGGAGACGGCGGGCCTGCGCGGCGGTGAGCGCGTTGTCAAGGTGCAGGCCCCCGGGCCGATCACCCTGGCCGCCGGGCTCGAGCTCGCCAACGGGCACCGGGCCATCACCGACCCTGGTGCCGTGCGCGACCTGGCGGCGTCGCTGGCCGAAGGCGTTGCGGCGCACCGTGCTTCGCTCGCCCGGCGCCTCGATACGCCGGTGGTGGTGCAGTTCGACGAGCCGTCGCTGCCGGCGGCGTTGGGCGGGCAGCTGAGCGGGGTGACGTCGCTGAGCCCGGTGGCCCCGCTCGACGAGGCCGTTGCCCTGGGACTGCTCGACGCGTGCGCCGCGACCGTCGGCGCGGCCGTGCTGCTGCACAGCTGCGCGCCGGCGTTGCCGTGGGATCTGTTGCAGCGCAGCGGGATTGGTGGCGTATCCGTGGACGCCGGCACGCTGCGCGCCGAGGACCTGGACGGCATCGCGGCCTTCGTGGAGTCGGGCCGCACCGTCGCATTGGGCGTGATTCCGGTGGCGGCGCCGCCCAAGCGGCCGTCGTTCGAGGAGGTGGCCACCGCCGTCGTCGCGGTGACCGATCGGCTCGGATTCGGCCGCTCGGCGCTGCGCGAGCGCATCGGCGTGACCCCGGCGTGCGGCCTGGCGGACGCCACGCCGGCGTGGGCCCGGACCGCGATCGAGCTCGCCCGCAAGGCCGCCGAGGCGTTCGCCGAGGATCCGGACGCCATTTAGCTCGTTTAAAGAACTTTATCCAAAAGCGCTGGGATTAATTGACGGGCCCGTTAATCTTAGTTCGCGCCTGTGTCCCGGAGTTGGGGCCGGCATCGGTTCGGTCGACTTGAAGGGGCACGGGCATGTCGTTTGTCGTTGTGGCGCCGGAGTTTGTGACGGCGGCGGCCGGGGATCTGGCGAATATCGGCTCGACATTGAGCGCGGCGCAGTCCGCGGCGGCCGCGTCCACCACCGGGATCACCGCTGCGGCCGCCGACGAGGTATCGGGAGCGATCGCGGCGCTTTTCAACTCGCACGCCCTGGATTTCCAGGCGCTCGCCAATCAGGCCACGGCGTTTCATGACGAGTTCGTCGGCCTGTTAAACGGTGGCGCGGCGACATATCTCAGCACCGAGGCCGCCAACGCCGCCGCCGTTCCGACGGCGCAGGACATCCTCAACCAGATCAACGCGCCATTCCTTCAGTTCACCGGGCGCCCGCTGATCGGCAACGGCGCCAACGGGGCGCCGGGCACCGGCGCGCCCGGCGGGGCCGGCGGGTGGTTGCTCGGTGACGGTGGGGCCGGCGGATCGGGCGGAACGGGTCAGAACGGCGGCGCGGGTGGCGCCGCCGGCCTGTTCGGCACCGGTGGCGCCGGTGGGGCCGGTGGAAACGGGTCGGGTGCGACCGCGATCACTACGGGTGGTGCCGGTGGGGCCGGCGGGCTGCTGTGGGGGAGCGG